>JADGIS010000021.1 GCA_015233825.1 Erysipelotrichaceae bacterium RD49
ATGAGGCTAAAAGACAATCTTTGGATAAGAATATAATCTCTAAAAGATAGGCGTAGCGGGAAGGTAATTAATAAATTGCCGATATTGATCGAAAGATACTATTTGCCGCCAAACCGAATGGCATTGGGTTTTCTCTATCAATATAAGTAAATGGCAGCAGGAATACTTTATAAGTAAATGGCAGCAGGAATACTTTGGTGGAGCTCTTACTCGAAGAAAACACTTTAACCTGCATGAAGTTAGCGTCCCTTTTTACCGCAGTAATTTTTATATTAACAAATTTTCCAAATCCTCTTTAGAATATTTTCCTGGATTTTGTTCTTCAATGATTTCCCAGAGTTTTTTTACAGGTATCCAGCAATAGTGGTAAGCAGCAGCCTCTATATAGTATTTGCTGATCAAATCATTTCGGCTTTATCTATCGTTGAAATCAGGATATTTGAAGTGAAAAAGTGCAAGGGAAAAACCGGTTTTTGCCGAAAAAGCTTGCACTTTCAAAGATGATGCCGACCACCTGTTATATGGTGAAAATATGAATTTTGTATTTGTTTTTTAAAATTGAAATTCTTATATTGCTTTAGGTAAAGCGTTTATTCGTTTGGCACTTTGGCATTACTATTGCGAAATTTACTCTTTTTAAACGATCTGACGAGTTTTCGAATTGATCAGCAAATACTATATACTTTTTAAATTCACGAACCGCAGCTGGTGCAATCCTTGCTTCCTTGGCTAATCTAAGTAAGTTGGATACTTTGTAACAGGCAGGATAGGCAAAATGAGTATAATCATTAAGAGACTCAAACGTTGTTTTGGATCTTTGAGTATTTTTTTTGTTATATCTTTACCTTTATAAATGAATCGTGTCGAAGCAATCTTGAGTAAAGTGTTTAAGAACTGAAACTAGTATGGTGGGAAATCCAGCGTTTGCAGGGTGGTACTCTCTCGAGTAAAGGTTTTTAAAATTTGGCCTGTTCATTCTTGCGCTGGCGTAAGAAAAGCGAAAGCTGTGTCGATGCCTGGCCAAGGCAAGGAATGATAAGCTTAAAGCACCAGTTGCATCCAGTATGCAGCGACTGAGGTAATGTATGAAAAAGTTCTTCAAAAGACTCTTTTTACTGATAGTGATCGTCTTGATTGCTACAGTAGTCTGGTTTTTTAAGGATGGAATCGATAAAGCCAATGAATTTGAAAGCCGGCAGCCTTTAACTTCGCTGGTAGATACCGTTCGAAGTAATCCCCGGTATGTGCCTTATGATCAGGTCGCACCTAGTCTTTATCAGGCAACCATTGCAATTGAAGACGCCAGGTATTACCAGCATGGTGCAGTCGATATTCTTTCTTTGATCCGGGCTGCGGCCAGCCAGTTTATTCCATCCATACCAAGATCTGGCGGTTCGACGATCGCGATGCAGGTGGTCAAAAATCTATACCGCCAATATGATGGTACAGCTGTTTGGAAAGCGGCTGAAATCGTATTGGCGCATCGGTTATGCGAAATGTATTCCAAAGAAGAAATTCTGGCTTTGTATGTCAATATTATTAACTATGGCGATGGCTATCATGGTATTGATGCTGCCGCTCACGGTTATTATGGGGTCGAACCAAGCCAACTGACTGTTGCCCAGACGACAATTTTAGCGGGGATTCCGCAATCACCCGGCTATTTCCAGCTTTCAGACCACTTTGAAAATGCCAGGGCAAAGCAGAAACTGGTTTTGGATGCGATGGTTCGCAACAAGATGATTGATCAGGCCCAGGCAGATCAGATTTATCAAGAGCCCAATTCTCCAACGGTTTTGGATCCAGCCTGGCGAACCGTTATGATTGATGGCAGTGAAATTCGCAAACAATATGGTTTCCAGCTCAGTCAATTGTTTCAATCCCATTTGTTGACTGCCGGCTTGTAGTATCCACCAATTTATCCAAAGTATAGAAACGAGAATCGTCCATGATTCTCGTTTTATTTTAGGCAATTTGCGATGAAATCTGTAAAAAATGGACAATTTGACAACCTGAGATCTGTGATTGGATTGAGTACCGCTACAATGAATGGAAAGTTTTGGAAAGGAGTTTTATGTCAAAACAGAAAGCAAATTTCTTTTGTCTGCTGACCGCCGTAATCTGGGGCGGAGGATTTGTCGCCACAGAATTAGGGCTTGGCGTGTTTACGGCTTTTGCGTTTTTATTGCTTCGGTTTGCGGGTGCGGCTGTCCTGGCATGGCTTCCAGTCTGGCTGGCTCATGAAAAAGTCAGTAAAGAAGCCTTGAAAATCGGTGTCATTTCCGGCGTCCTGCTCTATATGGCTTTTGCGTTACAGACTTTTGGCCTGGAACGGACGACAACGGGCATGAATGCTTTTTTAACCGCCGTCAATGTGATTTTTGTCCCCTTTATTGTCTGGGTGATTTATCACAAGAAACCTGATCCAATCGTATTTGCAGCGGCTGTGATCTGTCTTGTTGGCATCGGCTGCCTATCTTTGTCCGGCGGCAGCTTTTCTTTTAATTCCGGCGATTTGCTGACCTTAGTCTGTGCCTTTTTCTTTGCTGCGCAGATTGTCTCGTTAGATCAGGCTAAGTCCGCTTCGGCAACTGTAATCAATGCAGTGCAGTTGACCACTGCTGCCCTTTGTGCCCTGCCTTTTGGCTTGATGACCACCTGGCCTGCTTCGATCAGCATGGGCGGCTATATTTCGGTTGGTTATTCCATCGTGCTCGCGACCTTTGTCTGCTATCTGCTGCAGACCACTGCCCAGCAGTATACTTCACCGGCCGCCTGCTCGATTTTGCTGTGTACAGAAAGTTTATGGGGAAATCTATTTGGCTTTTTGATTTTGCATGAAGCCAAAAGCCCGATTATGATTGTTGGCGGTTTATTGATTTTTGCCTCGGTTTTGCTGGTGGAAGCTGCCCCTGCTTTAGAAGCTTCTCCAGTTTTGAAACGGCTTCTTCATCGCTTGAGTCAGCAGCGAGGATAACTGAAAAACTCAATTTAGGTAGTATTTGCTGATCAATTCGAAAACTCGTCAGATCGCTTAAAAAGAGTAAATTTCGCAATAGTAATCCCAAAGCGCCAAAGGAATAAATGCTTTATCTAAAACAATATAAGAATTTAAATTTTAAAAAATAAATACAAAATTCATATTTTCACCATATAACAGGTGGTCGGCATCACCTTTGAAAGTGCAAGCTTTTTCGGCAAAAACCGGTTTTTCCTTTGCGCTTTATCACTCCAAATATCCTGATTTCAACGATAGATAAAGCCGAAATGATTTGATCAGTAAATACTAGGTAACCATCACCACAAAGCAGCGAAAATTCTTCGATTCAAGCGACTGGATTTCCGCTGTTTTGTTTTTTGTCTCTTTCTTGCAGTTTGGAGTGGATCTCTGTCCTGATTGATAGGCCCTGTTAAAGAGAAACAGGTTAATCTGGCATCAAAATGGAATTACAAAACTTGGTTGGTCAAAAGCTGATCGGTAAATCAAATGCGAGTGAAGCGTCAATCCAGAATCTGTCTCCATCTCTTTGAGTATCCAGCTCCTGAAATTCGTAGAAAGCCTTCTATACTTGAATCAAACCAATAGAAAGCAGGATAGTATGCTCAAAGAATATCGATATGATGGATCCGAAGAGATCAATCTGAAAAAAGTTCCTACCTCTCCTAAAGATATGAAACACCGCAAAGAAGAACTGGTGGCGAAAACAGCAGCCAATCAGCTTCAGATCCAGCAATTGCAGGATAAACTATATGCGGATGGCCGGGAAGGATTAATCATCCTGATTCAAGCGCGGGACGCAGCCGGCAAAGATGGAACCATCAAGCATGTCATGAGCGGGGTCAATCCTCAAGGAGTTGATGTCTACAGTTTTAAATCGCCAACCCATCAAGACTTGGCCCATGACTTTTTATGGCGTTTCAACAAGGCGCTGCCAGAGCGCGGTAAAATTGCCATATTTAACCGTTCTTACTATGAAGACGTATTAATTGTCAAGGTTCGTGAGCTCTGGAAAACCTATAAACTTCCAGACCGGCTGCTAGATTCTTCCATCATTACGCGTCGTTACAAACAGATTTCTCAATTTGAAGAATATTTATATGACAATGGCTACCGGATCGTGAAGATTTATCTCAATGTCTCTGCGAAAACCCAGAAGAAGCGGTTTTTAGAGCGGATTGAACGACCAGAAAAGAACTGGAAGTTCTCAGAGGCAGATTTAAGTGAGCGCGGCCTTTGGAAGCAGTATACCGAAGCCTATGAGGATATGATCAATGCCACTTCTACCGAACATAATCCTTGGTATGTCATTCCAGCGGATAAGAAATGGTTCGCCCGCTATCTGGTTTCGGAAGCCATATTGAATGCCCTTGAAAAAATTGATCCGCAGTATCCGACGCTGTCAAAAGATCAGATTGATAAGCTTCATATTTACAAAGAAGCACTTGAAGGCGAAAAGCCAAGCACAGAAGAAGATTCTTTTGAAGCCACAGCCGTTGAAGTGGAAGCGGCCGGCGGAACGGTCACAAAGGATAAAGACGATCAGGCAGCGCTGGATATCCAGAATCATTAGCCAGGCATGGTCTTATTTTTCAGGTCCACGAGAAGTGAAAGAATAAAGAAAAGCTTAAATCAAATCGAAGCACTATTGACTGCTGGAACAAATTCAGGATTCCAGCAGTTTTTTTGCGGTTTTGAAAGGGAAATCAAAAACACAATTGCGGTAAAAAAGTGGGAGCTTTATACTCTAGAGCAACCAAGAAAATTCTTACAGGAGGAAATTGAGTAGAGTATGGAAGCTGCTGCAGCATTTCTGGCGCGGAAAGACGTCCAGATTTCCGCAAAGCGCTATGGTATCGATGCTTTATCGGCCATGGCGCAAGGTTTATTTGCATCTTTGTTAATGGGTACAATTTTGGATACCCTGGGCACTTTGTTAAATGTCGAAGTCCTTGCCCAAATTGGTACATTTGCCAGTGCCGTGAAAGGACCTGCAATGGCGGCGGCCATCGGGATGTCCTTGAACGCCCCGAATCTTGTTTTGTTCTCGCTGTTAGCCGTTGGATATGCAGCCGATGCGTTAGGTGGAGCTGGCGGTCCGCTGGCTGTTTACTTTGTTGCAGTGATTGCTTGCGAATGCGGCAAACTGGTTTCGAAGGAGACAAAAGTCGATATTCTGGTGACACCGTTTGTGACGATCTGCATTGGGGCACTCCTTTCGATAGCCTTGGCTCCATCAATTGGTGCTGGTGCGATCTGGCTGGGCAATTTGATCATGTGGGCGACGGAACTTCAGCCTTTGCTGATGGGTGTCATTGTGTCAGTGCTGATGGGAATCTTCTTGACCCTTCCGATTAGCTCTGCAGCCATTTGTGCTGCTTTATCCCTGACGGGTCTTGCTGGCGGGGCAGCCTTGGCTGGCTGCTGCACGCAGATGATTGGCTTTGCCGTGATGTCCTTTGCGGTCAACCGCTGGTCTGGGCTGGTTGCACAGGGCCTTGGAACATCTATGCTGCAGATGGGCAATATTATCCGCAAGCCTATGATCTGGCTGCCAACGATTTTAGCCAGTGCGATTATTGGCCCGATTGCCACCTGCATCTTTAGTCTGCAGATGAACGGTCCGGCCATTTCCAGCGGCATGGGCACTTGTGGTCTGGTTGGCCAGATTGGTGTCATTACTGGCTGGATGAATGAAGGTGGACTGGCCAGTGTTGGTATGATGAACTGGCTGGGTTTGATTTTGGTCTCCTTTATCCTACCAGCGTTGATTACGTGGATTATCCATAAAATGTTCATAAAAGCTGGCTTGTATACTGATGAAGATTTGAAGCTGAACGTTTAAGCGGAGAAATTCGAAAACTGAAAACTGTAAAAATGATTTTATTTTAAATCGAAGAATAGTTTGACAAACTCTAAAACTCTTTTAAGACCGTTCGAAAAGCGGTCTTTTTTCTTGCCTGAAGCACCTAAAGCAGACGTTCGGGTATGAAAAAAGGCGGATTTAAGGTCTATGTTAAAATTGCAATATGATTAAAATTGACAAGAAAAATAAATGGGCCATTGATTTGGCCTTCCATATCCCTATTCCCTCAATTTCGATTCAAATTACGAATACCGAAAAAGAAGAGATCGCAAATACGCCTCTCAAGCACGGAGGTCAAGATGAAACAGCCAAAAAAACAGAAGACTGATCACCGCCAGCAATCCATTCAGGACCAATTTCAAGATGTTTCGCAATATGCAGCTCAAAACGAAGAGGTTGAAATTGTCCATACCAGACCAGATGTTCATGAAAAGACCCGTTTTTCATCGGCTTTACAAACACCAGGCGGAAAACTGTCTTTCCAGGTTGATCTGCCTGACCGCCACGATTTTGGTCTGCAGACGCATCTCGATCACAAGGCAAAGACTACAGAGAAAGGAGCAGAAGAAAGAATTGTCGAGCAGGATGAGACGGTAGACTTTCAAACGGATGGCAGCCAGACTGGCTTGCATACAGCTTCGAATCTTGAAAAAGCAGCAGGAACACTGATTGCTACGCAATCTGTTCAAGAAAAAGTCAAGGCTGAGTCGGTATCACAAAATGGAAAAACCACGACAATCGACCAGAAAACGATCCAGACCCAGGTCCCGCCCGCACAAAGCAGCCCTAAAGAACAGCAGGCCTTAAACATCAAGACGGCTGTCCCGGAGCCTGAAAAACTCGACCAGCAGCCAACAGTGCTCCCATCTAACGCTTCTTCTAGTCAACCAGCACATTCCGATCCCAATAGAAATGGAAAGAGAACACCAAAGCAGGCTGATGAGCAACCGTCTCAAGCCCAGCTCAAGGGTAAAGGGGCAGCTGCCATTTCAACTGCTTCGAATCCCGAGCAGGACCAGGCTGAACGAGGCATGGATGCTTGTCAGAAAACCGACTCGATTGGGACTAAACCGGAATCAATCCAGGAAACGTCAGCTGAACCTGCTTCAACCTTTCAAGCTTCGTCCGCAAAAGTCTGGAGCCAGGAAGAACAAGCTGAACTGGAAGCAGCCGGACTCGATCTTGAAGAATGGAACGTTGAAGCAATTGAAGCGGTGGAACTTGAAGAAGCGGCTGCTGAACCCTTAAAACCCGAAGATTTCGACTCCTCAAATTCGGTCTTTCCCAAACCAAAGACTGCTAAGAAAGACCAGACTCATACAGCTTCTGTTTCGAAGCAGCCCCCAAAACAGCCAAAACCAGCCGCTGATCAAACCGAAAATCCAATTCGATTGCCAAAGCTGCTTGAAAATGCGCCGCTGCACTCCAATGCCACTCCCAAACAAGCTGCTTCATCCAACCGGGAAGCGTCTGGACTCGATGATGGCGTCCCAAAGCCGATTTCGCCGCACAAGCGGTTTATCCAGATTGTCAAAACTGTCAGTAAGTATAAAGCATTGCGAGAGATGACTCCTGTCAAGTTGCGGATGATTCTTGAAGACCTTGGCCCGACCTATGTCAAACTCGGCCAGATCATGTCATCTCGCTCGGATTTGCTGCCTTCTCAATACACTAAGGAACTTGAAAAGCTGCGCTCCAATGTCGCACCGATGCCTTATGAAACGGTCCGTAAGGAAATAATCAAAGCCTATGGCAAAACCCCGGAAGAATTATTCACCAGCTTTTCCAAAGAGCCGCTCGGTTCAGCGTCAATGGCCCAGGTTCATGAAGCCATAACGCACGATGGCCAAAAAGTCGTCGTTAAAGTCCAGCGGCCCGGTATTTACGGGCAGATGAAAGTCGATGTTGAGATGCTGCGCAAAGCCGGCAAAATTCTTTCGCTGAGTGAAGTGGTCCGCGATCTGGTCGATGTCGAAGATGTGATCGATGAATTCTGGACCTCGGCCCAGGAAGAAATGGACTTTCGCCACGAGGCAGCCAATGCGATCCGCTTTGCAAAAGAATGCGAAGAGCTTCAATATATTCATGTCCCTAAAATTTATACCGATTATACCAAGCCGAATATTTTGGTGATGGAAGAAATCGGCGGCGACCAGATTGATGAGTATCCCAAACTGGCCAAGCTTGGCTATGACCGCCGGGAAATTGCAACCCGGCTGGGGATGAATTTTTTATCGCAGGTCATTGACTATGGATTTTTCCATGCGGATCCGCATTCAGGCAACTTGAAAATCGATGATGGAAAAATCTGCTGGCTTGATTTCGGGATGATGGGCGAAATCAGCCAATCTGAATCGGCAGCGATTTTCCAGGCTTTGCAGGCCCTGGCTGCCCGGGATACTTCGCGGCTGACTGATGCGGTGCTGGCCATTGGCATTGCGCCGGATGATCTGGACTATGTCGGCTTTTCCAATGCCTTGGACCGGTATTTATCCCGTTATGTCGGCCAGGATTTTGCTTCGCTGGATCTTGGAAAAATGATCGAAGAAGCCATCGAAGTCTGCAATACCTACAAAATCAGACTGCCCAAAGGCATTACGATGCTGGCCCGAAGCATGGTGACGATTCAAGGAACGCTCAAAGATCTGGATCCGTCGGTCAATATGGCTTTCTATATTTCGGAGTCAAAAACTTCGATCGATCAGATCGACTGGAACCAGGAGCTTCAAAAGCTGCTTCGCCAAGGGTATGCCGATGGTCAGGCCCTGATGAACCTGCCTTTAAAGCTGGATCATATTTTAGGCCTTTTGCAGCGCGGACAACTGCGCCTGGGGCTTTCACTGGCAGAGCTGCAAAGCGACCTGCTGCCTGAAGTGAACCGCTGGGTAGACCGGCTGATCGTCTGCATTCTGATTGCTGCCTTATTAATGGGCAGCTCGATTATCTGCACGACAAATATGAAGCCGAGATTTTTAGAAATTCCGTTGCTTGGCTTTGCTGGTTTCTTCTTGTCCTTCTGCTTAAGTTTATGGCTGTTCTACAAGATGATTTTCCATGCTAAGAAAGGCAACAAGCTTTTTTAAGTTAAAATTCTAGATTTGTTTCATGTTCTTTTGACTAATCTCTACTACACTAAATACTGGCTCGAACGATAGCCTTATGATAAAGGAGATTTTCTTGAAACCATCTGAAACCAATCATTGCAAACCCAATAAAAAAGATGCCTTGGGCGCATCTGCAAAACAGAAAGGGGGGACGGCCTTGTCTTTTACACAAAAAATCCAGAACAAAGCGCCGGCGATCTTTACCTGCCTGCTGCTGCTGGCCATTCTGGTGGGGCTGGATCAATGGACCAAATGGGCGATTGTCAAAAATATCCCGCTGGATGGAACCTTGGTGGTTGTTCCCGGCTTTTTTGAACTGACCTATGTTCGCAATTATGGGGCGGCATTTTCCAGCTTTGCGGGCATTGGAATGTGGTTTTTCTATATCCTGACCATCGGCGCGATTGTCGTCATGGTTTACGCCTTTTTTAAAACCAAAGACTCCAAGATGGAGTTTGCTTTGGCATTGATTTTAGCAGGGGCCATCGGAAATCTGATTGACCGCCTGTTCTTTGGGTATGTACGGGACTTCTTCCGGTTTTATATTTTTGGAGCACCGTTTGCAGTCTTTAACATCGCGGATGTGTGCATTACCCTTGGATTTATCTTGTTACTGTTTGTCATGCTGTATGATGACTGGAAAGAAAGGAAGGCTGCACAAAATGGCTGAACGTCCAACACAAGAAACGATCAACGACGAAAACGAAACCACCATTGAATTTCCAGAACCAATTGAGAGTGCTGTTGATGAGAATCCAGATTCAGCAGAGGATCTCGACCCGAAGGAAGAAGGGGGGCTGGAAACCTTTGTTGTCCAGGCTGAGGAAGTACCGATTCGATTGGACAAATTTGTGTGCGCCAAACTGGATATTTCCCGCAAACGCGCTTCGGATCTGCTCGATGAAAAACGAATAACAGTCAATGATAAGCCGGTGAAAGCCAGCCAGAAGCTTCAGCCAGGCGACGTGCTGGTAGTCAATGTGCCGCCTGTTCAATCAATGGAAGTTTTACCAGAACCCATGGACCTGGATATCATTTATGAAGATTCTGATTTGATTGTGATCAACAAGCCAAAAGGCCTGGTGGTCCATCCAGCTCCTGGTCATTACTCTGGGACGCTGGTTAACGGCCTGCTGGATCACTGCAAAGATCTTTCAGGCATCAATGGCGTGATGCGGCCGGGAATTGTGCACCGCATTGATAAGGATACATCCGGCCTGCTGGTGGTCGCCAAAAATGATCTGGCGCATGAATCTCTGGCCAAGCAGCTGCAGGATAAAACCATGCACCGTTCGTATAAAGCAATCGTGCATCATCCTTTTTCACATACCATTGGCACGATCAATGCCCCGATCGGCCGGGATGAAAAAGACCGCCAGAAAATGGCCGTGACCGCAAAAAACTCCAAACCGGCAGTAACTCATTTTACCGTCCTGGAGAATTTTAAAGACTATGCCTATGTTGACTGCTCGCTGGAAACGGGCCGCACACACCAGATCCGCGTCCATATGGCCTATATCAAACACCCCGTTGCCGGTGATCCTAAATATGGTCCGCGTAAAACTTTAGAGGCAGGCGGCCAGCTGCTCCATGCCTATAAACTGACCTTTGTTCATCCAAGAACGGGTAAGACGATGACGTTTGAAGCGCCATTGGAACCAACATTCCAGAAAATCTTAAATGAGCTGGAGCAGGAAAAGGAGCAGAACGCGGGATGAAACGAAATCCGGTTCCCAATTGGGACCAGTACTTTATGGCGATGGCCCATCTCGCTGCTTTTCGATCGAAAGATCCCAACACCCAAGTCGGGGCTTGCATTGTCAACAAGCAAAACCGGGTGGTTGGCTTAGGATACAATGGTTTTCCCAAAGGCTGTGATGATGATCAATATTCCTGGGAGCGGGAAGGGGAGTTTTTAGAAACCAAATACCCCTATGTCGTTCATGCGGAATTGAATGCAATTTTGAACGCCATTCAAAATGTCGCCGGCTGTACGATTTATGTCTCGTTATTTCCTTGCAATGAATGTGCCAAGGCGATTATTCAGGCCGGCATTACGCGCGTGGTCTATGAATCGGATAAATACAACGGCCACCAGGATAATCTCGCCAGCAAGCGGATGTTCAAAGATGCCGGCGTTGAACTCATTCAGCTGCCGACCAGAATCAATATTGATCTTTCCATGGAAGAAGAAACGCCTGAAGGAATTGTCACAACAACCTTTAAGGCGACAGACCAAAGTGCAAAGGAATGCTGCAAGCATCAAGACTAAGCAGATACCAATCCAAAAGCCGGCTGCTCGATCCTCCAAATCGAAGCAGCCGGCTTTTCATCATGAAATTTGCAAGGGAATGGCAAGTTCCCGCTTTGACGGATGCAGCCGTTCAAAGTGTTGAGCAGCGGTTTCCAGGCAGAGGCCCTTCAGAGTTTCTGGGTGTTGACAAAATGAAGCTTCGCAGCATTTTTGAGTTCGTCTTGGCCGTATCGCGCTTTGAATTTGCGGCCGGATTGGGTAGCCAGATCACCGCCGCCTTTGGCAAGGGACATGTCATACTTGGCTTCGAGGGCATCCATGGCTTTTAAAAAGGCGCAGCGTGCTAAAACCGAAGCGGCAGCTACGGCGACATAACGCGATTCGGCTTTGGTTTCAAAGTGCAGATCCCGCACGATGTGCGGGACACCAATTAAGTGATTGAAATAGCCTTTGGGCTGGACAAACTGGTCGACAACTTTCAATTCCGGCAGATCACAGCCCTTTTTTTGCAGGTTCAAATACGCTTGGTTATGCATGCGGGCTTTGATTCGGTTCTGGTTCATTTTGTCATGATCATAGATCTGGTTGTAGCGAGGATTGTCAAGAACCTGGACGGAATTGGGCACCAGCTTGGCAATTTTGGGGGCAACTTTGCGAATAACGGCATCCGTCATCTGCTTGGAGTCTGTAACCTGCATTGCTTCTAACGCTGCTGCCGTTTTTTCGTCCGGTACAATGACTGCTGCTACAACGAGAGGGCCAAAATAATCGCCTGTACCGACTTCATCACTTCCCGCCTGCGGGAAAGTCTTCTCCAAAGGTTTTTGTTCGCTGGACGAAGCAGCAAGCGGGCTGCCAGCCTTTTGGCTTAGCTGAGGTTTTTCATCTTCCAGCCACGAAACATCAGCGCCCTGGAATACGACTTTTCCCGATTGATAGGCTGTGACGACCATTTCACTGGTTTTCAGCTGCCATAAGGTATATTGAGGCTTGGCTTCCTTGGTGGCGAAGGGTTTTAAACGTTTATAGAGAGCCGCAATTTCGTTGGGCTCCATCTTTTTTGATACTGTTGACATGATTCAATCATACCATTGACGAGAATGGTATTATAAACTGATGGTCAGCTCCTGAGCGGTTGGTCTGTGATTCAACTCTTTTCAACAGCAGCTCAACGCTCAACAGAAAAAGGGAATGACCATTGGCGATCTTCCATCCACATTCCAGAAAACTGCCGATTTGCGGGATCAGCCCAATTCAATGAATTTAATTCAGCATAAAAATCAGCATAATATAACAATAGACAAAAAGCATAAAAGAAGAAATACGAGAAGAAAGCGGGGGATTTGAAGTGTTATCCGAACAATATGAAGCCATTGATTTTGCAGCGGTGCTGGATCAGTTTGCTTCGCGAGCCTACAGTGCAAAAACAGCTGCCAGGATCCGCAGTGCCCGTCCTCAGACCAATCTGCTTGTCATCCGGACAGATTTAGACCGGGCGGGTGAAGCCGCAGCCTACCTGCAGGCTGGCGGTGGGCTTTCGCTTGGCGGGTTTTCAGATGTGACCAAGCTGGTCAATGCCGCTGCCAAGGGAATCAGCCTGCTGCCCAGTGAGCTTTTGGAAATCTCCTTTTTCTTAAGCGCTTGCCAGGCTGCTGTCAATGCCTTTGATCCACAAGCCAATCCGCTGTTGTACGAAGTGGCCTCGACCCTTTCGCCGCTTAAGCCGCTGGCTCGCCGGATTGACGAGTGTGTGGATCTTTCTGGCCAGATCCGGATGGATGCAACGCCGGCTTTGAAAAACTTCGACCGCAAGCTCAGTGGGGCCAAAGCAGATCTGGCCAATGCGGCCAGGCGGTTTATCAAAAGCCATGGGGATTCCTTAGTAGACAGCGTCAGCGTATCCAGCGGCGGACGAGTCTGCGTCTTGATGAAGGCAGCGGACAAATACAAATATGGCGGAATGGTCCATGGCCTAAGCCAGTCCGGGGCTGCCTGCTATGTTGAACCGGATGTTTTGGTCGCCGCCAATAATGAAGTGGCTCAGCTGGAGATGGAAATCGAAAACGAGAAAAAGAAAATCTGCGCAGAACTCTCTGCCCAGGTGCGTTCAAATGCCAAAGCCCTGCTTGCCAATGATGAAACACTAGAAATCCTGGATCTTGCTTTGGCCAAAGGCAGCTGGATGCTTTCTCACGATGGCTGCATTCCCATGCTTCATGCCGGCAGCCATACCTTGCGCCTTGAACATGCTGTCCATCCTTTGCTGGATCCCAAAACAGCAGTGGCCAACCGGTACCATTTAAGCGATGACAAAACCTGCATGATGATTACCGGATCCAATATGGGCGGCAAAACGGTAACCTTAAAAACCATTGGATTGTTTTTACTGCTCGCGCACAGCGGTTTTCCTGTTTCTGCGCACCAAGCGATGCTTCCTGTATACAACCAGTTTTTCTTTGATATCGGGGATGGCCAGTCAATCGAGCAAAACTTATCGACATTTTCTGGTCATGCCAAAAAGCTGGGAGAAATCGTGCGCCATGCAAATCAGGATTCGTTTATCCTGCTTGATGAAATTGGCAGCGGCACCGATCCACAGGAAGGCGCAGCCCTTGCCCAGGCCGTTTTGGAAACGCTCATCCAAGCAGGCAGCACGGTTTTAACCTCCACACACTATTCGGAAGTCAAAGCTTTTGGGGCAACCAATCCGCATGTTCAAGTGGGCAGTGTGGAATTTGATCCGGAAACGCTCAAACCGACGTACCGCTATCTGGAAGGAGTCAGCGGCGCCAGCTGTGCTTTTCCGATTGCCAGACAGCTCGGACTGCCGCAGACTGTTTTGGCCAGGGCGCAGACAATCAAAGAAGAAAACGCCTCCGAAAGTGCCAAGCAGCTGGAAATTCTCGAGCAGAAGCAGGCAGCACTGCAAAAGCAAAAAGACCGCTTTGATACATTGGTCGCCAATGCCCATGATCTGCAGCGCAAAGCTGAACACGACCGCCAGAAGTGGTCGGAAATGAAAGCAAGACTGGATGATGACTACCAGCGCCAGCTGGATGATCTGTTGTTTGAAAAGAAAGAAGAAGCGCGCCAGATTATCCGCGATCTGAAAAAACAGACCCATTCCATGAGCCACGAGCAGATCGAGCAGATGGGCAAGCTCGATGCCCTCAATGCGAGCAGCAAGAATAAAAAGGCACAGGCCGCAGTCGATGAAAAACCACATGAATTTAAAGCCGGCGACTATGTCCGGATTTTATCGCTCAACAACCACGGCGAGGTCCAATCAGTCCGCAAAGGAAAGGCGACCGTTCTGGTCAATGGCCGCCGGGTCAATGTTTCCGTAGAGCAGCTGTCGTTAATGAACAAGCCAAAAGTTGAAAAGGCACCAGCAGCCGCCAGACAGGAGCGTTCCTTTAAAGCCTTCCCGATGGAACTCAACATCATCGGCATGCGGGTTGAAGAAGGGATGAATGCCCTTGATCATTATATTGACCAGGCTGTTTACCATAACGTGAAAAACGTCCGCATTATTCATGGCATGGGAACGGGGGCACTTCGCAATGCTGTTTGGCAGAACTTGCGCAAGCATCCGAATGTTAAAAATCTCGCCGCCGGCGGCCCCAATGAGGGCGGCCTTGGGGCAACCTTAGTTGAATTGAAATAGCCAAGTTCCAGAAAGGAGGAAGCGGGATGCCATTGACGGACCACATCGCTCAAAAGCTGGCTTTACTGCCGGATAAGCCCGGCTGTTACATCATGAAAGATGAGAATGGAGAAATTCTCTATGTCGGGAAAGCCAAAGTGCTCAAAAACCGGGTTCGCTCCTACTTTCATGGGGTTCACAACAGCAAGACAACCAAGCTGGTTGCCCGGATTCAGGACTTTGAATTCATTCAGACCAGCACGGAAAAGGAAGCGCTGCTGCTGGAGATTAATCTGATCAAAAAGCACCGGCCTCCTTTTAATATCATGTTTATGGATGACAAGATGTATCCCTACATCGAAGTCACCAAAGGCTCTGATTTTACAGTCCGCATTACCCGCAAGGTCGTTAACCGCAAAAATGATTACTTTGGTCCGTATCCGGTTTCGACCTATGCGTACGACATGGTTAAGCTGATCAACCAGCTCTTTCCAATTCGCAAATGCAAGACGATGGGCAAAAGCGCTTGTTTGTACTATCACATGCATCAATGTATGGGCTTTTGCTTTCAAGAAATTGATGAAGAGGAAGCACTTAAAAACCGCGAGAAGATTATCCGCTTTCTAAAAGGATATACCGATGAAGTCAAAGGGGAATTGGCAGCCAAAATGAAACAGGCTTCCATGGATCTGCAGTTCGAACGTGCCCAAGAGCTTTTAGAGCAGATCCGTTCTATTGACTACGTACAAGAAAAGCAGACCATCGATTTTTCTGTTCGCGATTCATTCGATGCCTTTGGATGGTACGAAGACAAAGGATACTTATCGATTCAAGGCTTCTTTGTGCGCGAGGGCAAGCTTCTGGAGCGCAACATGTCGATTTCGCCGGTTTATGAAGACAGCGAAGATGCATTTATCGCCTATATTCTCCAGTACTATCAAACCAATACCGTTCCCAGGCAGATTTATGTCCCTGCTCATACCAATACCAGGATCCTGGAAGAAGCTCTGCAGACCAAAATCACCATTCCCCAAAGGGGCGACCGCAAAAAATTGATTGACCTTGTCCATACCAATGCCAAAGAAGCCCATGAGCAAAAGTTCCAGCTTACCTATGCCAAAGACCGGGAACTCGAAAGAGCGAACCGCCAGCTGGCCAAGATCTTTGATAAACCAGTCCATACCATAGAAATGTTCGATAACTCTCATATCTCGGGTGCCTATAACGTTTCCGGTCTGGTAGTCTTTAAAGATGGAAAGCCGGATAAATCAAGTTATCGCAAATATCAGCTTGGCGATTATAGGTCGGATACCGACTCGATGAAAGAAGTGATCCGCCGCCGGTATGCCAGGCTGGTTAAAGAGGACAAGCCGCTGCCGGATTTGCTGCTTGTCGATGGCGGAGCCGGGCAGATTCATGCTGCGGCGAGCATTCGCGATGAGCTGGGACTGAATTTGACCATAGCTGGCCTGGTTAAAGATGATAAGCATACAACCAGAGCTTTGCTGGATGAAAATCTCCAGGAAATTTCGTTAGAAAAGACCGATTCCTTGTTCTTTCTATTGACCCGCATGCAGGATGAAGTCCATCGGTTTGCCATTACCTACCATAAAAAGCTGCGCTCGAAAGGAATGACGAAATCCATTCTTGATGATATTCCCGGCATCGGCCCGGCCCGCAAGAAGCAGCTTCAGGCCAAGTTTCCCTCTTTAAAAAAGATGAAAGCAGCTGAACTGCCGGAACTGGCTGCCGTGGTGCCCGAAAAGACAGCTGCGCTCCTGTATAAAAGACTGCATGACAATCAAGCCAAGCAGGAAGAACTTGCTTTCCAAACGGACGCCATCACTCAAGATGAGATTGAGAAGGCAGAGGACTAAGCCAATACGAGTTCCATATCGGTCTCAAGATTGAGATCCAGCCTCCTTCCAGCCGGTTTTTGGCAAAGCATCCGGCTGTATTCCAGCCAGAAAGGTATATTTGATGAAGAAGAAACCTGTAAATCTTAATCGTCAAAGGATTCAAAGTCCGATCTGCCAACCAGAGCAGTTGTCAGCTTCAGTCAGGATTCAGTCCAAAAAACCGGAAGCTGCCCAATTATCCGTCCATGGCGTGGCGCCAAATGCGAAGCCAAAAAATAGACGGCAAGTCTGCAAACAGGAAACCAGAAAGCCCAAGCCACCCCTGTTTCGCGTCCGCACCTTTCGCAATTTAGATCCCAGCCATTTGAAATAAAGAAGCCTGCGGTTGCCACGAAAAGCTCCTGCGGAAGACTGCGCAATTTGGTCAAAAAATTGATTTGAACAAGAGCTTGAAAGTTCTCGTTGCTGGCATCAGGAACGAAAGAAAAGAAAGGAGAGGTGGGATGAATACCGAAAAACTCCCTAAAAAGGTCGTACGGGCAAGACTGCTGGTTTTTGCTTGTATCTTCTGCTTTATCGGGGGCACATTTATGTATATGCAAAGCCAGTCCGACCCGCTCTCCCGTTATTATTATGGAACGGAACTGCAGCGCCAGATGCTGGCTGAGCGGCTGAGTAATGATGACATCAATATTCTGATCAATAATCAGGTCCAGCCCGAACAGGTTCTGCCTTATCTTGATGTGGAAGGATTCAATATCAACAATACCCTTTACTATGATATGGCAGCCCGCACCCAGAAAGCAGATCCAGCGTTTATTGTCCAGTTTGTCAATACCTACCGCGACCGGTTCTCATTGGATTCGCTTGGACAGGTTCTTTCCTGGATGCCTTATTCCAATTTGATTGCCTACCTGGATTCGGGCCTGTCCACTCCGCTGGCGGGCAACCCGACTTCATTTACCTATATTCTGCCAGCAGATACGACCTTATATACCTGGGGGCCGGCCGACCTGGCTGGTGCTGAGCCGTATATTTCACTACGCCAGCAGGCTGCAAACAGCTGGCAGCAAATGAAGGAAGCTGCCGCCGGAGATGGTGTCACGTTAAAGGCAATTTCCGGTTTTGTCCCCTATGAACTTCAAAATAAAATGTCGGACTACAGCAGTTATCCCATGGGGCCATATGGAAGCCGGGAAGAGCAGCTGGGACTGACCTTGTTTCTGGATGGCTTTGATCCCTGGAATCAGGTTTTATCCAAGAGCGATGGCTTGGATTTCAATGGGGCGAACGCTGCTTTAAGCAATGAGCAGCGCCAGCAATGGGAATGGCTGAAAACACATGCCGCTCAATACGGCTGGGTCTTCCGTTATCCAGAGGGGAAAGAAGAGGTCACTGGAGTTCCTTTTCAGCCTTTTGTTTTGCGCTACGTGACCCCGGAAAATGCGACCGCAATGGTTAAACACAATGAAACTTTAGAAGAATATAATGCAGGAGAGTAAAGTAATTTATGAAAGCAACCTTAATCGTCGCCAGTGATACCCATGGCCGCAATGATGTGCTCCAGCAGCTGGAGAATGCTTATCCGACTGCTGATGTCTTTATCCATTGCGGCGATTTAGAAGATGATGCCAACCGATTTGGACACTGGGTATTTGTCCGTGGCAATAATGACTGGGACTATAATATGCCTTCCCAGCGGATTTTGAATATTGCGGGCGTGCGGATCTATGTCAGCCATTCCCACCGATGTGGATATTCCAACCGCGAACAGCAGCTAATCAAAATCGCTAAAGAGAATGGCTGTTCAGTGGCTGTGTTCGGGCATACGCACATACCGATGGCCAAGGAAGTTCATGGCGTCTGGCTGATCAATCCGGGCAGTATGGCCTGGCCAAGAGATGGCAATTCGCCGGCTTATGCGGTTGTACATCTTGAAGATGGAACCGTTCACGACGTTGAAATTATTCATGAAGAAAGCTGGCCTTTTGGAATCAAAAAGAAGGAACGAAAGAAAAGAACCTTCTGGTTTTAAAATGGATTGGAGCTGCTGTTTGACAGCCTTTGCAGGGAAACAACAGTTCTTGGAGATGATGCAAACCGGGAAAGTGAGCCATCAATCTCGACAAATTCTAATAAAAGTAGATTTATTAACTCCTGGACTGTAAATCATAAAATGATATCAAATGGATAGAAAACAAGCCGCTGGCAGTATTCAAGACTGCCAGCGGCTTGTTTTCTTTGGGGAAGAAGAACAGGGAAGAAAGAGAAATGGCTTCCAACCCATCATTCTTCCCTTCACAGCAAGGTCGTACTTGGACTTGTAGGTCTTTACTTTTATCAATCCCGAATGGAATGCCTTCGCAGGCCTGAAACAAGGAGATGAACTATCGAAAAGACGAGGAATCCTTTAACCAGGCAGGAACGGTTGATACAGGATTTGAGAAAGTGAAATTATTTTTAGAATAGGATTTTAAAATTATCAAAATAAGCAAAATCTAATACACAAGATTAGAACCAACACTAAAATTTGATCTTTTCGGTTACCTTGATTTTTTAAAAGAAAACATTTTGTTAAATTGAGAACGGGCGGGAAGCTAGGTTCATTTCACTTTTTTGTGCATGGATCTGGCTTGTTTATACGGACATTCCTTATGGAGCCACGGGCATAAGGAAAAAACGTTTTAAAACGGGAAAGAAGAAGGGAATATCTTAAACAGCTAAAAGCCAATCCAGAAAGGAAGATGAATTGTGAATCGAAGTCCACAAAAGCGCAGTCTTGGCAGCTGGATATTCCGCCTATTTGGTCTGATTTTATCTATTGGTATGGTCTTTTCCTTGCTTCCTGCCCCAATCCATGCTGCCGAGTTTGAAGACGAAGGGACAAGTACCGTTGCAGAATTGGAACCCCAAGAAAACCAAGTCCGCTTGGAAGAAAAATCGACAGATCCAACGACGATCCTCCAGGCCGATCCGGAACAGACTGGAGCCGTATTGACGGCTAAAAATGTCCGCGCGAGCAACGAAGGATTTAATATCGAGCTTTCGGCTCTCTCTAGTGCAAAAAAAACAACCACCCAGCTCGAAGAACCAATGGATATCGTCCTGGTTCTGGATACCTCTGGAACCATGAGTGTTCAGTTTGGTCAAGGAATGACGCGGCTGCAGGGTATGCAAAGAGCAGTCAATCAATTTCTTAATGAAGTAGAGAAGTCCAACCAGCTCTCTTCGCAATCCCGCGACCCCAGCCAGGTGGGGATCATAACCTTTGGTGATGAAGCGTATTTGGATTTGCCACTGACCAGTGATCTGGAACAGGCAAGAAAAGTAATCGCCAATCTCAAGCCATTTGGAGTTACCTATACGGATAAAGCATTCACCCAAGCCAAAAACCTGATTCAAACGGTGAATGAGAATGACAAGCGCAGAAAAGTTGTCATTTTTTTCAGTGATGGCGTCCCATCCAATGGCTATGGTTTTACCCGCTCCATTGCCGACAGCGCTGTCTCGAGTGCCTATCAGATTAAAAATGAGTATAGCGGAATCGTGTATTCTATCGGAATTTTCAATACAGCGGATCCCGATGCCTCCATTCTGCTGCCTGAAGATCCGAAAAGGGATAATGAAAACCGCTTTATGCAAGCTGTGTCCAGCAATTTTCCACAAGCTGAAAGCTACTCCGTCAAGGGAGAACTTGGCTTGCGCCGTTCCTATCGGTACTATATGAGCGCTCAGGATCCGGATTCCTTATTGAATGTGTTTGAAGTTATTTTCGAAAGCATGGCGGTGGAATCAACGTATCCGATTGAAACAAATCCAGAAGATCCGGGGATGAGCGGCTATACGACCATGAAAGACCAGATGGGAGATTGGATGGAAGTCTGTTCCGATCCACTCCTCTTGTATCAAGGACAGCAGCATCAGCCAATTCGGGCAGAACGCAATGGAAATACGACAACCTATACCTACGCCGGTCTCGTCGAGGGGAATATTCTCACTGGCCCTAAAATTTACGATTTGGAATCTACCGTTCGAGTTCAAATCACTCACAATCAGGATCAGCGTGGAGATGAGGTTTTCTTCCAATTTCCAGCGGCTTTGCTTCCGATGACTTACTTTCGGCAGGAGTCTTCCGGCCAGCTTGAAACCACGCCGGATCTTCCCATTTCTTTGCAGTACAAAATACGGTTGAAAGCCGCGATGCAAAATACCCTCGACCATA
The DNA here is from genome assembly GCA_015233825.1 of Erysipelotrichaceae bacterium RD49. Classification (GTDB taxonomy): domain Bacteria; phylum Bacillota_I; class Bacilli_A; order Erysipelotrichales; family Erysipelotrichaceae; genus Allobaculum. The sequence goes on from JADGIS010000021.1 coordinate 20,950, forward strand.
CTGCAATTGATTCGTCGGCGGCGCAATGGATTCAGGAACATGAAGAAGAGGATCAGATTCGTTTCTATGCTAACGCCTTTGAAAAACAAGGAAACCAGATTCAAAGTCTGGCAACAGCGTCATACCGGCCTGCTTCTTTGGCAGCCCCCATTTCGGATAACGGTTCTTCAGCCGTCAATATCCCAGCTTATTACGAAATCGATAAAACAAACAATGTGACCCAAAGTGCGCCGTACCGGCAGATCGGAGAAATGCAGAATGGAATCCGTCAGATTCAGTATGGCAACAACGGGGTGCTTGTATACGGGGTAAACACGGATCTGGATCTTTATAAATTTGTCCAAGCAGACCGCACACTGATAGTCCCTAACCAGGACTTTCGGTTTTTAATTACCTTGACCGATGTAAATGGGAAGCCATGGAATGGTGTTTTAAAGGCAGCCAAACTGACCGAACAGAGTCCGGAAACATATGTTCCCATGAACCCGATTCAAATTAAGGATGGCCAAGGTTCTTTTACATTAAAGAATAAAGAACAAATCCGGATCCATGCACTGCCTTTGTATGCCAACCTTCGCGTTGAGGAAGATTCCAGCCAGAATCTGCCTGGATTTACACCCATCAGTCCACCTGTCCAGACTACGGTGAGTCCTGTTGGAATGGACCCGATTGCATTTATCAATCAATACCAGCTCGAACCACTGGTTCTCGATGCGACGCAAACTGGATTTCAGGGGATCAAAATCCTGCAGGGACGCGAATGGGAAGAATCAGATGCTTTTCAAATCCGCATCGATGCTTGTGCGCCAATGGACGCTCCCTTACCAGTCCCCAATCTGGTCACCGTAACGAGCCAATCTTCAGATCACGCTTTCCATTTCAACCCTGTCACATTTTATCAGCCGGGTAAATATTCCTATTATCTTTCAGAAAGTCGTTCGGGGCAGTATGACATTCCGGGAATTCAGGAATCAATGGAAGTGTATAAGGTTGAACTTACAATTGAACAGGATCAGGCTAATGGAAAACTTGTAGCCTCGACACCGCGGATTACGAAACTGAGGGATCAAAATGGGACTGATCTTACCGAACCTGTTTCGTCCATTTCCTTTACCAATGTCTACGCAATTCAGGATGCCGTGTTCACCCCGATTCTGACCAAGACTTTGGAAGGAGATATCGATGACCCGAATGAGCAGGACCAAGGATTCACCTTCCAATTCCAAATGAGCACCACCGATTTGGAGGCGCCGATGCCCAATGGCGAGATCCAGCTCGAGGGAAACAAGCGGACACTGACGGTCAACAATGCAGGAACTTTAATTTCGTTTGGAAGAATGAGCTTTCAAAAAAAAGATGTGGGAAAAACGTATACCTATACATTTAAAGAAGTTCAAGGGTCCATGCCTGGCATGGAGTATTCCCCAACAATCTATCATCTCGCCCTCAGCATAGAGAAGACCTCCTTTGAAGACCAAGAAGTGATTCGTGTCAATCCAGTCTGGTCGGTAGAGAGACCAGAGGAGAATACAAAAGCAAAACCCAATCAGCAGGAGCAGGAAATTGTCCAGGAGGCTTCAGATCTGGTTTTTGCCAATCATTATTCCTATGCACCGGTCAAGCAGGCGTTTGAGGGGGAAGTCTATTTCAATGACCAATTGGTCAACACGCCAGACCTGTTTACCTTCTCGCTGTCCTGGGCAGATCCAAATACAAGAGCAGAGCTGGAGGATGGGACGGTTGTGCCCTCTTCAACAATGAATCAAGAAACAGATTCCCTGCAGACCTTGCCCAATGCCTCCGACGGGGCCTTCGTGTTTAACGCCATGACTTTTACCAAGCCAGGGACTTATTTCTTTCAAATGACTGAGAATGATCCTCATCAATTGTCGAATTATGGAGTTGAAATTGACAGATCAAGACAATACGCAATTGTTCAAGTCACGCCTCCGAAAACCCCTTTGATGTCCAATACGCTGGAAGCAAAGGTTTATTATGTAGATGCAACACCCCATCAGAAAGATTTAGCCCAGTTCTACAATTACTACAAACCCATATTTAATCCTGATGATGCGCTGACGATCCAAGCAATCAAACGGTTTACCCATAAGGATGGCACTCCCTTGACAGAAGCGGAAAAACAGCTCAGCTTCATATTTGAAATGAAATCACCAGATGGATCCGTTTACCGCTTTTCCAAACCAGAAGGCCAACTCTTCAAAGTCTTGGATGGAGTCACCTATAACCTTCCTGGAACCTATACCTATACTTTGCATGAAGTAAGCGAATTACAAGGGTACCCAGTCGACAGCATTTCCTTTGATCCAAGCGTCTATACCATTCAAGTCAAAGTGGGGACCAGATCGATCGAGAGTATTCAAGATCAGGAGAATCGGGAAAATGAACAGGATGAAAATGACGATGCTTCTGATTCAACCGGTATTCTATATATTGAATCGGTAACCGTTAAAAAAGATGGGAAGGAGATAGCTTGGAGTAGGAACGACAATCAACCACTTGAGTTCCACAATATTTGTAAAATCTCTCCACTTACCGTTCCGCCTTTTGAGCCGGCCGAAAAAGTGATGCGCAATGATATGCTGCAAGCCGGGCAGTTTAGTTTTCAATATACGGTCAACTCCGAACAAAAGGACGGCTGGATCATCCAGTTCAATGAGGATATTCAGATCGATGAAAAAGGTAATATCGTCGTCCAAAATAAGCAGGATGGAACTATCCCTCCGCTTCCGTTGACTTTCACAAAACCTGGAACCTATGTTGTTACCTTAGAAGAAATTGCGCAGGAAGGAACAGGGTACTACTATGACCAGTCCATTCTCAGCTGGACCTATGAGGTGAAAGAGCAGGATAGCCAGCTTGTTTATCAGCTGGTTTCATCTCCTAACCCAAAAACCTTTACCAATGCGCGAAAAAAACCAGCTAATCCAAACCAGCCAGCTAATCCAAACCAGCCAGCTAATCCAAACCAGCCAGCTAATCCAAACCAGCCGGCTAATCCAAACCAGCCGGCTAATCCAAGTCAGCCGGCCAATCCAAACCAGCCAGCCAATCCAAGTCAGCCGGCCAATCCAGATCAATCAACCGATGCCAATCGTCCTACAAATTCAGGTAATCCGGGTACGCTCCCTGATCAGGGAAAAACGGATCGGCCAGGAAACTGGGGAACTTCTGGAAGTGGATCTGGAGGTCCAAGCGGGAATTCATCCAGCCTCCTCAATCAGGAACCCTTAAAAAAGCCATCTGGATCTTCATCAAGCGCACCGACTGCTGCAAGGCTTCCAGTCAGAATGTGGCTTGTAAGTGGAATAGTGGCGGTGCTTATCTTTGGATGCAGCCTTTTCTTAAGTAAGAAAGCCAAAAAAGATGAGTGAGGTTGAGATGGAATCAAACAGAATGAAAAATTCTCTGCTTATAGATTGTGAACGATATCCACCAGAAGAAAAGATGAGAAAGCATAATTTTTGATTGAATGATTCTTATCCAATGCCTTAGAGTGTCCAATACCAAGGAGATACTCTGAGGCTTTTTTATAAGCAAAAGCTGGATTTTATGAATTTGACCGATTCAACACAAAAAAGCGGATCCTGTTAACAGAATCCGCAGTAAAATCAAAAAAATGGCGTCCTGGAGATGATTCGAACACCCGACCGTGCGCTTAGAAGGCGCATGCTCTATCCAACTGAGCTACCAGGACAGCAAGAGAATATTAGCACTGAATCAGAAAAGATACAAGTCAAAACGCATAAGAGCAGGGCAGAATTCTTATATTCTCAATCCAGCCGTCTGCATAAGAGATAAAATTGGTTAAAGCAAGAATATGATTTCCACAATGACTACTACTATGGATAAAGTCAATGACATGGATGATGAAGGCCGGATTTTTTGAATCAAAGGATAAACGCCTGATTTATATTCGAGTGCGTCCCGGAAAGAAGAAAGAGGAACGCACTGGAATGCATTTCATTGTAATACAAAATGGAGAAATCACAATCTCATTCAGGCCAATTCTACGAATAAATCCCAAAAAAATCACATTTTATATTGTGAAAATATAGAAATAGATTATAGAATAACGCCACAAGAAACCAAATAGAGGGGGCATCAATATGGAAAAAGACCGTACGGGATATCAGTTTGAAGGCTGGTATATAGACGAAAATCTGACCAAGCGACTCAATCCCGGTGGTAAGCTGCCCGGCCATGTCGAATTGTATCCCAAATGGACTACCCGTAGCTTCCCAATTTATTATGAACTTGAAGAAGGAATCAACTCTCCTTATAACCCGCATGAAGGAACGGTAGAATCTGGAATTATAAAACTCTATCCTGCCACGGCAAAAGACCGGCAGTTTATCGGCTGGTTTTTAAAAGGAAAACGGGTCGAATATCTGGAAAATGGGATTCATGAGCCGATTCATTTGGTTGGTAAATTTCAAGATCCAGTTATTGTCAGCTTCGAAAGCAATGGCGGGGCGAGAATGAAAGATCAGATTGTCGGACTGGATGGCCATATGACAAACTGGCCGAAGCCACTGCGAGTCGGGTATACCTTTGAAGGCTGGTATCTTGATTCTGATTTCAAGCACCAATGTCAAGCTGACCATGTCTTTCTTTGTTCCTGCTCCTTGTATGCAAAATGGGAATTGACTTTCTTTGAAGTCCGATATGATCTTGATGAAGGAATGTTTGAGGAAGAGCCGATGGAACGCTTTACGTGTCTAACCCCAACTTTCCTGCTTCCCAAAGCCTATAAAGAAGGCTATGACTTTCAAGGGTGGTTTGATGAGCGGGGAAACCAGCATCTGATGGTTCGCAAAGGCTCAATCAATCACCGCAAACTTAAAGCTCGATGGCTGAAGCAGTCTCCAGTCCTCTTTAAAGTGGAAAGCTCAGGCAAGAAAGACTGAATCCAGATGATGAGTCCAGACTCATGTATAAAAAGAACGGCTTGCATTAAAGTTTTATCCATCAAAAAAATCCACCTGGATATACAGGTGGATTTCATTGTTTTGGCAGATTCAAGCTTTTATTTCTTTGTATTTTTTTCTTTTAAGAAATCAAGCGTCTTGCGCTGTGCGATCTGCGCAGCAACGGCTTGTTCAGGCAGAATCATTTTGAGCTGGTCTGCTGGGAAGTTATAAACCGTAGAGAGCAGTTCGTATTCTTTTTTCAGATCTTCGTCATCCGCTTTGATTTCTTCTTTGGCAGCGATAGCTTCCAAAACAAGGGCAGCACGAAGTTCCTGCTCAGCTTCTGGATACACTTTCGCCTTGAACTCTTCAAGGGTCTGGCCCGAAGCTTTGAGGAAATCATCAAGGCTCATCCCATACTGGCGAACCTGGTTTTCATACTGGGTTAAGTGCTGAGCAACCTGGGAGTCGATCATAGCCTGTGGAATATCCATTTTGGCACCTTGTGCGATGCGGTTGAGGATATCGTAAGCCAGGCGGTTTTCAAATTCCTGGGTACGTAAAGCGAACAGATCTTCTCTGGATTTATCGCGCAGTTCATCAACAGTCTTGACACCGTCTAATTTCATTTGCTCGATGAATTCGTCTGTCAGTTCTGGATTCACAGCTTCTTCGATTTTGTTGATTTTAACTTTGAAGATTACAGGAGCACCCGCAAGAGAGGGTTCAAAGTAGTTTTCAGGGAAACTTACATCTACTGTGCGTTCATCTCCGACTTTGGCACCCAGCAGCTGATCTTCAAAACCTGGAATAAACTGGCCGCTGCCAAGAACAAGAGGGAAGTTTTGAGCTGTTCCGCCCTGGAATGGAACACCATCCTTTTCACCGACAAAATCAATGATGACTTGATCGCCTTCTTTAGCTTCGGCATCTGCAGGCAGATCTTTCCAAAGTCTTGTTGAAGAAATCCGTCTGAGGACTTCCTGCATCACTTCTTCATCGGTAACCGTGATGGGCTCTTTTTCAAAGTTTAAGCCGGTGTAGTCAGGCAGTTCAACAGCTGGAACGAGTACCACATTCATGGTTACATTTACATTGCCTTCAGGAGTTACATCAGAAACAAGCGAGGGTTCGGTAGCCAGTTTCAGATTATGTTCCTGGACAGCTTGGCTGAGAACTTTTCCAGCTTCAGTTGCAATGGCAAACTCGCGGGCTTTATTGATATCGTCGTCGCCCGTTGCTTTTTTAGCTGCTGCAAGATCAGCGTCAAATTCAGCCTTATCGATCGAGAATGTAATGATCGCAAGGTTCTTTTCAGGAAATTCAATATTGTACATGATTATCATCTTCCTTTTGCAAGTCTATTTTATCGTATTGGAGGGAACCTACGATCAATGAAGCACGCCTTTAGGCTTTACAAGCCTCACTTTTTTGGGGAGAAACAGAAAGCCGGTTTTCATTTTGCGGATCGTTAGGCAACTTGGCAAAAGTGATGAAATATTTCATACAGGATGAATAGGACTCTATCGCATGGTTTTAGGACATGGAGCGGGAATCCTCGGCCATTCAATGACCGAGATGAAAGCGACTGGTGCATAAAGATGCATTACTGGATGTTGTATCTTTTTTTGTTTTATTTAAGCATATTTAGTCATATTTATGATATACTATATGCATGAAGAAAAAACAATCTGGTGCATGGTAGAACCACTGTGTACAACATGAATTACCATATTGTTTGGTCGGTGAAATACAGGCGGAAAGTCATTACTCCTGAAGTTGAAGACTACATGAGAGAAGTGATCCAAC
>JADGIS010000220.1 GCA_015233825.1 Erysipelotrichaceae bacterium RD49
TCTGTAACTAAAGAGAACGTGCTCAAAGTTCTTCACGCGCAACATTATAGTAAAAGCAGAAGGTTACGTCATCAGGCTCCCAATTTTCATCATTAGGGGTCGCGGCGAGTGGTGCTATTTCTTTTCTTTGTTTCGTAAAGTCGTCATTGTTTTGCCGCTCATCTACTTGCTGCCGATGGTTTGGAATCCACCTGTCTTCGGGGTGTTTGCCTCAGAACCTGTTTCCAATTTTGCCGGCGGGCTGGCTTGCTTTATCACGATGTACTTGACGGTTTATCGTAAGTTATCCACCAGCAAACAGTCTTCTTTTCAAGCGGCTGCTTAAGCAGCACAAAATGTAGCACCAGTCTAATCACCACCTCTAGCTGAATTGGTGAATTTACTTTTCTCCAGCTTTCTGTTTTTGCAAAGCTGGAGTTTTTTTTGTTGAGCCGTCACCACTTTTCTTCGCCGGGGGGGATGGCCAAAGCTTATTCTCGTTTGTCCAGACTGCCCACAAAAAAAGACCCTGGCTTTCACTGCTCAAGCTAAGGTCTAAAGGCTGACTATCGGTCAAAGACAGGCGGACGGACAAAAAGAAGTTCCGAGTTAACTTTTCCAATTTTTGAGAGCCTGCTGGCGATACTGTCTAGGGGTCATGTGGTAGGCTTCCTTAAATTTCGAATAGAAGAAAGTCTGGTTGGAGTAGCCGCATTGCGTGGATATATCCTCGATAGAAAGATCTGGCCGCTCTAACAGCATCCGCTTGATTTTTTCCAGCTTAAAGCGGGAGATATGCTGGGAGTAAGAAAGACCCGTCTGCTCTTTTAAAAGACTGGTCAAATATACCTGATGGACATGCAGATCGGCCGCCATCTGCCGAAGCGAACAATTCAAAAAGTTCCTTTCCATATATTGTAAGGCACGCAATATAATTTGGTTGGAAGGCGATAGGGATGTTTGTTCAACAATTGTTTTTCCCGATCCAACCAAATCCATCAAAACCAGCTGCATCATGGTCTCTTTCATCTTCTTCGAATTTCGCGAAGGATGAAGCTGTTCCCACAGCAATTCATACAGGAATGTGAGAATCCTCTCGTTTTCGCCGACATCAAAAACAATATAGTTCATTGCAGTGTTGCTTGGATTGAGTGTATTGGCAAAGAAATACGAAAGGGTATTGTCTTCATCCAGCAGACTGATCAGATACTTTTCGACAAATTCCCGCGACATGGAGAAATTAATGAGAACATCCGTTTCTTTCAAAATACCAATCGAATGCGATGTATTGGTATCAATCAAAGTCATCTGATTTTTTTTCAGTCGCTGCGGCTTGCCATCAATGGTCTGTTCACACTCCCCTTCAAACATAAAATTCAGTTCAACAAAGTCATGAGAATGAGCTGGGGTGGGCGTAAATCTTGGACTTTTACTGATCATGAGCGCCTCGTCAGAATCGAAAAAGTCGTACTCCATGAAGTTGATCAGTGAAAGTCGATATTCCGGCAGTCGATGACGCTCATCGCGCTCATCGAGACGCATCAGCTGCTCTTTCAATTTTTGTTCGTTCATAAACTAAGTATAGCGCTTTCCCCTTAAGAATAGTCAGTTTTCTTCATAATCTGCGATATGGATGATTGCGGTTTCATCTGGTATCCTCAAACCGTAAGCCCGCCAGCTTCAAAATCGAATGAAAAAAGTCGAAAGTTCTCAATCGGTTTGAGTGCCTTTTGTTCAAATATGGTGGATAACCCTCTGCCATTCGTTTTTGTTATCCGGATCAATGATATTGGTTTTTCAGTCTTAAAAGATGATATAAATCATAAATCATGGCAAGACAGCATCCAATTTTGACCGAATCAAAAATCGGGTTTGCTTGAAGCCAGCACCCGAAAGCTTTAAGCATCAAATCAAAAATTGAAAAAAGAAGGAGAAAAGTATGAATGCGTTCAATGAACTGAAAAAGGATTCTTTTCCATCGCATCTCTGGCCTTTTTTCTGGCAGCATGGTGAAGATCAAGCCGTGCTTTCAGACTACCTGGATGCGATGCAGACCCAAGGATTGTCCCGCTTTTGTGTCGAATCGCGGCCTCATCCTGAATTTTTAAAAGATGGCTGGTGGAAGACGATGGATTTTCTGGTTGCCGAGTCAAAAAAACGCGGCATGAAATTCTGGATTCTGGATGATGCCAAGTTTCCAACCGGCTATGCCAACGGCCAGGTTCCGGATGAATTGAAAAAACGCTATCTCCAGATCCACCAATATGATCTGGTCAACCAGGGCTATCCAATCCAGCAGGATATTCTGTTCCGGCCAGAGTCATGGAATTTATCAAAAATCCTAAGCATCGTGAAGACCAGATCGAAAAAGTGATCCTGCCCAAACATCAAGTTCCTGGCGCGATCGACTGGTCCTCTTTACAAGATGTCACCAGCCAGGTTGATGACCGGCTGGTCGGCCTTGATTTACCCAAAGGCCATTACTCGTTGTTTGTACTCTACCAAACACCTGTCGGAGCCGAGGAGTCGACCAAAGACTATCTCGATCCCATGAACCCCAAAGCTACGCAGGTGCTGATCGATACCGTCTATGAGCCGCATTATGCCCATTACAAAGACGAATACGGCAAAATCATCCAGGGAATGTTTTCCGATGAACCACGTTTTGGCAACGTCAAAGGTCCGTATGAAATCATCGGTGTTTCCGAAATGACGCTGCCATTTAACAAATATGTCCGCAAAGCTCTGGAAGAAAACTTGAACCCGGAAGACTGGGTCTATCTCTTCCAGGCAGACAGCGACCATGCCAAGGATGTCCGCGCTTTTTATATGGAAACTGTCTCTGATTTATACAGCAAGCATTTTTCCCAGGTCCTTGGCAACTGATGCCGTGTTCACAATATTCAATATATCGGCCACGTGATTGAAGACAATGAGGCTCATGTCAGACTTGGCTATGGTCCCGGGCATTATTTTAAGGCGATGAACGGCTATGATATGGCCGGAATTGATATTATCGGCGGCCAGGTAGTCCCCGATATGGACTTCCATCATGATGCCTATCTCACTGACCCCATGGCAAGCCATGGGGGTTGAAAGACACCCCGTTGTTTGGCAGGACAGCTTTAGCTGTCGTCAGTGAGTAGCCCTGGTGAATATTGTCCTCGGACAATACGAACTCCGTTGTTGA
>JADGIS010000221.1 GCA_015233825.1 Erysipelotrichaceae bacterium RD49
ATCTGTAACTAAAGAGAACGTGCTCAAAGTTCTTCACGCGCAACATTATAGTAAAAGCAGAAGGTTACGTCATCAGGCTCCCAATTTTCATCATTAGGGGTCGCGGCCAGTGGTGCTATTTCTTTTCTGGCATCACGTTTTAAGTAAGATGCATCTTCTAGTTTCCAATAACTTACAAGAAAATGCAACACAACCTCCAATACCTATACAGAATCGTTAAGCATTTCATCCATTTAAGATAACAGGAAGCAAAATCTATTAGAAAGCAAAGCAAACGTTTTCTTCAAGCCTGATCACTTGGTTGAACAACGGCTTTTGATCGGCTCCTCACTTAAAAAGTAAGTCATATCTTACCAAATAAAGGCCAAGCCTTTATGCGTTTTGAAGCTGTGTTGCCATTGATTCAAGTCTTTCGAGGCAGCCTTTTTATTTCCAGCTAAGCTCTTAACTGGTAAGGGGCACGCCTCATAAACAGACCACTCGGACCATCTGTTCCAGCTTTTCAAAACAAGATCGTTCGGGCAAAATCAGGCGTGGCTGGCGCCCTTGGTTCCAGCCAGAATAGCCACACGCCTAAAATCCTCCGTCAGAATAAATATGGTAAGAAAACCGCCCAAAGAAACGTAAACCAAGAAAAGTCATTCGAGAAAAGTGATCTCAATAAAACTGTCTGCCAATCGCCGGATGGCTCCAGCACCCACTTTGGACATGTAAAGATATCGTTTGTTTTTAATCCTTATCCGGCTCCCCCCTTTTCCCTTTGGCGAAAGCGCTTTTTCTAAGCTTGAAATCAATAGACACAACGGATGGAATGCCGGATTTAGGCCTTTTGGCAAAGGAATGAAATTGAACAAACGATGGAAGTTTACAATTTTTTTGGGCTATTCTATGATTGAAACGTTGAAAGAGGAGAAATATCAATGACAATTTCACCATTACAGAAAGCACGCTACGAGTACAAACCAAAACTCCCTGGCATGCTGAGATCTGGAATTTCCGAAATCACTGTTAAAACTGGAGCTCCAACACAGAGCGTTGCCGATCAGGAAGTGATCGCAAAACTGTTCCCAAATACTTATGGCGAACCAGAAATCACTTTCGAAGCTGGCGAAGCAAAGGAAGAAACACCATCCAAGAAAACCGTTGGCGTTATCCTGTCCGGCGGCCAGGCTCCAGGCGGACACAACGTCATTTCGGGTCTTTATGATGCCCTCAAGGCTCTGAACCCCGAAAACACTTTGATCGGCTTCAAGGGCGGCCCAAGCGGTCTGACCGAAGACGACTTCGTGGTATTTGATGATCCATTCATCGACGAATACCGCAACACCGGCGGTTTCGATATCATCGGTTCCGGCCGTACAAAACTCGAAACTGAAGAACAGTTTGCCATCGCTGCCGATGTAGCGAAAAAACATGGTATTGATGCGATCGTTATCATCGGTGGTGACGACTCCAACACCAACGCTGCTGTTTTAGCCGAATACTTTGCTGCGCACAACACAGGCGTTCAGGTCATCGGTGCTCCAAAAACAATTGACGGCGACCTGAAAAACGAAGACATCGAAACTTCCTTCGGTTTTGACACTGCGACAAAAACCTACAGCGAACTGATCGGAAACATCGAACGTGACGCAAACTCCGCTAAAAAATACTGGCACTTTATCAAAGTAATGGGCCGCTCTGCCTCCCACGTTGCTCTTGAATGTGCCCTGGAAACCCAGCCAAACATCTGCCTGATTTCCGAAGAAGTAGCAGACAAGAAAATGTCCCTGTCTGAAATTGCAAACTACATTGCGGACGCGGTTGAAAAACGTGCCGCAAATGGTGACAACTTCGGTGTAGCCATCATCCCAGAAGGCGTTGTTGAATTCGTTCCTGAATTCTCCAAGCTGATCGCTGAAATCAACGAACTGCTTGCTGGCGCAAAAGCAGAAGAATTCAATGCTCTGCCGACTTGGTCTGATAAATATGCCTTTATCGAAAAAGGTCTGACTCCTGAATCGATGGATGTTTTCAAGATCCTGCCAACTGGAATCCAGCAGCAGTTATTCTTAGAGCGTGACCCACACGGAAACGTACAGGTATCTTTGATCGAATCTGAAAAACTGTTCTCCGCCCTGGTTGCAGATGAACTCGCCCGCCGCAAAGAAGCTGGAACCTACAAGGGTAAATTCAATCCTCTGCACCATTTCTTCGGTTACGAAGGACGCTGTGCTTTCCCATCCAACTTCGATGCAGACTACTGCTATTCTTTAGGCTATAATGCAGCCCTGTTAATCGAAAACGGCTTTAACGGTTACCTGTCCAAAATCTCCAACCTGTCCAAGCCAGCTGAAGAATGGGTTGCTGGTGGTATGCCAATCACAAAAATGATGAACATTGAACGCCGCCATGGTGAAGACAAGCCTGTTATCCGCAAGGCGCTTGTTGAACTGGATGGTGCTCCATTCAAATACTTCGCTGACAACCGTGATAACTGGGCAGTTGAAACAGCCTTCACGTATCCAGGGGCTATTCAGTACTATGGACCAACCGAAGTCTGTGACCTGACTACCAGAACTCTGGCTTTGGAAAAAGGCGAATAATTTAGAACAAGCCATATAAAACCACGAAAGGATCGAATTCAAATCAATGAACTCGATCCTTTTCTTATATTTCCTACTCATCTATTTCACTAATACTTCTTGCTTACCAATTGTGACTCTATCATCGCCTGTGAACCTCCCCGCCCAAGCACAAATGCATCAGCATCCGTCCTAAAAAGAACCTTTAAAACGGTCCATTTGGACGGGGCTTCAGGAGCCGAAACGGATATGGTCGTGTGAACCGAAGTTCAAAAACGGACATTTCCTGTTCAAAAATGCCATCACGTCTCAGTAGTCCAGAGCCTGTTCACAGGCTCATACCCGAAAGGGCTGATGTCTGATTGAACTGACCGGTTTTGCCTCTGGCAAGCTGGTCTTTTTTGCCTGAGTCAGACATTTTGTTTTGAATCGCCTGCTTTGATGCAAATGAGGATTGGATTCGCCATACATCAGCTTCGAAGTTCACCATCTCTGGAGTAAACAGCTCAGGAAACAGCTTGCGTCCGATATTCGCTGCACCATTCAAGTCAGCATTGA
>JADGIS010000222.1 GCA_015233825.1 Erysipelotrichaceae bacterium RD49
TAAGTAGGACCCTATATAATTATAGTCCTTTGTACTAAAACCATAGGTTTAAGCTTTATTTATGGAACCTGTTTTATAAAATAGACCGAACCAAACCGTAGGGTCCTACTTTTGTCTAATTCTTAGGATTATGCAGGCAGTCTTTGAAACTCTATTTGATATCTGCTATCTCGTCTTTGTCATTGCCATCGGGATTCTGATTTTGAACAAAGCCAAAGGAAGAAAGGAATTTATCCTGTTTGGCGCCATGGCTGTGATTCTGGGATGCGGAGATGCATTTCATCTCGTCCCTCGGATGATTGCCCTTTGTACCACAGGCATGCAGGACTATGCCGCCGCTCTGGGGATCGGCAAACTGATCACGTCGATTACAATGACTCTATTCTATGTCCTTCTTTATTATGTATGGAAAACGCTTTATCCACAGGACAATTTAAAAGCTTTGGATTGGATGGTATGGATTCTGGCCATCGTCCGGATTGCACTCTGTCTCTTTCCACAAAATGAATGGACATCTGCAGTTGAACCACTCTCCTGGGGCATTTATCGAAATATCCCGTTTGCTGTCCTTGGTCTGCTGATGATTGTTTTGTTTTTCAAAACTTCCGGCCAAGACAAGCATTCGCCATTTCACTGGATGTGGCTGGCCATTACGCTGAGCTTTGCCTTTTATATTCCGGTGGTTCTTTTCGCCCAAAGCTTTCCGCCAATTGGGATGCTCATGATCCCCAAGACCTGCGCTTATGTCTGGATCGTCTGCATGGGCTGGAACGCTCTGAAACAAGCAAACCGAGCAGCATCAACTTTTACAGCCTGACCTTTGCAAGGCGGAATGCTCTTTATTTTTGAAGGAAAGCAGAAGATTATGGGGCCCAAACCGTTGTAGAAAATGGGAGCTGTGATACCTTTAAAGAACAATCTGGAAATCAATGAGGATGAAAAATGAGCCAGAGAAGAAGAAGAAAGAATCAGCAAGACAAAAGCCGTCAAACGATTCGAAGAACACTTTTTAGATCGACTTGCTTCTGGACCTTCGATCCTCTATCTAAGATTCATTCGTATTGATTTGAGGATATTCATCCTTTTGTGGGTAAAAGACACCATGAAAATCTAGCTAAGGGGGATTTTCGTTTTGCTTCTGTTGTGGACTTAGAAGGACTCAAAGAAACGCAACCCAAAAATTCATAAAAGTCATCTACTTGTAAGCGCTGCCGGCAGATGGCTTTTTTATTTCCTGCTTCTTCTGCCTAGCCCTTTTTTGCGGGAATCAAAAGATTAAATACAACCTTATTAAGATAGTTTCCTACACGATTTCGCTGATTCCGAAACTTACCCGCCCCATTTCAGTCCTTTCTTTTCGAACCGGACTGATCTTTTTCAATCTTAAAATGCTGAAAGAAATGAAAATATTCCATCATTATTTTTGAAAATATTTTTCATCAATGCTACTATTCAGGCATTCAAACAGAACAGGAGGAAAACTATCATGAACCTATTCACAATCCGCTTTTCCGTTTCCTGTTGCTGCATGCCGTCTGGCCCGGAAGTTCGTTCTGGAATTTTTGGCATGCTCTGAATGTCATCTCTATTTCAGAAACTGAACGCCGGGTATTCGATCCTTCGAGTATCCGGCTTTTTGTGTATTCACTTCTTCAGATAGAAAGGAAATCTTATGGATTGGAACTTTATGGCAGAATATCTGCCGCTCTTTGAAAAAGCGGCTCTTCTGACTCTTCGTCTTGGTGCAGCAGGTATTCTTCTTTCAATAGTGGTCGGCCTGGTCTGTTCTATGATTCTCTACTATCGGATCCCGATCCTTAAAACAATTGTCAGGGTCTATGTGGAGATTTCTCGAAATACGCCCTTGCTGATCCAGCTTTTCTTCATTTATTACGGCCTGCCAAGAATCGGCATTTCGACCAATCCGGAAGCCTGCGGGATTGCCGGCCTGGCTTTTCTGGGTGGCAGCTATATGTGCGAGGCTTTTCGCAGCGGACTGGAGTCGGTTGAAAAGATACAGATCGAAAGCGCCTATTCGCTGGGCATGGACACCTGGCAGGTCATGCGCTATGTCATTTTGCCGCAGGCAATCTCCACGTCCATTCCGCCTTTTGTGGCCAATGTGGTTTTCCTGCTCAAGGAGACCTCCGTGTTTTCAGCCATTTCATTGATGGATCTGATGTTTACTGCCAAGGATCTGATTGGTCTGTATTACAAGACGCCGGAATGTCTGTTTTTACTGGTGGTCTTCTACCTGCTGATTCTGCTGCCGGTTTCTCTGATCGGAAGCGCCATAGAAAGGAAGGTGCGGTATGCCGGATTTGGGGCTTGATGTCATCTTCAAGGGACAGAACTTTGCCCGGCTGCTGCAGGGGCTGGGAAATGCGATGTTCATCGCCCTTGTCTCTGTCGGCCTGTCCATTCCGCTTGGCTTGCTTTTCGGGATCCTGATGACTGCGAAAAACCGGGTGGTCCGGTTTCTGTGCCGGGTTTATCTCGAGATCATCCGGATTATGCCGCAGCTGGTTTTGTTGTTTATCGTCTTCTTTGGCAGCAGCCGTGCCTTCGGCGTCGATATTGATGGTACCACCGCAAGTATCATCGTCTTCACCTTCTGGGGTACTGCAGAAATGGGGGATCTGGTCCGCTCCTCTCTGATTTCGATTCCAAAGCACCAGTATGAAAGTGCCAGGGCTCTCGGCCTTTCTGAATGGCAGATTTACCGGTATATCATTCTGCCGCAGGCCGTACGCCGTCTGATCCCTCTGTCGATCAACCTGATTACCCGCATGATCAAAACGACCTCGCTGGTTTTGATGATTGGTGTAGTGGAAGTGATCAAAGTCGGCCAGCAGATTATCGAAGCCAACCGGATGAGCTCTCCGAATGCGGCATTTGGTGTCTACCTGGTCATCTTCATCTTTTATTTTCTGGCCTGCTGGCCATTCAGTCTGTTAGCGGACTCTCTGGAAAAGAAATGGGTCTCTGAAAAAATTGGTGGGATTGGGTTGGTGGCTGAATTTGATATGTCAAAAAAGAAATATGGAAAACAAAAAAGATCTCCCGTAGGATGGAAGAGTCTTACCAGAGACGAACAATCCAT
>JADGIS010000223.1 GCA_015233825.1 Erysipelotrichaceae bacterium RD49
AGATGTGTATAAGAGACAGATATAAGTCTAATACCTGTCAGAAACTAAATCTTGATTGCTAACAATTAAGTTTTTAGCCAGAGTTTTGGAAGAATCCACTGCTTATTAAATACATCTGTAAAGCTATATTTATAGAGTCTTTATCAATCTTTCAGGAGGAAAATTATGAAAAAGATCGGTAAATTATTAACGGCATCAACGCTGCTCTTAGTCAACTTCTGTACCCCTGTCTGTGCAGAGGAAATGGTCACAGAAGAACCCACTCCAACAGAAGTAACTGGTAGAAAGCTGATGAATAACATTGACCAGGAAGGTCTTGATTATATGCAGACCGATGAGTACAAAGCAAATATCGCAAAAAAAGAAAGCGAAGTTGCTTTGAAAGGTAGAACTGCATATCTCTCTACCCAGTTGTCTTTCACTTGGCGAGCACAGGAAACTAACTATTGGTGCGTGCCCGCTTGCTCACAAATGCTGATTGAAAAAGTCACAGGAAATCTGTACTCGCAATCTTATCTTGCAAGTACTATGGGATCCGGTCCCGGTTATGGAACCTATGTTAACCGCGCTGCTCCCGTCATCAAACAGCTCACTGGAGCAAACTACGAATATTCTAGCAATGTGTCAAACTACTTCCTGCCAAATGTTAAATCAGACATTGCTAGCGGATATCCTGTAATTTACTTTGTGGATGCTGGCTACTTCTATAATGGTTACTCCATCGGCACTGGCCATGCGGTTCTTGGTGTTGGCTATCAAGATAACTTAGTTTCGTTCTTTGACCCGAATCCAGGATTCAATGACATCTGGAAGATCTCTGCTCCTGATATGAGTACCGCTCTTAATGCCAACGATGGAGGATATTATATTTGGTAACGAATATTAGACAGAGTCTTCGTCTTGGTTTCGTTGTAGGCCTTGCAGCAATCATTGCCACAGGATGTTCTACAAATACCAATTCGTCTTCTGCTGTCAGCTCGCAAAGCCAGCAAGAGCAGACCAGCCAGATTTCCTCTGTTCAAGAAACGGAAAGCTCCCAACAAGAGCCTAGTGAACAAACTTCTATAAGCAGTCAAAGCCAGGTTACAGCTACTCATTCTTTGACAACAGAAACAGTCAATCAATTTAATTTTGGTTCCTACATTACGCAGGAAGGTGAAAATATTGATCCTTTACGCGGTGAAAACGGCCACTTTTACTTTCATACCGTTTCCCCTATTCACGGTCTAACGCTTGGCCTGACAAGAACTTTGTATGATCTAAATTGCGAAACAGGAGAAATCTCTGAACTCATCACTTTTAGCGACGATGAACAAATCCGAATCTGTGATTTCATCAAGTATCAAAATTCGCAATTGGAAATGCGCTACCAGTTTTTTGGGGAAAACTGCAAGTTTCTGATTCAAAAAGATGGCGAAGAGATCTTCAGTGCAGTATCTGTTGATATGCTCAGTCTGCCAAAATTTACAGTTGTCGGTGACAATCTGTTCTTTCAAATCAATGAAATGGGCTTGAACAACTCTATTTCAGGAAATGTCTATAGAGTGAATCCCGGCTTTTCAGTAGATTCAATCTATTCGTCACCTATACCGATAAAAGGACTGATCAATACATTTAACTATTCCGGTAATTATGCGATTGGAATCCAAGATGCTGACTCTGAACGATTTGGAATTCTTAACAATCAAGATGAATTTACTTTCGTTGAAACATCAAATGACGAAAATATCTATCCACTAACAACGGGATTTATCCATTGCAAGCAAATTGGAGAAAATACGTATTCAATGTTCTGGATAGATAAGGATACGCAAAACGAAATCGATCTTGGTCAAACTTTTGAAGGTGTAATGGGAAACTACACAGCTTTGGAAAACAATATGTTTATGTACGAAGATCTGAATCAGCAGTCGTATATTGGATGCTTTGAAAACAACCAGATTCGAATCGAGCCGCTCAATGCAGTGACCTCTGGCTTTTGCCGCTATGCGCAAACCTCCTCAAATAGCCAGCTGATTTACTTCAACGCGATAGACACCAATGATATTGGGCAGATCGTAGCGCAAAGCTGGGGCGGCATTCTCGTGAAACAACAGTAAAAGATCGATAACCATGAATCGGAGTGAAGGTGACGATTTGATCTTCATTCCGATTCACATTGGTTAATAAAAAAACCGGTTTATTCATTATTAGTATATTTTTAAATATATTAATTTTACATAATGGGATTTCATCCATCTCAATAAAAATGATGATATCCATAGATCAATACAATATCGCCCCTTATCCATTGAATTAGAACCATATACACAAACGGATTGTATTTAAATCATATTCAGAAAGACAATCAAGGATAAGCATCTAATTTGGTTTAATTCTTCGTTATTTACTATTAAAAACGATTAGTTAGATGCGACCGACAAAAGTATCACAGGTAAATTTCTGTTTGTTTAACGTGAACAATTAGATTTGCAATCGATGCTCCAGACTATCTTTTGTCTTTATATTGCGAACGATTTTGGTCGAATTCACTAAGAAAAAGGCTTTTGTCAGGCCCATCTTAGTTAATTTAAACGATATCGGGAGACACGGTAAAGAAGAAATTAGAAAAACATCTTGCGGAGGGCTTTGGCAATCGCTTTTGCTGTTTGACCGCGCTTCAATCGTGCTTGCTGGAGCGATACGGTTTTACGGATTGATAAAAAATATTGTGACCTAAACTTACTCAAGAGCAGATAAACGAATTATGATTCCTCGCTCAATGAGATTGTCGTTTCAAAATACTCGGCTCACTGAAAAATCCGGTGGGATTTGGGATTCTTGACTGTCGTATTGTATGACGCATCGATGATCTTCAGGAAAAAATATCCATCGTCATGATAGCCAAAAGCCTGTCGCCTTACAGTCTTGA
>JADGIS010000224.1 GCA_015233825.1 Erysipelotrichaceae bacterium RD49
CTGTAAGGCGACAGGCTTTTGGCTATCATGACGATGGATATTTTTTCCTGAAGATCATCGATGCGTCATACAATACGACAGTCAAGAATCCCAAATCCCACCGGATTTTTCAGTGAGCCAAAATTTTTAAACGAATCATGCGGCAGCCGCCGCAAAAATTTTTGATGGCCTATCGCATGGGAAAAGCTGCGGCCCTGCTGCGGTCGACTGACTTAAAGATCAATGAGATCGCTATACGGGTCGGTTACGAAAACCAAATGCATTTCTCGCGAGCATTTAAACAGCTCTATAACGCAACACCTTCTGGCTGGCGCAATAAAAACCGCCTCATGCCCGTTCAGATCATTCAATAGCTGTCAGAGAACGCCCATAAAGAACTTTTTACTAAATGCTGCCTTCACTTTTTTAGAATTTTTCCAACCATTCAAATCTGCTTTGAACATCATAAAAATGATGCCTGACACGCCTTGTAAAAGGCAGCAGGCATCATTTTTCGTTGTTGACAGAGATTCTTTTTTTGTGTAAACCTTTGCCTTGAAAAAAAATCAAGCCCAACAAGGAGACGCAATGTATGGCAATTTTAATCGACGGAACACTCTTTTCTTTGACCACCAAGGATTCGCTTTACCAGATGCAGGTTGACGAGTACGGTGTACTCAACCATTTGTGGTATGGACCAAAAACAGGCATGGATATGAGCTATCTCAACCAATACCCCGAGATTTCCTTCTCGGGAAACCTCGCCGATACGGGTGTAAAACGAGACTATTCACTCAACGACCGGCCGCTTGAGTATGCCGAAGGCGGGATGACAGACTATCGGACCCCGGCGGTGCGGATTTTACATCCAGATGGATCCAGCGCTTTGGATTTACGTTATGCGGGATATGAGCTTCTTCAAAGCAAGCCGGAAATCGATCATCTTCCCGCATCGTTTGATCGCTCACAACAGACGCCTGCTCTCAAAATCACCTTGAAAGATGCACTGTATCCTATTTTCGTTCACCTGTTCTACAGTCCTTTTGAACAGGAAAATGTCATCGCCCGATCTGTTTGCATTGAAAATAGAAGTGATCACCTTTTAACTCTGGATAAAGTCAGCTCTCTTTGTTTAGATTTACCAGATGGAAATCTGGATGTGATTCATTTTCATGGCCGGCATGCGATGGAGCGGCTGGTGGAGCGGCTGCCTGTGGGATTTGGCACTTTCCGCTTTGAATCCAGACGTGGCAACAGCTCTCACCAGCACAATCCGGCTGTGATTTTAGCCCAACCCCATACAACCGAAACACATGGTGCATGTTATGGAGCCTGCTTATTGTATTCAGGATGCTACCAAGTCGAAGTCCAAAAAGATCAGCTCGAACAAATCCGCCTGATTATGGGACTCGAAGAGTCCACATTTCGCTGGAAGTTAAATCCAGGCCAGGTATTCAACGCTCCGGAAGCCCTGCTTTCCTATTCCAACAAAGGTCTGGAAATGCTTTCCCACCAATTTCATGACATGTTCCGGGAACATGTCATCCGGTCCAGCTTTGTTCATCGCCCACGACCAATTTTAATCAACAACTGGGAGGCAACCTACTTTGACTTCAATGGCAAGAAGCTGCTTGAAATTGCAGATGCGGCGCAGGAATGTGGGATTGACCTGTTTGTACTGGATGATGGCTGGTTTGGAAATCGAAATTCCGATACAGAAAGTCTTGGTGACTGGCAAGTCAATGAAGAAAAACTAGGAATGCCTTTAGCCAATCTTTCTAAAGCAATCCACGAAAAACAAATGCAGTTTGGCTTGTGGATCGAACCTGAAATGGTTTCCGAAGAATCGCAGCTCTTTAAAGATCATCCCGAATGGGTCTTATGGATTCCCGGCCGCTATCCATCTCGAAGCCGGCATCAGCTGGTGCTAGATCTGGGCAATCCTGAAGTTGTAGGCTATTTGTATCAGACGTTCGCAAAAATCATTGCGGACAATCAGATTGATTACATCAAATGGGATATGAATCGCTCCATCAGCGACTTTTACTCTTCCTACCTGCCCAAGCAACGCCAAGGAGAACTCGCCCATCGCTATATGCTTGGAGTCTATGAACTCGCTGACCGCCTGACTTCAGATTTTCCAAATGTTTTATTTGAAGGCTGTGCCGGAGGGGGCGGACGATTCGATGGCGGGATGCTTTATTATTTCCCTCAGTATTGGTGCTCGGATAACACGGATGCCCATTGCCGAACACAGATTCAGTATGGAACTTCATTCTTTTACCCGATCAGTGCTGTTGGCTCCCATGTTTCAGCCGTTCCTAACCATCAGACAGGACGGATGTCTTCTTTAGAAACCCGTGCGACCGTAGCGATGGCTGGAACTTTTGGCTATGAACTTGATCTGACGGTTCTTGGTCCAGAAGAATGTGAGCAAATTCAGAAACAAGTCAAAGTCTACAAAGATCTGCAGCCACTTATTTTTGATGGCGACTACTATCGTTTAACCGACCCCTTCCAAGATGGTCTTGCTGCCTGGTCATTTGTAGCTAAAGATGGTTCACAGGTACTTGTGCAAAGCGTTATTTATGAGCAGAAGCCCAATACCCGCTATTCAAGAATTCAACTTCGCGGGCTCGATTCTAACGGTCTTTACCGGAAAGATGGAACTGATGCCTGCTATACAGGAGCCGCTTTGATGGAAGGCGGCATGCTGCTGAATCTTCCCCATGGAACAGACAGTTCCCAAACAATTCGTCTTTCCAAAGTTGGACCGCATCCGTCCGAAAATATTCAGGGCTAAGTTACCTGTATTCACTCCATCAAATATTCAACACGATAACAAAAAGTCACAGATCACGCGTTTTCTCAAAGGCAGTCTGCGACTTTTTTGGTAAAGAATAGCTATGCATTTTCAATCGCTGAATTGGAAAAAAAAATCCCTGAAGAATCGGATTTCTCCTTTATCCTTCAGGGATTTCTTTCGTCTGGCAGCTTCCTATTTTCGCTTTGACACTATCGTCGGCGTTCAATGGCTTAACTTCTGTGTTCGAGATGGGAACAGGTGTGACCCATTGGCTGTCGCCACCATACTTCAGCGCATAGCTTGTGTTTGCTATGT
>JADGIS010000225.1 GCA_015233825.1 Erysipelotrichaceae bacterium RD49
AATTCATATTTTCACCATATAACAGGTGGTCGGCATCACCTTTGAAAGTGCAAGCTTTTTCGGTAAAAACCGGTTTTTCCCTTGCACTTTATCACTTCAAATATCCTGATTTCAACGATAGATAAAGCCGAAATGATTTGATCAGCAAATACTAGATATATAAACAAGCTTTTAAATGAATGAAGCTCATTCCTGGCTTCGTGCATTCGAAGCTGTTTTTTTTGAATTCTTATTGTGTAGAGGAATATCTGGTTTCCTATCCGGTTGAGCAGTTGTTGTTTGATTAAGTTTTTCTTCTCTGAGAACAGATTAGCAGAGTTTATGGTTTTCATGATGAATTTCGATCAGTTTGTAAAAGATAGCTGCATATGGGTTATTTCTTAGGCCTCACCCTTAATTTCCTATAATATAGCGAGATTAGATGATAAATGAATCCTTAATATGGGATGTTTCTTGATTCGCTTGAAAGCGTTGACAACCTTTCACTCAGTTTATAGAATACGATTACATTAATTGATTAACAAATTAATGAATCTAATAACAAAGACAATAACAGGAGTAAAGATATGTTAGATAAATTGAATTTTCCCAGACCGCAGATGGTGCGAGAAAACTGGATAGATCTCAATGGCGAATGGGACTTCTGCTTTGACGATGCGAATATTGGTTTAAAGAATTCCGCTTTTTGTCGAGATGGATTTTTTGATCGTAAGATCAATGTCCCTTATGCTTACCAGACCCAAAA
Organism: Erysipelotrichaceae bacterium RD49; assembly: GCA_015233825.1. Taxonomy (GTDB): domain Bacteria; phylum Bacillota_I; class Bacilli_A; order Erysipelotrichales; family Erysipelotrichaceae; genus Allobaculum. The sequence continues at coordinate 746 of JADGIS010000225.1, forward strand.
TTCTGGCCTCGGCTTAAATGAAAACCACCCTATCGTTTGGTATCGTCGTTCGCTGCCTATGATTAAAAACAGCGATAGCCGCTACTTATTGCACTTTGAGGCTGTTGATTATAAGGCTGATATTTTTATTGATGGCAAGCATCTCTATTGCCACGAAGGGGGATCGACTCCATTTGCAGTGGATGTAACGGACGCAATCAACCTAAAGTCTGAATTGGTAGTTCGTGTTGAAGACTACAACCGAACCAATCAGCCAATTGGAAAACAGTCCTGGAAAAAAGAAAATTTCTTATGCTGGTACACCAGAACGACTGGAATCTGGCAGCAGGTTTGGTTAGAGGAAGTTGGAAGTACCTATCTATCTGATGTCCGAATGACTCCGGATATTGATAATGCCAGCCTGAACCTGGATTTATTTGTTCAAAATGCAAAGCCTTCAACTCTTGTTGAAGGAAAAGTCTTCTTTAAGGGTGAATTGATTACAGCCTTTGCAAGTTCAATCAAGGCTGGGCGGGCAAGATTGGCGGTGGATATTTCCAGTGAAGAGGCTAACTTCCGTCTTCACTTCTGGTCTCCAGCTGATCCAAACCTTTATGACATCGTATTCAACATTGTAGAAGATGGTTTAGTTAAGGACCATGTAGAAAGCTACTTTGGGATGCGGGATATCTGTGTGAAAGGCAATAAAGTCTGGCTGAATAACCAGGAATTCTACCAAAAGCTTGTTTTAGACCAAGGCTATTGGCAGGACGGAGGCTTGACAGCCACTCCTCAACAACTGCTCGCTGACCTCGAAAAGGTCAAGGAGATGGGTTTTAACGGGGCGCGCAAGCACCAGAAAATTGAAGATGCCCGCTACATGTATCTTTGCGATGTGCTGGGATTGGTGATGTGGGCTGAAATGCCAAGTTTCTTTGAATTCTCCCACATGGCCAATGAAAATGTCACCCGCGAACTGCATGGCTTTGTAGCCAAACACTTCAATCATCCGTCAGTCATTGCCTATACGCTGATGAATGAAAGCTGGGGGATTAACGAAGTTTATCGAGATAAAGCCCAGCAGGCATTTGTCAATGGATTATATTGGCTGACCAAATCGCTGGACCCATCGCGTGTCATTATCGGTAACGATGGGTGGGAACAGACGATCGGCGATATTATCACGGTTCATGATTATAACTCGGATCCTGAAACACTGGAGGCTTCCTATAAAAATCTTGAACAGGCGGCCAATGGCAGTCCATCTTTAACCAGCCTGCGTCATGTTTTTGCCAAAAATTACGCCTACCAAAACCAGCCATTTATGATTTCTGAATTTGGAGGAGTTGCCTTTGATACAGGCACTCGACTGATTGATTCGAGCTGGGGATATGGCAACCGCTTGAATGGTCAGGAAGCAGTTTTAGAAAAAATGGCTTCGCTTTGTAAAGCGGTGTATTCCATCGATGGCTTATGCGGTTTTTGTTACACCCAGCTTTCGGATGTAGAACAGGAAGTCAATGGTCTGCTTGATCACAAACATGAATATAAGTTTGATCCGAAAGTAATCCGCCAGATGATGAGCGGCGATAAAGAAACTGGCTTTCTCTTTATCTAAGAAAAAGGATTTTCTAACTGTAGAATGCATAGTTTCTTGAACAAAAAGTAGATTCAAAAGATGCAGTGATTCGAATCTACTTGGCTTTCAATTGATTATTTCCCATCTGTTCAGTCTATCGAATCTGATCGATCCAATCGATTGAATTTAATGGCCAACAGGATGAATATCACCCTGGTTCAGGCAGGGGGTGATGAATTGCGACAGGCAGCGCTGTATTTTAATTGAGGTTTTCTTTGTGTAAAGATCCGAGATTGATTCTTGCGTGTGTATAAGGAATCAGCCTTATCCTCAATTCAAACCAATGATCCACCAGGCTCAAGTTGGTTTTAAACAAAACGCAATTCATCCTTTCATCCTGTATCTGAATGCAGATCTAAAGGGTCTGGATTCAGGTGCAGGATGACCTGAAAAAACTTTAACCTCTTTGAAAATTTCCTGTTTATAGAGGGAAATTTTCATCCAAAAAGAAAGGATAGACAATGAAAACCAATATGAAAACGGCAGCTGATCAGGCTGTTTCGAAAAAGGAATACTTCGGGTATTTCTCCTATGGCTTCGGTCAGTGCTTCTCCTACGGCCTGCTTGGAAGCTTTATTCTCTTCTTCTATACAGATAGAGGACTCTCATAAATTCGAAACACCTTTAGGTGTCGTGAGTTTTATATTTACCATTTTTCGTTTCTCCTACATTTCGAAGCGAAAAATGGTATTTTTTATTTGGATAAACATTAACTTTTTATTA
>JADGIS010000226.1 GCA_015233825.1 Erysipelotrichaceae bacterium RD49
TACAATACTATTATACCAATCAACTTACAGGCAAAAATAGGAATAAATCAATTCGCTAGAGCAATGGCTCTTTGTCTGTGCTTGATGAACATGAGGTACTGGTTTGCACTTTTATCGGGCGCATCTTCTTTATTGGACCAGCCGCCTTTATTATGTAAAGCCAGCGGCAGATCAAAATGGTAAAGCGTAACGATGGGTTCAATTTCTGCATGTGTCAGCTCATCGATCAGGTCGTGATAAAACCGAAGTCCTTCTTCGTTCACTGTCCCGCTTCCTTCTGGAAAAACCCGGCTCCAGGAAATTGAAAAGCGGTAGGCTTTCAATCCCATTTCCTTCATCAGCGCCACATCTTCTTTGAAGTGATGATAGTGGTCACTGGCATCCTGAAAGTCTGCCTGGTTAACTGGATGATGAAGGTCTTGAACTGAAAGGCCTTTGCCATGACTGTTCGCTCAGCCCTCAACTTGATAAGCAGAAGTAGAAGCACCCCAAAGGAAGTCTTTTGGAAATGCAGTGGAATTGGTATAGAACATAAAGCGGCTCCTTTCCTATTGAAAATGATGATTTAAAGTGGATAACGCCAACAGCTGCCTGGCAGACAGAATCATCAAGCTAAACGGCAAGATTCCAGCTGCCAGATCAGCAAAAGGCAGGTTTTTGTTTTGGCTATTAGGCAAATGCAGGATTTTCAATCACATCTACGGATTTGAAATCAGACGTATTGGTAACCAAAACCATGGTTTCTGTCGGATACCCAGCTTTGGCAATCTGGTCGACTTCAAAGCTCAATAAGGGCTGGCCTGTTTTAATAGTATCGCCCTGGCTGACTTTGGCATCAAAGTATTTCCCATTGAGTTCAACTGTATTCACGCCGACATGGACGAGAACTTCAATTCCATCATTGCAGACAAGACCAATGGCATGTTTTGTGGGGAAGAAAACGCTGACTCTGCCATCAAATGGAGCGACGACTTCACCTTTAGAAGGCTGAATGACAGCTCCTTGTCCTAGCATACCGGAAGCGAATGCTTCATCCTGTGCAGTGCTTAAAGGATTGATTGTTCCTGGTGTTACAGCAAGCACAACAGCATCTTCCGGTTTTTCACTTGCAGCCAATACAGGAGCCGCAGCTGGAGCATTCATTTCTGGATCTGCGCTGGATACTGCTGCAGCTGCAGTTTTCTTTTCGAAGTAAGAAGCTAAAACCCAGGTTAATACAGCCGAGACTGCACAATAGATCACAATGGCAATCAGGATGTTGTAGAAGAAGGTCATCGTATTTTCACCGATGTAAAGCAGAACAGCAGGCAGACCCGAAGATCCAGTCACAAAGCGGTGTGTATGTGTCAGTCCGGCATATAAACCGCCGCAGGCACCACCGACCATCGATGCATACAATGGATATTTCTTCGGTGAGTTCACGCCATACAGCAAAGGTTCGGTAATCCCCATGAATGCAGTAATCGAGCCAGCCGTTGCCAGCTGTTTTTCTTTGGCTTTCTTTTCTCGAAATGCAGCCACTGCACCAGCACTCGCTTGAGCCATATTGCAGCAGACACAACCAGGACCAAAGATGGAGTCATAGCCAAGATTGGCCATCTGTATCACGCCACGTGGAGCAATTCCGTTATGGATTCCAAACATAACCATCACAGGAACCAGACCACCAACCAGCAGTGCCGGAGCCCATGCTGCATTGTGTGCCAGGAAGTTAAATACACCCGCCAGATATTGGCCCACAATATTGCCCAGCGGACCAATCACTGCAAAGGACAATGTGCCCATGATGATCAAAACAAGCATTGGAACAAAAACCAGGTTGACTGATTTTGACATTACTTTGTTGAACCAGCGTTCTAAATAAGCCTGAACAAAGATGATCATGATAATAGGAATGACACTGTTTCCATAATTGACCAGCTGGAATGGAATGACATCGAAGAAGTTAACCGCTTTGCCAGCAGTGACCATGCCTGTCCAGGTTGGATGAAGCAGAATCAAAGCCGTTGCCGCAGCCAGGATCTGGTTGCATTTCAGTTTTTTCGCTTCCGTGAAGGCCAGCATAACCGGCAGGAAATAGAAGACAGCATCCGCAAACATGTTGAGCAGAATATAGGTCTGCGAATCGTTGGTAATTACGTGGAATACAACAAGCAAGGCCAGCACCGCTTTGACCATACCGGCACCGATAAAGCTGGAATAACAGGCTGGAAGACTGAAGCCACAAATTCGATTACTGTGTTGAAAGCACCTTTCTTTTCTTCAGGCGCATCTGCAGTTTCTTTTTGATCCAGACCGGCAAGTTTTTCAACTTCTTCAAAAACATCTGCGACGTGCGTTCCAATTACAACCTGGTAAACGCCTGCATTGCGGATCACACCAGCTACACCATCCATATTTTTGATCACTTCCTCTTTCGCGATGCTTTCGTCTTTGAGCTTGAAGCGAAGACGGGTCTGGCAACGGTATGCCGTATTGATGTTTTCTTTCCCACCGACCCGTTCAATAATATCGGCAGCAAGCTGTTCGTATTTCTTAGACATAGCTTTCTCCTTTGATTTCTCTATTCATTTTCCTTTTATCTATCAATGATTCAGACTTTCCGTTTTGATTGGGCCCTGGTAGAAAGCTCTCGTTTCCTTGTTGCATCCTTAAAATACCAAAACACCAAAACGCGCAAAACCGCTTTCAGGCAGGATGAAATTTTGTTTCACGATTTCCTTCAAAACGCCCCTTCTCCATGAAATTTCATGAAACAAATCAAACCAGTCTCGATATGGATATACAGACCGGATCCTATTCTTTTTTTAACCGCTTTAAGACGAAGCCGCTTTATTTTTATTCTGTAAATTACTCCCAGGTCTAACACAAAATTGCGTATAGGCCCCCCTCCCCACAATTTCGGCGTTTCTAGGCGCCTAATTCTGGGCTGGTTTTTGTAGAGTGTTTCTGTATAATGCTA
>JADGIS010000227.1 GCA_015233825.1 Erysipelotrichaceae bacterium RD49
AATAGCATTATACAGAAACACTCTACAAAAACCAGCCCAGAATTAGGCGCCTAGAAACGCGGAAATTGTGGGGAGGGGGGCCTATACGCAATTTTGTGTTAGACCTGGGAGTAATTTACAGAATAAAAGAAACTCAAAAAGAAGAGAAACCAGACAAGAAAGTAAGCAAGAAGGAAAAGAAAAAATTCAAAATCAACTTTGATTTCTTGCAGAAATTCGGAAAAGTCCTGATGGTCGTGATCGCTGTTATGCCAGCGGCTGGTCTGATGATCTCTCTTGGTAAACTCGTCGGTATGTGCGCCAACGATATTGCTGTCATTACCACGATCGGCTCGGTTATGGAAAACATCGGCTGGGCGATCATCAATAACTTAAACTTGTTGTTTGCCATTGCAATTGGCGGCAGCTGGGCAAAAGAAAGAGCAGGTGGTGCGTTTGCGGCCTGTATTGCCTTTATTCTGATCAACAACATCACCGGTCAGATTTTTGGCGTAACCGATGCAATGCTGGCTGATCCGAATGCCTTTACTCACACCTTGTTTGGCCAGACCATGGCTGTTGACGGATACTTTGTCAGCGTTCTGGGGGCCCCTGCGTTAAACATGGGTGTGTTTATTGGAATGATCTCCGGCTTTACCGGCGCAATCATTTACAACAAGTATTACAACTTCCGGAAACTGCCAGATGCACTGGCCTTCTTTAATGGTAAACGATTTGTACCACTGGTTGTAATCGTATGGTCTGTCATTATCGCATTGATTCTGTCGATCGTATGGCCATTCATTCAGCTGGGGATCAACAGCTTTGGCGTCTGGATTGCAACTTCTTCGGAAACGTCTCCGGTTCTTGCTCCATTCATCTATGGAACGCTCGAGCGTCTGCTGCTGCCGTTTGGTCTGCACCACATGTTAACCATTCCAATGAACTACACGTCTTTTGGTGGTACCTATGTGATTCAGACGGGTGCACAAGCCGGTGCTGCTGTTTATGGTCAGGACCCGCTTTGGCTGGCTTGGGTCAACGACTTGATCAACTACAAGAACGCTGGTGATTTAGCGAGCTACAACGAACTGCTTCATACTGTTACACCGGCACGCTTTAAAGTTGGTCAGATGATTGGTGCAACTGGTCTTTTGATGGGGTTTGCATTAGGCATGTATAAGTGTGTAGATCCAGATAAGAAGAAAAAATACAAATCGATGTTTATCTCGATCTGCTTAGCTGTGTTCTTGACTGGTGTTACAGAACCGCTTGAATTCATGTTCATGTTCTGTGCGATCCCGTTATATATTGTGTATGCCATTTTGCAAGGATGTGCCTTTGCGCTGGCTGGTCTGTTCCCGCTGCGCTTGCACTCCTTTGGAAACCTTGAGTTCGTAACCCGTATTCCAATGTCGCTGCAAGCTGGTCTTGAACAGGATTTATTCAACTTCTTGATTGCTTGCGTATTATTCTTCGTTATTGGTTTTGGGGTCTCTTACTTCATGATCAAGAAGTTCAAATATGCAACTCCGGGCCGTCTTGGCAACTACACAACAGACGATGATGACACTTCTTCTGAATCCAGCTCTGATTCTAAAGCGGAAGCAAAATCAGGCGGAAACTCTCAGCCAGAACGGATCATCGCACTGCTTGGTGGCCGTGATAATATTAAAGATGTTGATGCCTGCATGACTCGTCTGCGTGTAACGGTTGTAGATCCAGAACTCGTTGCTGATCTTGATGCTTGGAAACAGGAAGGCGCCATGGGACTGGTGAAAAAAGACAAAGGCATTCAGGCCATTTATGGTCCTAAAGCTGATGTCCTTAAGTCTGACATCAATGATATTCTCTAAGGATTAGTCTCAACAAATCCATAAAATCAAAGGAGTTTTCGGATGAAGATCATGACCTTAAATACCCATTCCCTTCAGGAAAAGGAAATGGCAAAAAAGCAACAGATTGTCGCTCAATTTATTGCCGATCAGCAGCCTGAAATCATTGCTTTGCAGGAAGTCAACCAGACTATGACAAACCCGGTTCTGGAAACTATTTCGCCCCGCTACGTTGCTGTTCAGGAGCGGATTGCAATGAAGTCAGACAATTATGCCAATGCCTTGCAAAATGAACTGATCAAGCTTGACCAGACTTACTATTTTGCCTGGCTGCCAATGAAAGTCGGCTATGACAAATACGATGAAGGTCTGGCGATCTTCTCAAAGAAGCCGATTCTCAATACCCGGACTTTTCAGGTTTCCGGCGATTACGAATATACGAATTACCGGATTCGGATGGCTCTTGGTATTCAAACCGAAGATGGCTGGTTCTTTTCCACTCATATGAGCTGGTGGAATGATCCAGAAGAGCCGTTTGCAGGCCAGTGGGAACGCCTTAAAGAAGAAACGGCTGATTTAGATCAGCTCTTCTTAATGGGTGACTTTAACGGGGATGCCAATGTCCGCAATGAAACCTATGATTTAATCAAGTCTTCAGGCTGGTATGACACTTATGCTTTGGCTGTTACCAAAGACGAAGGCTGGACAGTCAGCGGGACCATTGATGGCTGGCACGACCAAGAAGCGGTTGAACATCGACGTATTGATCTAATCTGGTCCAGACAACAAGTGCCGGTAATTTCCAGTGAAGTGGTGTTTAATGGCTTGAACCAACCGATTGTTTCCGATCACTTCGGCTTGATGATTGAATATTTAATTTAAGTTTTACTCTTTTATTAAATTCTGCCCTCTCAATCTCTTCAACATATAAAACGTCATATGCAGCGTCGATTCCAAATGGAATCGGCGCTTTTTTATTGTCAGGCTGAGATGCCTGCATTATAAGAATAAGAGAGAGCGTCAAACCCGTGACCGTGACGTCCATCATCTAATCCTACATAATCATGCCTATAAGCAACCATTGCCACAGGCATCCGAAAAAGCAACACGGCTACCCTGAGCAGCGCTTATTTCTGC
>JADGIS010000228.1 GCA_015233825.1 Erysipelotrichaceae bacterium RD49
TGGAGCTGGAGATGCTCTAAGCTTTCTTTGAGATCGACAGACTCCACAAGAACCACTTGGTCAATATTTTCTTAATAATTAGTTAATAATTTATTCATTTATCACCTAAACTTTATGAGAGTGCTCTCATTCTTATTTGAGACGTTTAAAGTCTTTCCTTGCCATTTTACCATGATCAAAAAGCCGGAAACGTTCTTTCCGGCTAGGTGCTTAACGCAGATTGTTCGCTTTCATATAGGACATATCGAAGTTTTTCATCGCTTCTGTCAGTTTGGACAGATCAAAGAATTCTTTTTTGTCCCCATCCATGATTTCCTGGCCGCCTTTGATCGCTTCCTCATACACGGCTTTCGTCTGTTCTTTGAGTGCTTCAAGCGATTCACGCAGTTCGGGATCATTTTTGAGGGCATCATAGGTCTGTTCAAACGCTGGAGATGCCCCTTCATACAACGCTTCAAACTGATCCTTGATTTTATCTTTGGCCTTTTGGGCATCTTCACTGCTCAATTCGCTTTCTTCTAGATCGCGAAGCTGGTCATAGAGATCCTGCGCCTCATCACGAAAGGTATCCAGCAGGTTACGAGACTGGCTGTCTAGTGTCGACACAGCACTTTCACTGATCTTTTCAGCCTGTTGGTTTGATGCGGACTCGTTCATACATCCTCCACTGATCACTGCCGCAAGGGCACAGATCAAAATTGTTGATTTTTTCATGAGAAAATCCCCCTGGATTCAGTATATACAGATTAGAAATCACACTAATCTTGTTGAACCAAGATTTTTTCCATACCTACTTTCTGCGGCTTCAAGTCTAAAGACTCATAAAATTTCAGGGCACTGGTATTGTCCGCCCAGACATTTAAAGTAACATTGTAGCAGCCAATCTTTGCGGCATAATTGCAGACATATTCATAGAGCTGATGACCGATACGCTGGTGTCTGGCATTTTGGTCAACGCACAAATCATCGATATATAAAGTCTTAATGTCGGTTAAAATGTTGTTGTTGAGATGCTGCTGCAGCACGCAGAAAGCATAGCCCAAAATCTGTCCGTCTTCATTTTCATAGACAAAAACCGGGCGCTGCGGATCATTGAGAATTTCGATCAACTCTTCATCGGTATATTTACGAGCGCCGGCTTTAAATAAATCCGGACGGGCATTGTGGTGAACATTCAGGACCTGGCTGAGCAGGTCATGAATCTTTTCAATATCTTTGCTGCTTACTTTTGCTTGACGAATCATCGTTTCCCTCCTGATTTTCCGATACTATTGTATACCTCAAAAGGCCATCCTTTCGATCGAGCTTTTTCGAATCGAGCAGATGGCCTTGTTTTGGATCAAAATGGTTTGATTTCCAACGATTTTTTGTAAGGGAATCGAAACCTGTTTCTGAAACAAATTGAAATTTACTTTATTGCAGCGTTCCTTCTAAACTCCAGCCGCTTTGCGCTAAACTTTGCGCTTCGCCAGCACTGCGGGTAAAGTGATGGGTTCCTGTTTTGGCATTTGGATTGTAGAGCCGGTAGATCTGGGGATCTGTCTGGCCTAAATACCAGCAGACTCCTTCTGCCTTCCAGCCGACACTTTCTAAATGAGCGATTTCAGCGGTATTTGTCGTGTAATGGTGATCGCCTGCCACTGGGTTGTAGAGGCGATAGACCGGCGTGGCCTGATGGTTGGCGCTGTACCAGCCCAAGCCTTCATCTTGCCAGCCAGTTTGTTTTAAAACCGTCAGTTCATTGTAGTGGGTGGTGTACACATGCTCTCCAGAGTTGGGATTATAAGCCCGATAGACCGGGGCCAAAATTGCTCCATTTCCCGCAATCCAAAAAAGCCAGCCGGAATCGATCAACGGCCCGGCACTGGCCCGCAATTTTCCATCTCTTGAACTGAGCAACCCAAAGCTCAACACCCCGACGGCTTGAGCCTGCCCATTCAAAAACGGCGAGCCGCTCTGACCACCATGGCTGTACACGCCGGCTATGATCTGGTTCTCCTCCAGACTTAACACCGGGCCCGGCATGGAATACAAGCCGCGTGCTCCATCGATTTTGCGATCGCTTGGATATCCCAAAGCTTGAACCGTATCGTGCGGGTAAATATTCGTCGCCAATTCAATCGATCCATGTGTTTCTTGCAGCGAACGGGTCAAGCGAATCAGCCCTAAATCCAGCTGGTCATCCGCTTTGGCTTCGTAGTCTTTGCAAATCTGCACATCCATATCTTCAAGATCACTGTCATATTCCAAATACACTCCCTTGGCATCAGGAATCTGCACGACAATGCGGTCAATCCATCCCAGCTTTTCTTCATGGTCATATAAACAATGCGCGCTGGTCATGATGGTGTGATCTCCAATCACAAATCCTGTCCCCACAAATGGAATATAGACACCATTATGGTCTTTAAAATATAAGGAAAGACGGCAGATGGCGCGGTTGACCGGATTGGAAAAATCGGTAATCTGCTGCCGCTGATCGGCCAGGACAGGCCAGCGGCTGAACGATCCAGATTCCGTATGCCAAAGATCTTGAACTTCATCTTCAAGCAAACGGCTTTCATTGCTCGATCTTGCCAGATTGCGTGGCAGCCGATACGTTAAGGTATTTTCGGTTCCAGTTTCCTGATCTTTTGCCGTTGGTGCGTCAAAGACCATCTTGGTTTCAAACTCAGCCGCCAGAACGGGGCTGATCGGCGTTATTCCAAGGTTCAAGGCTACAAGCAGTCCCAGCAAGCACCTGATTGGTTTTGAGTAATTGGACATCGCAATCTCCTTTCTTTTTTCTCTTTTCTCTTCCTTAATAATTCTCACAAAATCAAAAACGGTCGGAAACACCTTTATGAAACGTGTTTCCGACCGTTTTACTTTTCACCTAACAGGTGATGTCAAATGTGTTGAAATCCTGTACAATGCAATCTTCCA
>JADGIS010000229.1 GCA_015233825.1 Erysipelotrichaceae bacterium RD49
TATAGAACGAACGAAAGCTAAAATCAGAAACACAGTTTTGTCTTAGTGGATTCGATCGGACTGATAAAACCAATTATGGGAATTATGTGGAACATTAAATTTGGAATTACTTTTACGAAGTTCCTAAAGATCTCAGTCTGCCTTGATTGAAATGGGCTTTGGCCGCCAGGCAGCCTTCCTGGTTTTACTCTGGTTTGCCTTCTTATTTCCATACAGTGAGAAGACTGTCCCTGCAGGCAGTCTTTTAAATTTTCTTCAATTCCAGCGGCATGGCAGATAAGCCTTTGAAGGCAAAACAAATGGAGGATATATGGATCGAAAGTTATCTTTGAATGCCCCCTCATCCAATGGCAAACCGCTTAAAACACTTTTTATTCTCAGCGGATCGGATTCGGCCAAGAAAACGCAGACCTGTGAAAGCCTGAAGACTTCTTTGCCGCACTCTGTGTATCTCAATGGCAAGTGGTGCTGGAATGCGGATCCAATGATTGACAACAATGAGACCCGATATATGGTCTTGCAGAACATCTGCTTTTTATTGAACCAGTTTTTGGTCTGCCCAGCGTATGACAATATCATTTTCAGCTGGGTTTTTGACCAGAAACATACAATTGAAAGTATCCTTGGGTCTTTGGATAAACAGGACTGTACGATTCATCTGATCCATCTCGACCAGCAGCCACAGGGATCTTCCACCCATTCGAGTCCCGTTTTTGAAAGCCCCTCTGGAACAGCTCTTTCGCTTCCAGCCAGTCAAAAACAAGTTGTCCAGAGACTATCTGGACCAAAGACCGATTTAATCCCCGATGTCGTTGAGATTACAACGATTGATGCCAATACGCTTGAAGTCAATCAGATTGTCGGGCAGATTTTGGCGGCAGTTCAATACGAAGCCAAAACCAAGTAAAGCCATGGATAGAAAAGAAGAGTGGACAAACCGCTCCAAACGAAGCTGAAATGGAGCGAAATAGCGGGAGGGCTGATGATTTTTAGCCTGATCAATCAAAACCAGGCCAAATTCATGGATGCAAACGGGTAAATTTACTTTTTTTTAGATAGAGAGTTGAAATCTAGATGATGATCAATATAATAGGTATTGTTAATTCGGGAAGGGGGGTTGTAGTATGCCAAAAGTAGTCTTGAAAGAAAATGAACAGCTGGATGATGCACTTCGCAGATTCAAACGTCAGGTTTCACGCAACGGTACCCTTGCTGAGGCTCGCAAAAGAGAGTTCTATGTAAAGCCGGGCGTAAAGAAAAAACTGAAATCTGAAGCTGCCCGTAAAGCTAGAAGAGGCAAATAATCTGCTTAATGCAGATTTTTTTATTGCCAATTTTTCTTTTTTTCAAAAGCGGCTTGTCCTTCTTGGATTTGGAGGGGCAGGCTTGCTTTTGTGTTGAAAAGGATTGGTGCAAAGAACAAGGCGTTCCAATAAAGCCCGTTTTCAGCCGGAGGCTGCTCTAAAGACCAAACCGCATTATTTTGGGTTTGTCCGCTAAAATAAGTTTGATGAAAGCGACGCAGGCGATTGCCTCTTTTCATCAAGCTGCTGTTTTACATAGATCTTGATTTTGGAGGTAGCTTTCTTTTTTTGCAGGCTGCACCGACAGGGCAGCATGGAAAAAGATAAAAACGATCCAATCGATCGAACAATAAACCTGTTTCTCCATATAGAGAGCAATGGGAAACAGGAAACCAATTAGAAAGGAGTTGGGAGAATGGAATTTTTTCTGGATTGCAGTGAACTTCCGTACGATATTCTGACAGCCCTGCCTGGATTTCAGGATGAGCACTTCAAAGTGATCGAAAAAAGTTTCCCCGTACAGTTGTATCTGCGCACCAATGAAATCCGCGTCACCTGCCAGCAGGAAGCTGTCTTTCATAAAGTTGAAAATGTTCTCGACGGTATGGTCCAAGCCATTGCAGCCAATGGCGGCATTGAAAATTCAGAAGTAGAGCGCCTTTGCTTTCTCGCCTCCAACGGGCAGAATGCCGCGGCTGTGTATACCGATGAAGATCCAGTGGTGCGCACGCGCAATGGCAAGATGGTCTATCCCAAAACCGAAAACCAAAAAGCACTGGTCGATTCCTTTCGAACCAATAAGATCACCTTTGCTTCCGGGGTTGCGGGAACAGGAAAAACGTATCTGGCAGTTGCCTACGCGGTGGATCAGCTCAAAAAGGAGAAGATCAGCAAGATCATTCTGACCCGTCCGGCTGTTGAAGCCGGCGAATCTCTTGGCTTTTTGCCTGGAGACATGAAGGAGAAAGTCGATCCGTATTTAAGGCCGCTTTATGATGCGCTCAATGAAATGCTTGGCCAGGAAACGGTTGAACGTTACCAGGAAAAGGAAATCATTGAAATTGCACCGCTGGCCTTTATGCGCGGGCGGACGTTAAACGATGCGGTCGTGATTTTGGATGAGGCCCAGAATACCACCAAATCACAGATGAAGATGTTTTTAACCCGCATGGGCAAAAACTGCCGGATGATCATCAACGGCGACATTTCCCAGATCGATCTAATCCGCAAAGCGGATTCAGGCCTGATTCATGCCTGCTCCATTTTGCAGGGGATCGAAGGAATTGCGATTCAGTACTTAGACCAAAGCGATGTTGTCCGCAACCCTCTGGTTCAAAAAATAATCGAGCGCTACGAGCAGGCAGAAGACTAAGCCTGCTTGAGCTGCCGGCATTCAGATTCAAGACTGAATGCCTTTTTTTCGTTTTAAAAAGACCAGAGTGTGATTTTAGCTGCAAGCTAATAGTCAAAAGAAATAGCACCACTGGCCGCGACCCCTAATGATGAAAATTGGGAGCCTGATGACGTAACCTTCTGCTTTTACTATAATGTTGCGCGTGAAGAACTTTGAGCACGTTCTCTTTAGTTACAGA
>JADGIS010000022.1 GCA_015233825.1 Erysipelotrichaceae bacterium RD49
GCAAATTCAGCATATGGGCAGCTTCGCCTGGTCGATACAGATCTTTGGTTAAATCACTGATTTTTACCATATACACCTTCTTACTCGTATTAGATGCTTATATTATACCGTGATATAAGTAATTATTATATATATTTGTTTCAATTTTTAGAATCTGTTTCTAACACCATTTTTCATATCTTCCTCCCGGTTTGCTTCATTTGGTGGACCAAAAAAGACGATCGATTCGTTTTACGCTTATCTGGCTTTACTTTTCTTTGGTTTCAAGTGTCCTGGCATACTCTTCAACGCGTTCCATGCCACCATACAGTTTTTCATCAAGATGAAAAAGCTGCTCAATTTCTGCTTCGCTAAACTTTGAAAACAAAAGCTGCATCGTTTTGGCATGACGCTCACTCATGGCTTGTAAGTATTGGTCTGCCTTTTCAGTTGTATCAATCGAAATGGCATTGCCTTTGCCTTGAACCAAACGGACAAATCCTTTTTTTCCAGGGCTGCGGCCAGTTTTTTGACATTCTGCCGGGAACAGCCCATCAAAATACCGAGTTTGGTCAGCGAACAAGGTTTGGGGCAAGCTTCCATCATGGCCAATAACAGCCATTGTTTCATCGAGATTTCGGTCTGGATTTTTTCGCCTGAAGTCTGCAGGCGGTTTTGCAGGATAAATAAACTCGCAAAGATGGCCTGCTGGCGCTGCAGTGAGTCTGCATTGTAGGCGGCAAACAGTTCGTCCATGTTCATCGCAATTTCTTCCTCCCTTCTCTTTCTTTGTTTCTTTTCGCGGCTTGATGGTGGATTGCATCGCTCTTTTGGTCGAACTTTATGGTAATAAGTTACCCGAATTCTGTACAGTAACTTGTTACCAGCTTCTTGCTAATGGTTGTGTAATCGAGAAAACCGCCGGAAAATGGCCCAATGCTTGTTTGAAGCGGCATCAAAAAAGAGTCCTGCAAAAGGACTCTGGATTGAATGATGGAAGCGAATCATCGGCTGGTTTGGGCTTTGGCTATTTGCGCTTGAGCAGGACAGCGGTTTCGACATGCGGGGTCTGGGAGAAGAAGTCAAAGGGCTGGACCCTCTGGATTTCGTACTTGCTTTGCAGTACAGCTAAATCTTTGCCAAGCGTGGATGGGTTGCAGGAGACATAAATCAAGGTTTTTGGCTCTGATTTGAGAATGGCTTCTTTCATCTGGTTGTTTAAACCGGAACGCGGCGGGTCGACGATGAGGGTGTCGATTTTGCGCTTTTCCAGCTTGGTCATCTCCTGGCCCGCATCCCCACAGATAAAGGAGACATTTTCTTTGCCGTTGATCAAGGCGTTCGCATTGGCATTGGCCACGGCATCTTCAATGTATTCGATGCCTAAAACCTTATCGGCCTGATCAGCTACAAATAACGAGATTGCCCCGATGCCCGAATACGCTTCGACCAGAAAGTCAGAGTGGGGCGGAATCCAGGACGCAATCGTTTTGTACAGATTGATGGCCTGGCGGGTATTGAGCTGGAAAAAGGACTTTGGCAGCAGGTCCAGGGCAAAATCATCGAGCTGGAGCGTCATCTTCATATCGCCGCCAAGATGCAGCACTTTCTGGCCGAACAATTCATAGCCAGGATCCTCAGGTTCCTTGATGGACTGCCAGACAGATGCCGTTTCGGGGATAGTTTCCAAAATCTGGTCAACCAGTTCCTGGGGAATTTCCATTTCGGTCGTCACAAAGACAACATGGACTTTGCCATCAAATTCTTTCAAAACCAGGGTGATCAATCCTTCGGGATCGTCTTTTGTGGCCGGCTTGAGGTTGAATGACTGGATCAGCGGCGTTAAGGCAGCGCGAACATGTTCGAGTTTTTTGGAATGGATGATACAGCGGTCTAACGGCACAAATTCGTTGCTTCCCTTTTTAAACATCCCGGTTGTGATCTTGCCCTGCTCATCCAGACCAAACGGCAGTTTGCAGGCATTGCGATAGCCCAGCGGATCCGGGTTTTTGATCATCGGTTCGATCTTGCCGGTATAGTTGGCATAGCGGCGCAGGGCTTCAGCCACGGCATGTTCTTTCATGCGCACCTGGCCTTTGTAGTCGACATGCATCAAGGAACAGCCCCCGCAAGTCTGCCAGTGCGGGCAGATCGGTTCGCGTCTTCTTGGAGCCGGTTCTAACACCCGGTTGACATGGCCGATGGCATAGGTTCCTTTGTCTTCATCAATGGTCAGATCAACGACTTCGCCAGGAATCGCTCCTTCAACGAAGATGGCTTTCTTTTTGACATAGGCAATGCCTTCGCCATTGATTCCCCAGCGTTTAATTTTTACTTTCATGTTTTTTCCTCCAAACGCTTAAAACAAAGTCAAACGTAACATCCAGGCCGTCTTTCAGGGACTTGATTTTTTCAATCCCCTCTTTCGGGGTCCGGTAAAAATAAGGGGTCATTTCAAGCAGCACCATGACATCGTCAACATGCTGGAGGGCGCTGATTTCCGTCTGGTCCACCAGTTCAAAGCCTTCAACAGGCTTTGTGGGCGGATTGAGCCTGACCTTGTCGTAAAGCTGTTCTTTGAGCTCAATATGATGCCTTTCGCCTGGGGTGACGGTAATCAGAAGTCCGTCCTTTTTGAGGGTGCGGGCTGCTTCTTTGGCCGGGATGGGCGTAAAAATCGAAGTTTCCACATCGATGCTCTGGTCAGCAAAAGGCAGATCATAAATACTGCCCACGATATATTGGCTTGTTTTATCCTGGCCGGCTGCATGGGCAACAGCCGGAACGCTTAAATCAATGCCATAGGATTGGCCGGCTGCTGCGGCAAATGCTTTTGTATAGTACCCCTGGCCGCAGCCAAGGTCCAGATAGGTCTTTGGTTGGATCGCCTGCAGCTTTTCGAAAACGGCCTGGCGCATAAAATCATAGAGTCCAGCTTCCAGAAAGGCGGTGCGGGCGTTGACCATCAGGGCATTATCGCCTGATGCTTTTTGTTTGCGGGAGACATTGACATAGCCTTGTCTTGCCTGGTCAAAGCTGTGATGGTTTTTGCAACGAAAGGTTTTGCCTTCATGGACTAAAGGCTCGTGACAAATTGGACAATTCATATCTTCATTATAGCTTTTCTCTTTTTACTGGATCTTCTTGTGCACTTTGGCCGCCACAGCAGATTTAGCTGGAAGCCGCCTGATTTGGCAGGTGGATCCATCCCGTTTCTTCCTTTCCCCTTTTTTCCATCAAAAAACGCCCTTCAAAATCGAAAGGGCGTTGATCGCTGCCAGAATAAACTGTCAATTTGAAAGACAAACTAAGTCAATTGGGAAAGTCAGATCAGGCTAGAAAAGATCTTCGTCTTCGTCGATCGTTTCGGCAGGCGTAATGCGGATAGTTTCAGCCATATTGATGCAGTCTTCCACCATCTCTTTCCAGTCCCACCGTTTTTCATATTCTTCACATTTCTCCAGTTTGGGCTTTGTGACCGGTGCTTTGGGCGTGAAGATCGTGCAGCAGTCTTCAAACGGCAGAATTGAGGTTTCATAGGTGCCGATTTTGCGGGCGATGTTGATGATCTCCACTTTATCCATGCAGACCACTGGCCGCAAAATGGGCATGTTGGTGACATTGTTGATCACATACATGCTCTCTAACGTCTGGCTGGCCACCTGGCCGACGGATTCGCCGGTGCCAATAGCCAGACAGTGCCGTCTTTGGGCCAAGCCGGTGGCAATGCGCATCATCATGCGGCGCATTAAGGTGATCGCATAGCTTTCCGGAGCATTTTTATAAATGGCAAGCTGCAGCGTGGTAAAGGGGACCACATGAACCACAATGTCGCCCTGGTAAGGAGCGATCAGCTTGGCCAGCTTTAAGACTTTCTCTCTCGCATCGGCCGAGGTATAGGGCGGAGCAGCAAAATGAACCGCTTCAATATGAACGCCGCGCTTCATCATTAAATAGCTGGCCACCGGAGAATCGATGCCGCCCGAAAGCAAAACCATCGCCCGGCCGCCGATGCCAACAGGAAAACCGCCGGCACCAGGAATTTTATCAGTCATGATATAGGCTGCATCCTGGCGGACTTCGATCATGATCAAAACCTCCGGGTTATGGACATCTACCTTCCAGTCGCTGCCGCGAAGGATCATGCCGGCAACCGTGCGGTTGATGGTATCGGAATTGACGGGAAACAGCTTGTCATGGCGCCTGGCCTGGACTTTAAAGGTTTTGGGCGTACTCAAATCCAGCAGGTGTTCAACGCCGCCTAAAATCTCTTCCATCGTGGGTTCGACTTTGATGGCCGGCGAAAACGAGGAAATACCAAAGACTTTGCCAACGATCCCGCACACTGGATCCAGTTCATGGCCATGCAGATAGAGATACATCCGATCGTATTCGGTCACGTACTCTAAATCGGGAAAGCCGGCGAGTGCTTTTTTCAGGTTGTCCTTGAGTTTTTGGATGAAGTTTTTCCGGTTTTTGCCTTTTAAGGACAGTTCTCCATACCGGATCAGAATATGGTCATAGTGGTAAGGCATAATTTTGCAGGATCTCCTTTATGGTCTCTATAAACTGGTCGGCTTCGGCAATGGTGTTGTTTTCCGAAAAAGAAAGCCGAATATTATGAGACGCTTCTTTTGGGGTGCAGCCCATGTTGATTAAGACGGGATTGACCCCGACATGGCTGGATTCGCAGGTGCTGATTGCGGAGACACAGATTCCCTTTTCGTCCAGGGCGTTTTGTAAAACCTGGCTGGTCATCGAATCAAAACTCAGGCTTAAAATGGCAGGACAAGCCGCCTTGGGAGAAAGGATTCTGGCATCGGGCACTTCCGCCAGGCGGTTGACAAGATGGTCGTGAACGGCCTGGATTTGTTTCATGTTTTGATCCTGGTTTTCTAAGGCCAGTCGGATCGTTTTGGCTAGTGCAATGTGGACCGGCGCGTTTTCCGTCCCCCCGCGCAGTCCCTGCTCTTGCTGGCCGCCGAAGATCAGCGGCTGCAGGACTAAGTTTTTCTTTTTGCGAAGCAGCGCCGAGCCTTTGACACCATGAATTTTGTGGGCAGACATCGTCATCAAGTCCAGATCGGTAAACGGAATGTCCACTTTGCCAAAGCTCTGGGTACAGTCCGCATGGAAGACAGCGGTCGGATGCTGGTGAACAACATCGGCGATCGACTTGAGATCGGTAATGGCTCCTGTCTCGTTGGAGACATGAATCAAAGAGACCAGCAGGGTATCTTTGCTCATGGCGGCTTTGACATCTTCAGGGTGCACCTTGCCATCACGATGGATCGGCAGGCGGATGATTTCAAAGCCCAGGCTTTCCAGATAGTTCATCGCTGCCTGGCTGGAACTATGCTCAGAGTTCGAAGTGATGATCCGCTTGCCGCGTTTCTGGTTGGCCAGCGCATAGCCGACAATCGCCATGGAGTTGGACTCTGAAGCGCAAGAAGTAAAGATGATCTCTTCAGGGCTGCAGGCAAGCATCCTGGCAATATGGCTGCGGCTTTTTGACAGCAGGTCATTGGTCTTTCTGCCCAGCTGGTGGAGGGAATCCGGGTTTCCGTAATCATTGAGCAGTTTTACAAAAAGAGCAGCAACTTCCTTGTTGACAGGAGTGGTTGCTGCATTGTCGAAATAAATCATACCTGATTCATGACCGCCGGATCTTTGCGTGCCACGAGCTTCTCATAAATTCCCGGATGAAGCGTTTCGATGGCTTGAATGGCGATCTTTAAGGCTCTGGTGTACTCCCCGTTCTGGAAGCAGATTTCTGCTTTGTTTAAATCACTGTCCAGGGCCGGGTAGCTGGAGCGGAACCGGTTGCCGAAAACGATGGCGTTTTCGACCATGACGGCCACACCCACCAGGTTGCTTGCGTTCGAATACAGTTTATAAATAAAGTCGATCGCATCCTGCAGCTTGGCATTGAGCTGCTTGACGTCGAGGGGTGACGTATTGAGAATCTTCTGCACGTCGGCGATTTTCTTTTCCCCTTCTTCCAGGTCTTCATGGAAGGATTGGGAAATCGCAGGCAGCGCTTTGATGCTGGTATTGAGTCTGACTTCATTTAAAATCAGCTGCAGTTTCACCAGCTGCTTGCGCGCGCGGTTATCATCACTGCTGGCTCCCACAAGCATCTGCTTCATATCGCTGACTTCTTTGCCAAACGATTCAATTTTCAGCGAGAAAGTGCGGTAGCCATCAATGACTTCCACTTGATAAGTATCGCTTTCCTCGAGTGCTTTCTGGATCTGGTCACGCTGCGTTTTGAGCGATTCCATCTGTTCTCTGGCCTTTGCAAACCGTCTGGTCCAGTCTTCCAGGCCAAAACGGTCTTTGATCGACGCATACAGACGGGTGATGTCGTTGAGTTCGCGTTCGACATCATCGACCACGCCAAAGTTGCCCTCGAGATTTTTATGGATTTCAAGGAACGCTTCCAGTTCCTGCTCGATGTCCGCCTGCAAAGCGACAACCTGATCGGTGATCGCATCCAAAGCAGGGGCGGCGGTCTGCAGATTGCCGTTATCTAAGCGGACCATGGCCTCTTTTAAAGCATTCTGGATGGCGTCGAGCTTGTCGTCCACCATTAAATAGGAAGGATCGATTTTTTCAGCTTCCATTTTGGCTGCTGCTTTTTTTACGTCCTCAATTCCCTTTGGAAGTTCAACATATGCCTTTTGGTACAAGGCCGGATAGTCTTCCATATACTGTTCAAATTCAGCACACTTGGCAGTCAGGCGGTCGATTTCTTCTTTGGCCTTGTTAAAGGCAGCGCCATCCAGCTTTTCATCCAGTGCCGTCTGGCCGGCTTCAATGGCCGCCAGCTGGCCATCCATGAATTCCTGTCCGGAATAGAAGGCTTCCTTGTTATCAAGGTAGGCATTTTGAATCCGGCGGATCTGGTCTTCGATCTGCTCCGCTTTCTTGCGGACTTCTGCTTCACGCGACAGGACGTTGTCTAAGGATTGAATCACAATGCGGATTCTTTCCTCGGTATCTTCCAGGACCGTTTCGACTTCGTCCATGGCGCGATTGGCTTTTTTATATTTATGGCGGGAATAGAAATCAAAAGCTTTTTCATAGAGATTTTCGCAAGCCTGGATGGATTCCATGCAGATTTCGTACTTTGGCTTGATCTCATTGACCCGCTCTGACAGATCCTCATTGGCTCTGGCAAAGGCAATGGCCTTGTTGTACTTGGACTGCAAACTGTTGGTGCGAATCTCATTGACATCGATTTCCAGCTCGGACAGGCGTTTTGAAACCCGTCTTTTCTTGAGCATTCTTGAAACAATTCCGATCAGAATCAGAATTAAAATGGCGACTCCAATATAAATCATGACTTCGACGGGTACATGATTGGTCACATACGTGTATATACTTTTACACCAGTCTACAAACTGGTTCCAAGCATCTGACATATAAGCATCCCCCTTGCATTCGGATTTCATTATAACAAACGCATTTTTCTTTGCACATAACAGTCATATCCAGGGCATTTTGAAAGCGTCTTTCTGCTTTACATACGGCGATTCTTAATTCTACCACAGTATTGCCAAACCATGTGCACACCCATCCCACTCAAAGCAAGCCCTGCCGCTTGCTTTGAGTGGGATGACAATCACATTATAGAACAGCACTATAACAATCCTGTTTTTACAACCGCCGAAATCCTGCGAGTTTTTGATGACTGTCTGTTTCAGTCCTGAGGCAAAGAAAAAATCTGAAGACCCGCACGCAGGCGTTTTTCAGATTTGCTTTCTAATATTAATATGGGTCAACAGACAGGGTGGAATCAAGTCCCGCTTCAATTTCTTTCGATTTTCGATATTCGTTCAAATCCAGGATCTGTGATTGATTCTGCCTGGATTGATTCTGCATGGTTCGATTGATCCTGAAATTTTTCGAGCAGCACCTTTTTGGGATGCAGGGTTCCGGCAAGCCAGGCAACAAGAGCCGGGAGAATAATGGAGATCATGACTGCCGGCGGGTAAATCGTCCAGCAGACCACAATTCCGGCAAGCTTGAAAAGCAGGCTGTAGACCAGCAGGCGGGTTTGGCTTGAATATACAATTGAAGGCCGGCCGGATCGCCGCCGCAGCCATCAATACCATGCAGTAAGGCAATAAAAAGAAGATTGACTGCCCCGGTGCAGACTCCAAAAATCGTCTGGACCAGCTGGCTGTAGAAGGCATCGCTGGCCAGCAGCGTCACATATGGAACCAGCGAACAGGCAAACAGCATCACCAGGCCAAGGGCCATAGTCCGGTTGCTGATCACGTGGATCTGGGCAAAAAGCTGGTTGAGCGACAGCCACAGCATGCCCAGCCAGAAAAAAGAAAGCGTATAGGCAAAGTAAGCATTCCGCAATGCCCAGAATCCTGAAAGAGTCAGTTTTACGGGCCCTTGAAGATTCAGGACCAATAAGGTCATGATGATGGCCAGTACCGCATCCACCAAGGATACCAGCCTTTCTTTTTTCACGCAGTGGGGATGTGTTCCCATATTGAAAGTCCCCTTTCCTGAGCTTATCCAGGCTAGAAAGATGAGAATGAAACCGGATGAAGCTAGCAGTATCATCCGAAGTATAAGGGCCGATAGTAACTCTCGCTTTAAGAAGATGACCAAAAGAATGCCTGGACGGCCCTTTATTTTTTCTTGGGCCGTGAGGATCGATTCAAAAGGCCGGCTGGCAAAACCCATCAATTTCCATAATTTAAGGTGCCGGTCCAGTTGTCATTGCCTGTGAATTCTGTTACGATGATCCGGCATGAATAATTAACAGCATACAAAGCCGCGGCCAAGGCGCAATGGCTCAAGAGATGTGAGTAACAGTAAGCTGGCTGAAGAAAACATCGTCTGTTGCACCCGCAGCGGAGATTTGTATCCCGTTATTGTTTTTGTATAAAGACAATAGGAGGAAAATACACATGTCTCGTAATACAGGTTCTACCTGGAAAGTCTCCCGCCGTCTGAACTTCTCGGTATCAGAAACAGGCAAGGAGCTCGCCAGACGTCCCTATGCTCCAGGTCAGCATGGAAAAACACGTCGCGTTAAATTGACTAACTACGGTATCCAGAAACAGGAAAAACAGAGAATCCGTAACGTTTATCAGCTTTCTGAAAAACAGTTTGCAAACTTATTCAACAAAGCAAGCCGTAAAGAAGGAGCTTCCGGTGAAAACTTCCTGGTTATGCTCGAAAGCCGTCTGGACAACCTCGTTTATCGTATGGGCTTTGCCCCAACCCGCCGCGCTGCCCGCCAGCTCGTCAACCATGGCCACATCCTCGTGGATGGCAAAAAAGTGGATATCCCATCCGTTGCAGTGAAACCAGGATCCATCATCGAAGTTGCTGAAAAGGATAAAAACAAATCCTTCATCGTAGATGCTCTTGAAGCGGCTCCTGCAACTGTTGACTTCGTAGAAGTTGACAAAGATGCAAAAAAAGGCAAATACGTTCGCTACCCAGAACGGAACGAACTGTTCAAAGATCAGCCAATCAATGAACTGCTCGTCGTTGAGTACTACAACAGATAAGCTTAGTCAATCAGAACTGTCTTCGGGCAGTTCTTTTTTATGCCGGTTTGAGGCTTATCCTGCCGCAAAGAAAAAGCCCATCTGGAAGAAACGGGCTTTTGAGCAAGAAAAACGAAGCGAGATTTTCGTTTAGTGGATATATTCTATTTTTTCCGCCACCAGCGTATAGCAGGGATTGCTGGTTCCTTCACGTTCATGGGGGCGGCTGGCTTGGATGCGTCCTCTTGCGGTGATCCAGCTGCCCAGTCTTGCTGCGGCGCAAAGCGTTTCGGCAGCGCCCCGCCAAACTTCCAGGTTGATCAGATCACTTTCGTAGATCCCCTTGGAGTTTGTAAACGGGCGTTCAACTTCCAGCAGGACATTGCAGCTTTTCCAGCCAGATTTACTGACGGCAAGATCGGGGAGAGAGGCGATTTTACCGACCAGACAAAATTGATTCATTGGGCTTTCTCCTTTCTAAAGCTTTCCTCATATCTTGTCTTTGAGTGTACGCAAAAACCAGGATCTTCCCAAATTGGCCATCTTGTGATAAATCTCGAAAAACGGTCGCTTATCATTCGTATGATTGATGACAACCGCTCGTTTTGAACCGATTATCAGGTGACAGAAAGAAATCAGGCCCGATTCTCTTCAGGCCGGTGGTACTTTCGGCCTGAATCCTGGCTGCTGGTTTCCCTGTCGGTCCTATACAAAAAGCCATAGAATCTGACTGGTTTGTTTTTGACAAGTCAGATTCTATGGCTTGATTTCATCATGTTAGGCAAGGATACCCCATCCAGAACTGCTAAGCAGTTTGGGTGGGGAGGAATTGCCGAATTCTTGTTTCTTTTAAGTATCCATTCGCTCTTTCGACCAGAACTAATTTTCTCATAGAAGCAGAATTGTGAATCTTCTGTCCTGATAAAGTTTTCAAAACAAAATATCCACTTTTTCTGCGTCCAGTCATAAAGCATTCTTGTCCTTCGAATTTGACCTTGTCAAAGAGGCAGAAGCCGCCAACCATATGGTCAGTTTGATTTCTCTTACGCTTATGCCCTTTGATGAAGTTGAATTGATGAATCTGGCGGTTATGCCTTCTGATCTTCTTGAGATACAGGCATTGTTTTAGTGGCTTGGCATTGAGATTGCCTGCAATACAATGCGCATCGTTGGAATGCTCTTTAGCCAGGTTTAGTTCAATTCGCTTGTTCTTGGTCAGGTAGCCATAGGTATTGATGACTTCGATATCGGGGTTGGCTTGTTTTAATCGTTCCAGCAGCGTCCAGCGCATAATGCCCATGAAGGCTGTATCTCGATACGGCTGAGCCCGCTTGGGCAGGTTGAAGTCTTCTGGACCTTTGATCTTTCCTGACTTGATCTTTTTGTGGTATTCGTTATGGCACGTTTCGCAAAGCGTAATCAGGTTGGAAGGCGAATTGCCGCCAGTCTTTCGGCTTTCGATGTGATGAACATTTAAGATCGGATCTTTTTTCTTGCCATGGCAGTGCTGGCATTCGTGGTTGTCTCGAAATAAAACATACTCACGAACATTCCAGAATCCTTTTTGGTCGCCATTTTGATACCCAGTTCCGGAAATCTCAGGATTCTTTAGTTTCTGCGTATCAAAAGAAGCTGCCTCCACTACGATCCTGGTTACAGGCAAAAGCTTTTGGACTTCTTGAATGCAATGAAGATGAGTGTCAATCTTGTGTTCAACAGAAGGAGCAAGCCAGCCTTTGGGTTTGCTTTTCTTGCGATTGTTAAATCGTGGGGCTCTGTATCTTGTCTTGCGGTTTCTTCTCGCTCGCCGTGCTTCTCGTCTTGTAGAGATCAACTCAGTGATATCTGTCCTGTTCTGGACATCCCAGGCAAGAAGTTCTTTTTCTTTGGTTGAAGCACTCAAACCAATATGTTTGGAACCAGCGTCTACTCCAAGAGTGACGGGTTGTGTATATCGGGTTGAATCATATAGAAGCTTAATGGTAAATGGATTTTTCTTTACCACTTTGGCTTTTCTAGCTTTTAAAAGATGGCGGACTTTGCCATGCCTTTGGGTAGGCATTAAAGGCTTGCCATCCATATCCAATACATAAACCATATTCTTATCCTCGAAATAGTAATGCATCTTGGAAGCTGAAAAAGCCTTCCAGAGAAGTGTGTGAAGCATCAGCCTTCGCCAATGTGATAAGAGGTTTGTCGATCTGCACACTGCACCTGACCTCAGTACTGTTTCATGCAGATCCGCAGAGTCCAGGACTAGAGCTGAACATCCTGGAGTGCCTATTTCAACTTGTTTAAGGTTGATTCTCAAATAACGTAGTCAGTTGAGACTTAGGCTAGTCAATCAGGCTTGAAAAAGAAGTTTTGAGGTTTCTTACTTCAAGCCCCATCCAGAATCACGTAGTGATTTGGGTGGGGTCATTGACTTTGGAATTGAAGCCTTTACTCTGCAAGAAGTAAAAAGCTGGACTGGCAAATCTTAAAACTCTGGGGCTGATAAGCAAACAAGATTTCCAAAACGGCCCGGCCGGCTACTCTTGCGTCTCAATCTTCTGGTCTTTTGCCGCCTGCTCGTCCTGCCCGTCCGCATTCTTTTCCAAATCGGTCTGCAGCGGATGGATGATGGTGTGGCTGATGTGGGAGAAGTCGAGGTTGTTGATGAAGTCAGTGACATCCTGCAAAGTGATCGTATCCAGGATTTCGAGATCCTGGAGCGGATCGAAGCCTTCAAAGTGGCCTTCGACGCTTTGGAACGCCAGGTTTTCAAAGCGGTCAGCCAGGCGGATGGAAGAGGCCTTTTCGCGAATCAATAAGGAGTCAAAGACTTCCTGCGAAAGCGGCTTTTTATCCTTTAAAACTTGCTCCATCGTTTCGATAAAGCGCTTTGGATCTTCGCTTTGGGCATAGATCAGGATATAGCCATGATCCCGGTTCAAGTCTCCTTCTGCCCCACTCATTCCCCCCACTAAATGGGTATCGAGCCAGGTCTGGAATTTGGGGTTCATCGATCCGAATGTACCGTTCAACCAAAGATTCAACATGTAATCATCGCGGACGATAGTCTGGCCATCTTTGCGGCAGGGATTGAGTTTGACGCCGACACAGACATAGTTCAAATCGACATCCATAGGCAGAACAAATTCCTTGCGGTTGACCTCAATCGGTTCTTCTGGCAAGATCCGCTCAATTTTTGCGTTTGGGGCAAAAGAGGATGGATATTGCTCTTCCTGCTTGGCAATAAATTCGAACAGGGGTTCGAGCGGATGACCAGTTACCCCCACTAAAACAATCTGCGCTGGATCATACCAGGTTGTATAAAACTGGCGCAGATGATCAGCCGTCATATTGGAAATATCGTCAGGACGGCCCAGGATATCTTCGCGCATGGGGTGATTGACATACAAAGACTTAAAGGTTTCGTTTAAAAGCCGGGATTCTGGTTCCTGTTCGTATTGCGAATATTCACTTAAAATAATGCCCTTTTCCTTGTTGACGGTCTCGTCGGAAATCTCGAGGGTCTGGACAAAATCAATTAACAGCTTTAATGGCTCACAGGGGTCGGCGTTGGTCCAGACGTAATAGCAGGTTTCATCATAGCTGGTGCAGGCATTGGTTTTCGCTCTGGCTCTGGCTAAAGGATAGGTGACATCTTCACCATTTAAGCGAAACATCTGGTGCTCTAAGTAGTGAGCACACCCCATTGGATGACGGACGATTTCGCCATTGATTTGGTCAGTGATATTGGTTCCGCCCGCCGGAATGCCGATCATGAAGATCGAGCGTGAAAAACCTTCTTTATGAATCAAAATGACTTTCATGCCATTGGGCAGGGTTCGAGTCTGCCTTTCAAGCGGCAAGGTCTTGGCCATCCATATCCACCTCCTTTTGGATCAGCTGGGCACTGGCTGCAAGTTTGAGCTTGTCAGCTGCCCTGGCGACCTCTTCACGGGTCACGGCAGAGATCTTTTCAATAATCTGGTCCGCCGTAATCGGGCGGTTCAAAATTCCATTTAAAAATTCCTGTTCCAGCATGCCAAGCGGGGCATCTTTCTGGCCTGCAGTTGTATCGCAGATCTCGCCTTTGACGGTTTCGAAGGTTTCTTTGGAGTAATTGAGCGTTCGAACATCATCGATGATCTGTCCAATCAGCTTCTTGACGCCAGCTAGATGTTCGCGATCCGTCGCCGTGGAGATGACCATCACGCCATCAAAGCGGATTAAAGAGCTCGAAATGGAGTAGCAGTAGGAATGCTGCTCGCGGATGATCTCAAACAACAGCGAAACCGAACTGCTGCCAAGCAGGGCATTCAAGACAATCAGCGCAAAGTAATCTGGATCCTGGGGCAGAATTCCCGTTTCATAGATCTGGACCAGTGAGCTTTGCGAAATTTCCTTTTCCAGCACCACTTCGGGCGCAGTCTCCTTGGCCTGCAGGGCACTCCATGTGGTCTGCAATGGCTGGCCGGGAAAATTCTGGCTGAGATACGCCCGGACCTGGTCCGAGAGCATCCCCACCACATAGGTATCTTGAGGCAGGGTTTTAAGCGACTCATAGAGCTCTTGAATCTGGTCCAGGGTAATGGAGTCTAAATCTTCCAAGTAGCCTTGCATACGGATTTCAAGCTTTGTCCCCTTCCCTGCAGCGGCCATCGCTTCCTGCAAAGCTCTTGAATCCGGATCCTGGAGCAGCTGGCTTAAGCGGTTGGATAAAAGATATTTGGCTTCGGTGAGATGCTCCTCTTTAAAGTCGTGATGATTGAGCATCTGGTCCATCATGGTTAAAACCTCTTGCGGATACTCAGGATCATCGACAAGATCCGGCCGGATCCAGCTGATCCGGTATTCAATCATCAATTTGTCTCCATAGCCTGTCAGACCATACCCATTGCGAAGTCCATAGGCATGAAAGGCAGCTTTGGAGATTTTTTCGCGGGTATCAAATTTTTCAGTGCGGCCCGCAAGCATGAGATTCAGCAAATTCCACGCTGTGATATTCTGCCTGGTCAAGGGCGCAAACCAGCGGATGCTGATGGTGTTTTCGGTAAATTTTTCTGTTTTGATTTCTTTCATGGTTCCTTGCGGATGCGATCAGCCTTTCTGATCGTCCGCTCCTTATCTTATCAGTTTCGATACGCGAATTCATCGGCTCGCCCTATTCTTCCTGTTAAATGCCTGCATGCCATAATCATATTTCCTGCTCGAATTTACTTGTAGGATTGGATATATTTTCGAAACCGGCAGGTTTTTTTGCAAGTTTTACGGAGCGTCCCCCTGTTTTTGAAAAGAGTTTCTGTCATACTGAATGTAACAAAAATTCTTATCGTTCAGGTTATAGACCAGGTCTGCTCTACTCGACAATCATTTCCTGCAGCTTTTGGTCGGACACTAGCATTCGGGATCATCCCTTCTTTATCGAACAACTTATAAACAAATAGGATTGCCCCCCGATGATCGATACTTGATTGGCCTGTCCAAAAGACAGGCAGCCCCTTCACTCAATCCTGCTCGGCCGCCTTTGTTAGAACCAGGCTTGGCTTTCTTCCGGCTGCTTTGAATATTGCTTTGAACAGGACCGGCACTCAGACCGTGATCTTGTTCATCTCTTTCCAATACGGCTCTCCAGAGGCGAACTGCTGATCATTCGGATAATTTGTTGAACAGATCACATTTTGCTTACAGGCGCTTTCCAACCCTGAATGGGCTTGGTTTCAACAGGCCTAAAAGCCAAAAAAAAGAAGCCTTGCGGCTTCTTGAATTTTCATTAGCGTACGTGAATGTATCCGATTAATGCACGAGAGCAGTTAACGGAGAACATTGCGGTTGTGTAACCGTTCCATCCACCATGTACAGCCATACCGTCACCGGCATAAACTGCAACGTGTCCAGAGTAGATAATGATATCGCCTGGAACTGGGTTGCTTGTCCAGTCACCCAAAGCAGCGTAGTCTTCTGGCCAGCCGTGGAAACTGATGCCAACAGCAGCCAAAGAGTTGGTAACCAACATTGTACAGTCCTGATTCACACCGATCTGAGATAAAGCGGCACCTAAAATGGAGCTTGCTTTGTCGTAAGATGGAGTTTCTACAGGGACTTCAACAGGTGCCTGCTCAACAGGTGTTTCGACAGGAATCTGTTCAACGGGCACTTCAATTGGAGCCTGTTCTACAGGAACTTCAGGTACAACTTCTTCAGGCACATATTCTTCAACAACTTCTGGAGTTGGATCTGGAAGGTAGTCTTCCTGGTAGTAGTCATCAACCGCTCCGTCCTCCACGATTGCATCGGAGTAATCTGGAGCTGGCACTTCAACTTCAGGTGCTGGGGCTTCAACTTCAGGTGCTGGCACTTCAGCTTCAGGTGCTGGCACTTCAGCTTCTGGAAGTGGAGCTGGTTCTTCGACAGTTGTTTCAGGAGCCGGGGCTTCTGGTACAACTTCTGGCGCTGGCTGTTCTACAGGAGCAGGTGCAATCGAAACAACACCACTTTCATCAATGGTGTAGCCATCGCGTTCACTGTTTGTTAACAGTGTGCCATCTTCATTAAATGCATAAGTCTGACCATCAATATCACGATAGGTGTCAGTATTCAGCGAACCATCTTCATTGTAGTAAGTGGTTGCGCCATTTTCATTCTGCCAGCCAGTTTTTACGATTCCCTGATCGTCAGTGTAATAAGTCGTGCCATCCACATCAACGGTGCCGACAGCAGCTTTTCCCTCGTCATTAAAATAATAGCGGCTTCCTTCAATTTCAACGAAAGTAGATTTCACAGGGGTGCCGTTTTCATCAAGATAAGCTTTCCCAGAATCATCGTTTACCCATGCATTGGCAACTTTGAAACCTTTTTCGTTATTGTAGGTACCCTCTTCAGTCCATCCGGATTCAAGAGTTCCGTTTTCCTGGAAGTTATAGGTAACACCCTGGATTTCAGATTTTCCTGTTAAAGCTTCGCCGGAGTTATCGAAATAATAAGTTGTATTTTCGATATTGGCCCAGCCGGTCCGCATGGATCCATCGTTTCCAAAATAATATTTTTTGCCATCAATTTCTGTCAGGCCTTTTGCTTTCTGATGATTGTCCAGAATATAGTAGCTGGTTGCTCCAGCTTCGTGCCAGCCAGGCTGAACTTCATAGGCATGAACCGTAGAAAGCACTGGACCAAATGCACAAAGACATAAAGTAACTGCGAGGAGTTTACTGTGTTTTTCAACAAAATTCATTCGGTATCTCCCTTCTTTATCGAACACAGCTAGGATAACACGACTTTTTTTTGAAGGCAAAAATTCCAAAAGAAATCTTTCAAATT
This sequence comes from Erysipelotrichaceae bacterium RD49, assembly GCA_015233825.1. Classification (GTDB taxonomy): domain Bacteria; phylum Bacillota_I; class Bacilli_A; order Erysipelotrichales; family Erysipelotrichaceae; genus Allobaculum. Next base: position 16,809 of record JADGIS010000022.1, read on the forward strand.
TCTTAAGAAATTTTACTGACTAAATTTAAAAAAGGCCCTTTATATAAAGGGCCTTTATTTTGTTTTTGGGATTTTGTGTGAGAGTGTCTAATTTTAAGGAATTTATTCTTAGCAGAGATTGAAAAGCAACTTGTCAACTATTTTCTATTTATACTGTCAATTTTAGGCATATCTGTTGCTTTTTGAATTCAATTCATTATAGAAAGCCATTGAATTTACATATAATCTAATATAGATTATATAAAGTTTTTTTATACCACAATACAGGTCTTTTACACTCAATAGTTCGATCAAGATACATGGCTTATCGCCATGATAATTTACTCATCTTAGCTTAACTGGCAAAAATCATGAAACCCCATACATCGATCGGATATTCAACAGTTTAACGATATCTATCGCAATGGGCAAGGTAATTTTAAGATTTCAGCGGCTGAACAGGCCTATTTCCATCAAATCTGATGGAATTCTTAATAAATTCCGACAGGTTTTTTCACTCTTTCGATTACTCGTCCGGGAAGGTTTCCAAAAAATCTTCGCCTTTGAGCACCTCAACCCGGCTCAGCCCAGGATAATTTTGCTGGCGAAGAGCCTCATAGACAAGAATGGCCGCACAGTTAGACAGATTGAGGCTGCGGGCATTAGCGACCATGGGCAGGCGCATACATGTATCGAGATGATCTTTTAAGATCTGTTTATCAATCCCAGTGCTCTCTTTGCCAAGGACGAAGTAATACTCTTCATCGGAATTGGAAAAATCAAACTCAGACGGGGCCTTCTTCCCATATCGGGTCATAAAGAAAAATTTGCCATCCGGATTGGCCTTGCGAAAAGCATCCCAGTTTTTATAAATGTGTAAATCTGCATCCTTGATGTAATCCATAGAGGAACGGCGCAGATATTTGTCATCAAAGCTGAAGCCCAATGGTTCAATCAAGTGGAGACGGGCGTTGGCGGCCATACACGTGCGGATGATGTTTCCGGTATTTGCTGGGATTTCTGGCTCATATAAAACAACGTTAATCATGATAATTTCCAATCCTTCATAAGCTGAACCAACGCATTATGGCGATGGCTGGCTGAATTTTTAACTTCTGGCGGAACGTTCGCGCTTGTGGTGCCAAACGGTGGATAATAGAAAATCGGATCGTAGCCAAAGCCATTCGGACCTTCGATCTTATCATTGATGAAGCCTTCCATCGTACCCCGATAGACGTGTTCTGTGCCATCTTCTTCGATCCAGGCAATCGCACAAACAAATCGTGCAGTTCGATCCTCTTTGTCCTTTAAAGCATCTAAAATTGCCTGGTTTTTAATCTCATAGTTGGTATCCTCCCCCATAAAACGAGCGGAGTAGATACCTGGCTGTTTATCAAGCGCATCAACTTCCAAGCCTGAATCATCGGACATCACAGCTTCCCCTACGATTTTATGGAGCGCTCTGGCTTTAATCAGAGCATTCTCTTCAAATGTAGTTCCTGTTTCTTCAATTTCCGGCTCATGGCCCAAGTCTTTTAAAGTTTTAACCTGAACGTCATCTCCAAGCATAGCCGCGAATTCTTCTTTTTTATGGGCATTACCTGTAGCAATCCAGACTGTTTTCATGCTTCCATCTCCTCCTTGAATAATTAAGCAGGAATTCCCGCTTCTATCTCTTACTTCTTTTTTTTAATGAAATCAATCTTTGCGATTCCGCTCTTCATATTTGGTCAAAATTCGTTCAACTTTTGTTGATTGTCGCTTGGTCTATAAATCGACTGTAAACCACCTTTGAAATCTGACGGCATTTTCGGTATATCTTGCTTATAGCTCTATATTGATTAATCAGAAATATTAGATAAGGAGTAGCTTTTCCAAATCAGAATCATCCAAAGCAGACTGATTCATCCACCACCATTCTGCGCTTTTTGTCTTCCATTTATTATATGGATGTTATTCGAGTAGCCTTATAACGATTTTTCTTCCATATATTATATAGGACCACTATTCTATAGAACCACGAAAACCGGATCGTTTTGGGTTTCCTAAAGAAAAAGAGAAGACCTTATATATTGGTCTTCTCTTTAAATCTTGCTTTGGTCTGGTACTTGTCCGAAGGGCTAGAGACCACCATTCGAATTTTCATTGGAAGCAGGTGCATTAAAACCTTCCATCCATGGCGCTCTTGTTAATGGCTCCGTGTTGATTGCAGGGGAGTGCTCAAGGCTTTCGAAAATCAGAAATAACATATACTGATCAAATGTTAAGCCAAGAGACTGTGCTTTGTCTTTGAGCCACTGAATATGGGCTTGTTCTTCTGTCATCATAAATAAGGTTCTCCTTGGGTGGTTGGAGTCGAAATCCATCCACCTGAATACCCTCAGTCTAACAAAAGGAACTTCTAAGCTTAGCTTTAATGCCTGATCCTATTCAACGATGATGCCATCTGGAATCTGGATGCTGAAAACATCCAAGAATTTCTGGAGATCGTCTTTACATTCTTTGGCTGGGACATAATGGATGTTTTGAGCCTGCCATGTAGATGCAGCTAATTTTGCGTTCGGTACGCCAAGCTGTTCTGCTCCATAAGCATCAACAGCTTTTTCGATTTTAGCTTCATCAGCCGAATCAATAAAAGTTTTCAGCTTTTCAATCTGGTCTGCATACTTGTCAGCAGAATCTTTTTTCACAAACAATGCTGCCTGTGGATAACCTTTCTGTTCGGTTTCATGAGCAGCCTGCCACTCGCTTTGTAAATCCGTAACAGTACTCAGTTCTTTGCCATCCTGGCCTGCTTTGGCGATTGCTCCTGCTGCTGCAGGCTGTGCCAACATAGCACTGTCTGCTTTTCCGGCTAATAAAGCAGCCGAAGCTTCCGAAACGGATGGGTAGAATTCCATGTTCGCCTGGCATTCTGGATAGAGATTCGTGAAAACCATACCAGGCACGGCTTGCTCGCCAAATAAAGCGATCGTCTTTCCTGCTTCATTCCAGTTTTCATCAGGGCTGACTACATAAAGATTTCCCCAAGTCAGGATACCGTCTAGTTGATAGGCACCAGCATCTTTCCAGGTTTTGATGCCAACATTGACTGGAGCGATGATCATATCGTAGCCATCCATTTTGGATAACTCACTGACCAACAGATCCTGACCATCTACATATTCGACTGTAGCGCCAGCATCAGCCAAACCAAGGCTTGCCAAAGCTGGAGCACCCACAGGGCATAATACCGAAAGCTTATCTCCAGCTAAGGTTTCAACCTGGTCTACTGCTGACTCTTCAGGGTTTGCGGAAGATACAGTTGTTTCTGTCGAGCTTCCATTGCTCGCGGAGCAGCCAGCCATTGCCAAGGAAAGTCCAGCTGCTGCTAACCATTTTAATCCATGACGAAAAGACATTTATCATCTACCTCCTGCTTGAATTTATCAAGCGCTTCTTGTAATGGCATTGTATTGGCTGCCTTTGATCCGGATTTACGGACATTGACAGTGCCTTCTTCGATGTCGTGATCCCCAACAACGATCTGGTATGGGATCTTCTTCATCTGAGCTTCACGAATCCGATAGCCAAGTTTTTCGTTACGATCATCTACGCTGACACGCATTCCCATATCTTCTAATGCTTTTGCAACTTTATTTGCATATTCGAGATGTTTTTCCTGATGGACTGGGATCACAACGATCTGCTTTGGAGCCAGCCATAATGGGAAGTGCCCGCCAAAGTGTTCAATCAAAATACCAATAAAGCGTTCGATCGATCCATAAACAACGCGGTGCAGCATCAATGGTGTTTTGCGAGAGCCATCGGCATCCACATAGGTGCATTCAAATCGTTCTGGTAAGTTCATGTCCAGCTGGATCGTTCCACACTGCCAATCACGGCCGAGAGAGTCTTTAATATGGATATCCAGTTTTGGACCATAGAAAGCACCATCGCCAGGATTCACAACGAAATCTTTGCCTGCTGCACGGCATGCTTCTGCCAAAGCTTTTTCAGACTGATCCCAGATTTCAACGGTACCGATGTAGTCTTTTTCTGGGCGAGTCGAGAGTTCGATCGAATACGGTAATCCAAATACACCATACATTTCATCGATCAGGTTCAGCACTTCTTTAACTTCGGATTCGATCTGATCTGGAGTTAAGAAAATGTGGGCATCGTCCTGAGTAAAGGTCCGAACGCGGAACAAGCCATTTAACGCACCGGATGCCTCATGACGATGTACTTGTCCAAGTTCACCAATACGAAGTGGTAAATCTTTGTAGGAATGAAGGTCATTGTTATAAACAAGCAGCGCGCCTGGGCAGTTCATCGGCTTAATCGCAAAATCGCGGTCATCCACCTTGGTTGTATACATATTCTGTTTGTAGTGATCCCAGTGGCCGGAACGTTCCCAAAGTTCACGCGACATGATAATTGGGGTTTTGATAAATTTATAACCATGTTTAGTGTGAGTATCATACCAATAGCTTTCGAGCAGATTTCTTAACACCATGCCGTCGCTCAAGAAAATTGGCATACCAGGAGCATATTCAGAAATCGTGAACAAGTTCATCTCGCGCCCGAGTTTTTTGTGGTCCCGTTTCTTTGCTTCTTCTAACGCAGCAAGGTAGGAATCCAAATCTTCTTTCGTGTCGAAGGCGATTCCATATACACGCTGCAGCATTTTGTTGTTTTTATCACCTTTCCAATAAGCACCAGAATGCTTGAGCAATTTTACGTGTTTGAGTTCTTTAACAGAATCAACGTGCGGTCCGCGGCAGAGATCAGTGAAATCTCCCTGACTGTAGACCGTGATATTGCCATCTTCCAGACCATCGATCAGATCTTCTTTGTATAGATCATCCTTAAACATTTCGCGGGCTTCGTCTTTTGAAACCTCGCGGCGGACGATTCGTTTGCCATCTTTGGCAATTTTCTTCATCTCTTTTTCGATCTTTTCCAGATCTGCATCTGTCAGATTTACATCACCAAGATCCATATCGTAATAGAAACCATCGGAGATAACTGGGCCTACCCAGAATTTCGCTTGTGGATACAGATGCTTAACAGCCTGAGCCAGCAGATGGGCTGCTGAGTGATTGAGCGTGGACAGATGTTCGTCTTCGAGAATATTAACGAGTTCCATATCTTTTTAATCTTCCTTTCCTGATATAATGCATAACTATTTTTCGCCAAGTTTAAATACTGAATACAAGGCGAAATGAATCGTTCCATCTGCTTATCCCAAGATAACCAGATAGAGCTACGAAGATTCCAGAGAAATGCTCTAAAATCCCATAAAAAAAGCGCCAGCCTCCGTAAGGACGCTGACGCGCGGTACCACCTTAATTCAGACTTCAAAGCAACAGATAAATTAATTCCGTTTAATTATAGATAGGCTGGCAAATCGTTATTGGTATGGATAAATCAATAAAAACGATCATCACAACAATATTTTACTAGTCATTTTGTTTTAAAATTAGTAAATATAAGATGAAGTCTGCTCTCAAATGCTTTAACGCAGCAATACGGCTTCCCTTTCAGGAGCGATTCCGAGGGAGTAACCTTAGACTTCGTCAAAGGGCTCACATCAGCCGCCCTTCTTTCTGGATCAGAAGGCCTAAAATCATGTCCTCTTCAACATCGTTGTCCCAATTATAGGCACATCTGACTTTTCTGTCAAAAGGTAGACGTAAAACACTATAAAGCCAGATGATGATATCCACAGCTTGATCTTGGTTTTCACTATTTTCAATTCTCTTTCAATATATTTATAGTGTCTACTTCAGTCAGAATCTTGGACATTTTCTTCCATATATTATGTCTGTATGAAATTAGTCCATCTCTATTCTCTATCCATTTGATTTTTATCCATCATTCACCCTAAACTAAGGACATGACCATGATTGAAAACATCTCAAAAACACTTAATCTAAAACCCTCGCAAGTGCAGAGTGCTTTGGACCTCCTTAATGAAGGAGCTACGATTCCTTTTATTGCCCGCTATCGTAAAGATCAGACCGGAAATCTGGACGAAGACCAACTTCGCAGCATCGAACAAACTTGGAAATATCAAAATTCTTTGCAAGACCGCAAAGAATCTATTATGCAGATTCTGGAAGAAAAGAAACTACTCACCAAAGAATTGAAATCAGCAATTGAAGGCGCAGAAACTCTGGCCTCTTTGGAAGAAATTTACCGACCATATAAAGAAAAGCGGAAAACAAAAGCCAGTGAAGCAATTGCTAAAGGCTTTGGACCACTTGCAGACAAAATCTGGGAGCAAAAATACGATCCTAAAACCTTGACGGACGATGAAGGTCTTGAGCAAGCTGGATACATTTTAGCCGAAAAGATCAGCGATAATGCTGAGTTGCGGTCGATGATCCGAGAAAATTTGCTTAAATATGAATCCATCACAAGTACTTTAAAAAAGGATGCAGTTGATGAACAAGGAGTTTATGAACAGTATTACGAGTTTTCCAATCCACTAAACAAACTACCAAGCCATCGTCTATTGGCATTAGATCGTGGCGAAAAAGAAAAAGTACTTACCGTTTCAATTACTAGTGATAATGTTAAGCTTGAGCAGATGCTTCAGCGCAAGCTTTTACGTCGTAATTCTCCTTCCCGCGAATATCTGGAAGCTGTTATTCATGATGCTCTCATTCGCTTAATCCTTCCCAGTATCAAACGCGAAATCCGCTCGAATCTGCGCGAAAAGGCTTATGAAGATGCGATTAAGGGATTTGCGGCCAACCTTGAGCATCTACTTATGGCAAGACCTTTAAAAGGACAAGTTATGCTTTCGTGGGATCCAGGTTACGTGAATGGATGCAAGCTTGCTGTTTTATCCGATTCGGGCGAATTGTTAGCTACTACTGTTGTTTTTCCGTTTAAATTTGTGGGTAAAGGAAAAAAGCCGCAGCCAGACTCCCCGATTTATCAGGAAGCAGTCCGCGAAACAAAAAAGCTGCTGAATCAATACCATCCAACAGTTGTTGTCATCGGCAATGGCACTGCAAGCCGTGAATCCGTCGATCTCATCACCGATATTCTCAAAGATTACCCTGATATTTCTTACCTAATCGGATCCGAAGCTGGCGCGTCTGTTTATTCTGCTAGCGAACTAGCTAAAGAAGAATTTCCAGATCTTCCTGTCGAAAAAAGATCAGCGATCTCCATCGGACGTCGAATCCAAGATCCGCTTTCTGAGTTAGTCAAAATCGATCCACAATCTCTTGGTGTAGGCATGTACCAGCATGATGTGCCACAAAAACAACTCAAGGAGACATTGGATTTCGTTACAGATAAAGCCGTAAACCAGGTCGGCGTTAACATCAATACCGCATCGTTTTCCCTGCTCCGCCATGTTTCTGGTCTGAAAAAGCCACAGATCAATAAGATTCTAAAAACCAGAGCAAGCGCCCCAATCACAAACCGTGATCAGCTTAAAGGCTTATTTTCCGATCAGATCTACGAGCAAAGCATTGGATTTCTTCGAGTAGTTAATGGTGAAAATCCATTAGATAATACCGGTATCCATCCTGAGAGTTATCCATTAACCCAGCGTTTGCTCGACCATGAACATTTATCATTGGCTAATCTGCACGCCAAGAGTTTTAAGGATAAGCTAACCCGCATAAATCCCGATCATCTTGCTAAAGAATTAGGCAGTGATAAATACACTGTCACTGATATTATCAAAGAGCTCCAAAGCCCCGGGCTTGACCCACGTGACTCACTCGATGGCCCGATTCTGAAAAAAGGGATTCTTGAAATTGAAGATCTGACTCCCGGCATGGAACTCCAGGGCACTGTTCGTAATGTAACCAGCTTTGGAGCGTTTGTTGATATCGGGTTACACGAAGATGGTTTGGTTCATATTTCGCGCCTCGCTGACCGATTTGTTAAGGATCCGAATGAGGTGGTTCATACTGGTCAAATTGTTACGGTATATGTTGTTGATACCGATGTCCGTCGTAAACGGATTTCTCTCTCAATGGTAAAGCCAAAATAAAATTCGTAAACACCATAAATCTCTAAGTTAATGAATTTTATGATACTTCGCTATAGTCTGAGCTTTATTTAAAGTCGATTCATAGCGTTATCCCTACACACGTAGGGGTGAATCCAAAGTACAGCTCCTCAACTTGAGGCAAAGACAGTTATCCCTACACACGTAGGGGTGAATCCTCTTCAGGAGAACTCACCGCCTGGAAGATGAAGTTATCCCTACACACGTAGGGGTGAATCCAGAAAAGTTCATTTTGAATACCATTAAGGTTGGTTATCCCTACACACGTAGGGGTGAATCCCTGCCGGGAATCAATTTGCTGTCAAGCACGGCGTTATCCCTACACACGTAGGGGTGAATCCCAAAGCCGGACGCGAGCATCGCAAATACTTGCGTTATCCCTACACACGTAGGGGTGAATCCCCGGCTTTTTTATATGTCCGGTAACGGATCTTGTTATCCCTACACACGTAGGGGTGAATCCATACTCATCGCCTTCTGGATCTTCGGCTACAAGTTATCCCTACACACGTAGGGGTGAATCCGGCCATCCGCAATTGCCCATTGTCGGAGCACTGTTATCCCTACACACGTAGGGGTGAATCCTGTTCGAAGTGCAAGCCAAATTTATTGATGCGGTTATCCCTACACACGTAGGGGTGAATCCTGCTTCACGCACTTCATGCTCAGCTTGCAAGAGTTATCCCTACACACGTAGGGGTGAATCCTTGATTAAGCTCGATGCAGTAGATTCTTCTTTGTTATCCCTACACACGTAGGGGTGAATCCTTATAAAGACGCGGTGCGAATACTCAATGAGGGTTATCCCTACACACGTAGGGGTGAATCCCATTTTCCACATTGCTTTGAAAAGTTCTGATCGTTATCCCTACACACGTAGGGGTGAATCCTAGTTTACGGGCATCCACATAGGCTTTGGATCGTTATCCCTACACACGTAGGGGTGAATCCTGGCGCGAATATTGTCAAGGTCAGCATTGCAGGTTATCCCTACACACGTAGGGGTGAATCCCATCGGTCCAAAGCGCTGGGTCGAAAACTTTTGTTATCCCTACACACGTAGGGGTGAATCCGATCCATCCGCCAGCATGACCACAATGCCGGAGTTATCCCTACACACGTAGGGGTGAATCCCTTTGGACAACAGGCCAAGCGTATATCGATTGGTTATCCCTACACACGTAGGGGTGAATCCGATATGAGTGACCACTGTGTCAAATTCGAAAAGTTATCCCTACACACGTAGGGGTGAATCCGCACAATGTTCATTATTATTCTTGATATAGTGGTTATCCCTACACACGTAGGGGTGAATCCATCAAAGGTCCTCAAGGCATTCAAGGTGTAGCGTTATCCCTACACACGTAGGGGTGAATCTTGCTTCGATTAAGGCCGCTAACCCAAGAAGCAGTTATCCCTACACACGTAGGGGTGAATCCTGTCCTGGACCATGCGCTGGAAATCAGGCCTCGTTATCCCTACACACGTAGGGGTGAATCCAAGGATGTGGTTGCAGTCAAACACACATACGAGTTATCCCTACACACGTAGGGGTGAATCCGCAGAAAGGAAATAACATGGCAAAAACATACTGTTATCCTTACACACGTAGGGGTGAGTCCTCAGCTCTCTGGTTGTTTCCGGGATGATCCATGTTATCCCTACACACGTAGGGGTGAATCCATGCTTAAATGGGAAAACCACGGTGGTAGCTAGTTATCCCTACACACGTAGGGGTGAATCCTGTGGCTGTATATTTTCCGGCCGGAGCAACCAGTTACTCTATTCTGGACAATCAATTATTCCTACTCCAGCAGGGCTTGAATCAACATTCAATTAAGAAAGCTGTGTTTGTTATGCGTCATATTCTGTTGTACGTTTTTTGAAGAAATTCGTCAAAGTAAATTGTTTTTGATCTACATAGTCTATGAAATTTATTCTGACGTTTTCAATCACTATTATTTGTACTATGTAGTATATGCTGATTAAATCAAATTTTCTTTACCTATCGATGGATTCATAAATTTTATGATAATAAGGTGCAAGAAAAAAACGGTTTTGCTGAAAAAGCTTGCACCTTAGCAATGAGTCTAACCACTACTATCTTAGCGAGATTTACGAATCTTGAATCTCTCTAGCAAGGTTATGATTCTTACAATACGATAAGTAAAGTCCATTTGATTATGTAGTACATTTTATTCCTCCGATAGAATTGCATCATTTTCGGTTGTATGGCGACTTTTCGAATTGATCAGCAAATGCTATATACTCTCTACGGGAGAACGCTTTTTTCTTCCATCGCCACGCTCACAAAGACCAGAAAGCATAGAGGGACGGAGCTGACAAGGGTTTAAGCGCCAGCGACCCTTGTCAGTGAACAGCCGTCTATGCGAAGATGGGCTGCGAGTGAAGCAGGAAGAAAAAACAAACTTCCGGAGCTGAGCGAGCCGCGGTCCAGCTGCGCAAGCTGGTCCTGCCGAAGGCACTCACTCAATGCAAGATTATTTGATGAGTCATAGGTGATATCGATATTTTGTACAAAATAAACTGACGAATTTACCGTTTTGAAGTGCAAAATAATTTGATTTTCGCGTGCAATCTGATATGAAAGCCCCCTACGTCAAGGCGCAAAAGGCCCTATTTCAAAATTTTGAAGTTTTTTCTCGATGTCATGCACAAATCCCGGAATGGATTCATCAGCTATTAAACCCTTCTGATATACGTGGATTCTCACAGGTTAATGGTTTCGCTGCTGACTCCGCCATCTAAGGACGTGGATTAACATAGAGTTATCGCGGATAGTCAAACCTCTTACATCCGGGACTTGTGAATGACATCGAAATCAAACTCTTATATTT
>JADGIS010000230.1 GCA_015233825.1 Erysipelotrichaceae bacterium RD49
TTCTAGGATGTGTGAACATCCATGCAGATGCCTGGTTAAAAGACGAAAAAGCAGTCAACAGCCAGCGTTAAAAATTAAACTTGTATTTTTCCTTTTTTAGTGCGGCCTTTTTTTCAGATCAAGTGGAGCTGGAGATGCTCTAAGCTTTCTTTGAGATCGACAGACTCCACAAGAACCACTTGGTCAATATTTTCTTAATAATTAGTTAATAATTTATTCATTTATCACCTAAACTTTATGAGAGTGCTCTATTTATCTCCTCGACTTGCATATCAATCCCCAAGTCTACCCTGTCCTTTAGTCTCAAACTATTCCATCAAACTCACGTTGAGATTAAACCAGATTGACTCTTATCGGCTTTTAGACTCAATTAGACTGAGTCTTATCGGCTTTTAGACTCAAATCTTCCTCGCCATTTAAGTAAAAAGGAGCCGTATTCGGCTCCATCGTTCTGAAACTGCCAATTATTGCTGTGAAACTAAAAAACGGCTTACTCGTGCATGAGAAGTCAAAATACATATTAGGATTTAGGCAAATTCTCCTCCATTTCCCTCTGAATCTCCTGAACATGTTCAACAGAAGTATCCAGAACCTTTGCGATGAGCCTGACATCCTTTTCGCCTTGGCGAAAGTATTCACGAATCGATTGATTCAACTTTTCTTCTGCTTCTGCTTTTACTTCATCTTGAATCATTTTCACCAGATCTGTAAACGTACTGAACATAATTTGGTAGTCCTCCTCTTCTTTAAATCGCCTTTCTGTCTCTTGTAAAGCTAGCATTTTAATTTCTGCTGCTTGATTAGTGCGCAGGTCACGTATTAAATCACCAATTGGGTCATCTTTATCATACAATGCATTGGCAACAAACAGATGGTAATGCGACTTTTCAACTAGTTTTAATTGGTTATTGTCTAATACTTCTGCACGGTAAACCATTAGGTTTACTGCATGGCTTGTTGGTTGAGTTCTAGTCAAAATCTAGTTGAATCTATGGTTCAATTTTTGATTTAAAATCTGGTTCAGGATCCATCCAGTTCTTGATTGCTAGCGATTGATTAAGCCTGAAGTTCTTTTACTTTTGCTTGAAGCTCTTTTACTTTTGCTTGAAGTTCTTTGGCTTCTGCTTGCGCTTTTTTTGCTTCTGCTTGCGCTTTTTTCGCTTCTGCTTTGGCTTTTTCTGCTTCGGCTCGTTCCTCTTTTACCAAGTCTGTATACGTACTGAACATAATTTGGTAGTCCTCCTCTTCTTTAAATCGCCTTTCTGTCTCTTGTAAAGCTGGCATTTTAATTTCTGTTACTTGGTTAGTGCCCAGATCATGTATTAAATCTCCAAGTGGGTCATCTCCATCATACAATGCATTGACAACAAACAGATGGTAATGCGAATTTTCAACCAGTTTTAACTGGTTATTGTCTAATACTTCTGCTAATTCGAAGCGACGTACCGGTTTATCGTTGAAGATTTCTTCACCAGAATCGCTCTAGCAGCGTTCCTTTGTAATGAAGATTACCCATGCATCCCTAAGCTGGCTATAGTCCTCTCCAGGCCTGAGTCCGCTTTTGATCAGGACTGCAGCATAGGTTTCGAGTCTGGCAAAACTCAAGGGCGGATGCATTTGAAACTCGATGTCATAAGATTGCCTTTCTTTGTCTCGTGCCCAAAAGTCCATCCGGGCAGAATGGCTGTACAACTCCTGCATGTCCTTTTGGGCCATACTGTCGACAATCTGTAAACCCGATACATTGAGAATTGGTTCGAGAATTCCTTTAGCAATCTCATTTCTTTCCTCATCCGAGCAGTTTTCCAGGAGCGTCTTGCCAAACACGTCATCCAAGAAACAGGCATCAGCAATGGCTTGAGCGATTCTTTCGTCATGAATGTGCTCATTCTCTTGATCAATTTTTTGGCTTTTACCAAGAACGTTTTTATGAATTCTTTTCTTCATTCAAGATCTTTCTCCCCTTTCTACTTGCATATACGTAAAAACCGCCATTCTGCTCTCACTGCTCAACAAATTTCTTTAAAAACCGATTATTCCATACGTTTCTGCATAGAAGGATTTCCTCTTATCCGCCCTAATCATCCAAAGCCATCCTCAATCCCGACTTCTGCTCAGTTCTGTTCAATCCGATCCGATCCAATTCCAACTCTGCCAGCTTCTAGCCCTTATTTGTAAAACCTCTGTCCAGTGGCTGATCAGTAGTTCAATCAGAAAAGGAAAGAAAAAACCAAGCCATACGGTAAACCATTAGGTTTACTGCATGACTTGGTTGAATTCTAGTCAAAATCTGGTTGAATCTATGGTTCGATTTTTGATTTAAAACCTGGTTCAGAATCCATCCAGTTCTTGATTGCTAGCGATCAAGAACTGGATGTTCCATATGCTTTTTCAAAACTTCCATCATCTTTTCTTTGGTGAGATGTTCAGGAATGACTTCAGTATCGATGATAAAGTAAGGAACCGATTCAATGCCAAGTGCTCTGAATTCCATTTCATCCTCATTGACTTCGCGTTTGTACAGATCACTATACAACATATGGTTTACATCTTCTGCATCCAATCCAGCCTCATCGGCAATTGAAGTTAGAATAATTAGTGGACAAACCGAATAGAGTTTGTTCCTAACCGGTTCTATGTCATAGAGCTACAATTCAAAACGAACAGGAGAGTATTTCTATGGCAAACAAACGAAAACAAATTACCGAAGAGCAGCGAAGAGACGCCCTTCAATATGTTAAAGACCATCCCAATCTGACGATGAAAGAATGTGCAGACAACCTTGGAATCGGACTGAGCACCTTGAGTCGATTCAAGACACAGGCAAAGCGGTCAGAGGATGGTGAACCGGAATTTATTGGATCTGGCCACTATACAAA
>JADGIS010000231.1 GCA_015233825.1 Erysipelotrichaceae bacterium RD49
TACTTCTCTCATGTAGTCTTCAACTTCAGGAGTAATGACTTTCCGCCTGTATTTCACCGACCAAACAATATGGTAATTCATGTTGTACACAGTGGTTCTACCATGCACCAGATTGTTTTTCTTCATGTATATAGTATATCATAAATATGATTAAATATGCTTAAGTAAAATAAAAAAGATATAACATCCAGTGATGCATCTTTATGCACCAGTCGCTTTCATCTCGGTCATTGAATGGCCGAGGATTCCCGCTCCATGTCCTAAACAGGCTCCAAGCAACCAGATCCAGTGGACCTGATGCCTGGCACGATTTTTTTATTTAACCATTCTAGTACACAATAGCGAGTCCAGATGCCGATGCCAATTTCTAATGGCGCAAGGAGCGCTTGCGAGTCCCGTTGGCGATCCGCTCCAGCAAAAGGGCAGGATCCAAAGGCAGCCGCAGGGCATCAATGCCTTCTAGCAAGATCATCCGCAAATCTAAATGCATCAAATCCATGGTTTGATCTTTCTCTAAATAGTAGAGCAGGCAGTGTAAAAAAAACTCCACAGCCGGCCTGGAAGGGTGAGCATCTTTGGCAAAGACTCCCAGCTGCAAATCAACCAGCGCCGTATGCTTGGTGCGGTTTGGCCAGAAGGCTTGCGCGGCATCCCGGATTTCAAAGGCAGCTTCTTCTTCCAGTAAACTGCCAGCCCGGTTGAGATCGTATTCCGACCAGGCCAGAATTTCGACCAGCTCCGAATCATCGATCATCTCTTCCAATTCATTGACCAAGGCAGCCCGGCTGCGGGCACGAAATGGAATCAGCTGGCAGCGCGAAACAATCGTCGGCAGCACATTGCTGAGTTCATCAACCGTTAAAATGCCGGTCAGGTTCGACTTGGGCTCTTCCAGGAACTTCAGCAGCGAATTGGATGCGGATGGAGTGGCAGCATCATATTGTTCGAGAATATAGGTTTGGTGATCCGCATTGGTAATTGCTCCCGCCGCAAACGCTTCCTGGATGGCGAGAATGTCTTCTTTTTTGATCCGCCACGTTTTCTGCTCGCGCACGACCAGCTCGTTTTTCCACCAGGCCGTCAGTTCTTTGCGGCTGAGCGGTTTGGTCTGCCGCAGGCCGCCCGGGCGCAGCCAATAGACATCTGGATTTTCATCCCGCTCAATCTGCTTGCAGGACGTGCATTCCTGGCAGGCAAAGCCATCTTCATCACAATGTTTGCAGCTGATTGACTGGGTCAGTAAAAGGGCAATCCTGGATTTGGTTGCCCCACCCGGGCCATAAAACAAATAAGCATGGGACAATCGGTCCGATTTCAAGGCATTGCTCAGCGTCCGAAAGGCTACCGGCTGCTGCTCTTTGAATAGTTTTTTATCAATCATTTCGCTATCTCTTCTAATCTTCCAGCAACCCATTCACGACATGAAAATCTATGGGCATCGGCAGATCGACACTCAGATCTAAAAATTTCAAAACGATATCCGTTGCTTCTTTTTGGACTTCTTCTTTCGACTTGGAAGCATCAATGGCCACGATGCGTTCAGGATATTGCTTTAAAAGCTTTTCAAAGCCATCCCGCACTTTCTGGTGGAATTCCATTCCCTCCTGGTCAAGACGGTTTAAATCCCCGCGCTGCTTCATCCGCTTGGCTTCGGTTTTGGGATCCAAGGCAAAAAATAAAGTTAAATCCGGCCGGAAGCCTTCCAGGCCAAAGTCATTGAGCTCTTCGATTTCTTTAAGGCCAAGATTGCGCCCTTCGCCCTGATAGGCGAGTGATGAATCCAGATAGCGGTCGCATAAGACGATCTGGTTCTTTTTCAGGGCCGGCAGAATGGTGGAAACCAAATGTTCTCGTCGGCTGGCAGCATAGAGCAGGGCTTCCGTTTTGGGATCCATTGTATTGTTGACATCCAAAAGCAGGTCCCGGATCTTTTCAGCAATCCGTGAACCGCCCGGCTCCCGGGTTAAAATCACATCAGCACCATCTTTTTTCAAGCGCTCATAGACTTTTTCAATCGCGGTGGTTTTTCCGGCTCCATCATTGCCCTCAAAGGTGATCAATACCCCGGTTGGGTTTTTAAGCGGGCGGGTCATCAGGCCAAAAGGATCCCGGCCCGATACGCAGTCTAATGCGGTAAAATACCGTTCTCCTGGAACGGGTTTAAACATATTGGCAAAAGCAGGATCAAAGTCACCCAGTTCTTTGGCAAAGGCAGCGGACTCTGCCTCTTCCAAAGCGGCTTGCTCATCCCATTGTTGAAGCCGCGTGACCATTGGTTTGATGCTCTTTTTGACTTGTTTCATACTATTCCTCTAAACAGTCCTTTTTGCAGACCGCTTTTACTTTCTCTTTGATTTGGTTTTCAATCCAAAGAAGATCTCTTTAAACCTGAGCCCTGATGCTGAAACCAGCTGGCTGGTCTTCAAAGCCGATGGTAAAAAGCAGGATTTTCTTTCCATATTTTATAACTTAAAATTTTATAACTTAAACTCTGCAAAGTCTTGAACTATGGAGATGAGCACCGAATGGAAGTATAGTGAAATTACTTTAGATAAAGAAATATACAGTTGTAAAATTTTCGGGCGGCAAATGTGCACATCGTTAAATTTTACTATGGATAAGTGCTGCTAGAGTAGTAAAAATCTTCTTTATCTAAGATGAAATCTCAACATTTTCTGGTTCATAGTTAAAAAATTGAGTAGAGTTTAGGTTATAAGGCTATTTTACCTGAACAATTCATATAAATCTAAAAATGGTCGGAAACACCTTTATGAAACGTGCTTCCGACCATTGTGATTTTCACCTGACAGGTGAATGTCAAATGTCTTTAATTCCTGTACAATGTCATTAC
>JADGIS010000232.1 GCA_015233825.1 Erysipelotrichaceae bacterium RD49
AGAGATCTGCAATGATGCCAGCGAAAATACGAGACTGTTTCTCATCAAGAAAGGGTTCAAAACGGTCATGGAGTTGTGTAATGAATTCTTTCGTTTCTGAATGAATAGACATAGCGAACCTCCTTTTAAGAGAAATTCTAACCTGTCATAAAAAGAAAGCTTCAGAACTCAGATGTTATCTTGTGTTAAACAATCAGTTAGATTAGGGACTATTCCTAAATATTCTTAAACCGAAATATGCAAGTCTCCATTTTTTCCCCCGACTGTATCTTTCCACTGGGTTTTCTCCGAAAACGATTTCAGAAGAAATCTTCGACTGCCAATCCAAAACTGGTCTTGATGGCTTGTTCTTCTTTGGATGAAATATGGTATGCTGGAGCAGTAAGTAAGTATGAACTAACCAATGGCTGTTCATAAAAAGAGTTCCATCGTCCAGCCATCTAAACGTTTTGGTTTAAAGAATTAAAGATTGGAGATCAAAATGGAAAAAACAACGTTAAAAATTGATGGCATGATGTGCGGGATGTGTGAGTCGCATATCAATCAGGTCATCTATAAACAATTTGATGTCAAAAAAGTCACTTCCTCGCATCGCAAGGGAACAACCGAAATCCTTTCTGAACAGCCGCTGGATCAAACGGCACTGGCCCAAGCCATTGCCCAAACCGGCTATGATCTCAAAGGGATTGAAGCAAAGCCGTATGAAAAAAAGGGCTTCTCCTTGTTTCGCCGCAGCTAGCGGAAAATCTAGAACGCATTGAAGAGTTGCATGTTGAAAAGCGCACGAGTTGGTTCGTGCGCTTTTTGTGATTATTTTGAGTTTTTTTGAGTTTTTTTGAATAGAACCTCTTGATCCAGAAAAATGCCCCATTCAATCGATCAAGTGATGCAGAATTTGGCCACCAGTTCAGCCCTACCGTCAAGCTTATACTCTGCTTGCTACAGCTGCAGTGATGAAGCCAGAATGAGCAAAAGCTGCCCTTCTTTAAGAAAGACAGCTTTTCTTGGCTAAACAGTTCATTTAGAAAAATGAAATTGGAAGGATAATTGATCCTTGCTAGTTTTTAGTTATCTGCTCTGGCATAACCGTTGCGCATCAGCATGGATGCGGTAAAGAGAACCTGGTTGAGCAAAGTGTCGGTTTCTTTCTGGACCATATCGCAGATTTTCTGGTTTTGCGCATCACAGAAGTTAACGGCACTTTCACCAGGTTTAAAGCTTCTTTCCCCATTGAGCATAATGGCTCTTGCCTGGGAGTCTACAGCCTGCTGGTAGCGCTCAATGAAGACGATTTCCTGATCATGATGCGGATCAGCCAAAGCGCCGATTAAGCGAGAGCACCAGTAGAAGTTATTCGTGTTGACTGTAGCTGTTGTATTGGAAAGGTAGGCCGGAACCGTATTGATATTGGTATAGACTGGAATGATCGTGTTGTAGACATTGGATCCAAAGGAAATCCATTCCACAGCGGAAATTTCAGCGGGAACATCATTGCGCAGTTCAGCAATCGAAGCAAAGATCGTGCGGTTGATGCCGATTGGACGGTACAAGCCGGCTTTCGGGCTGCTGGTAAAGACGCTGTATGGAGTGCCTTGATAGGTTGCCGAAAGAACATATTTGATATCTTCAACCGTAATCTTGTTTTCTGGCTTTAAGCACCAGGCTAATTTGTCGCTGGCCGGGCCTTTTTCCAGATCGTCAGCACTGGCAACAAAGCTGGATGGGTTAAAGTAGCGCTGGCCATACCAGACACGCGGAGTGTTGTAAACATGGTCGGAGTCTGTATGGCTGCCAAAAGCAAGCCTGGCATTAAAGGTTCCATCAGTAGAAAGATCGAGGTGGTTTTCCTCAATAAAATCTTTGAGATCAGGAGAAGCCATAAAGTTTTTCTGGGTAGTGGCGGCATCTTCTAAATCAAAGAAATCAATCGAGAATTCATTGGCGATAACAGAATAGCAGTCATCCGGCAGCCGGCGGGCAATCCAATGATGGCCGCCAACGGTTTCCAGATACCAGACTTCATCGTGATCTGAGAAGGCGATGCCGTTATTTTCATAAGTGCCATATTCTTCGAGCAGGCTGCCTAAACGCTTAACCCCTTCACGAGCGGAATGGATATAGGGCAATACAAGGACGACGATATCTTCTTCCCCAATTCCGCCTGCTTTTTCTGGCTTGCCTTCAGATGCGGGTACATACTCAACCATTGGATCAGCCGCTAAAACACGAGGGTTGGTGGTAATGGTTTCGGTTGCGGTCATCGCAACATTGGCCGCATTGATTCCGGACGCTGCCCACAGGCCGCGCTGCTTGGCTTCCACATCAATATTCGGAACGGAAGTATAACGCATGGGATCATTGGGCAGTGGAATTTCAACATGCGATAAAACAGAACGATAAAGTCTTGGCTGCTGGTCCGGCATAACAACGGTGAATTTTTTGATATCAAAACGTCCGGTACCGTTATCATCATTACGGGAAATCATGGTCGAGCCATTATATGTGGCATTTTTGCCAACGAGAATTGTAGTACAAGCCATTATAGTATTCATCTCCTAAAAAGTTATCTTCGGGAAGTCTTTCCCTTTACAAGCATTGTAGAACAGGGACTTCAAAAGCACTCCATCGACAACCGCAGTTTCATTTCCTTTGACATTCAGATTATTTTCTATACTGATCACTTCATCAAATTTCATGTTAGAGACCTGAATAATTCATGAGTCTTTTCACAGACTGATTTTTGTTGTTTGTGTCTTGGAATTAAGGACAAAACGGCCAGCATTCCAGATATCCACATTATTTGGGGTGGAGGGGGGTACATTAAAATCGA
>JADGIS010000233.1 GCA_015233825.1 Erysipelotrichaceae bacterium RD49
TTCAATTACAACAAACTCTTTCTAACTGAAAATTGGACGAGCAATTAAAATATCATCTATTTTGTCCTTGATTCTAGAACAAAACACCTGAAAATAGACTTGTGAAAAAATCTATGAATTATTCAGGAGAAAGGAAATCCAAACTGAAAGTTATCCATGGTAAAAGAAAAGCTTGAAATTGAACATGTATCTAAATTCTATCTTGGGGGCCATAAAAGACAAATCGTTCTGGATAGCTGCTCATGGATGAGGAAGACTGGCGAAGATCTGGATGGGATCCGTTCAAAGCAGAACTTTGAGCTTTCCCAAACGAATTTTTCTCATTTTGACCAGACCATTCCGGACATCGACCAGGATTTAGCCCTGGCCAAAAAAGCTGGCAGGATCCTGGTTTACAAAAGTAGAAAGGAAAGCCAGTATGAACCAGACTAAAGGATATTTCTCCTCCAATAGAAAGCTGGTCACCACATTTTCGCGAATGTTCTGGATGGAGACAATTTTCTGCCTGGTTGTTCTGACATTCAGTGCCGTTTCCCAGTTTTACCAGCAAAAACAAGCAGATGAAACCTATGGCAGATGGACGGCTGCTTACTACGGCCTCTCCGAAAATGATCTTTCAGAATTAAAGCTCAATCCTCTGTTTGAGACAGTCGGCACACAGACCATTGAAGGAACGCTGGTCCAGAAAAAAACGCAAGCCGTAGAAAGCAGTGGATCACGCGAAGAGGTTGAAATTGAACAGCAATTCGGATCTGTTGGAATTGCAGATCCTTCATTTTTTGAAATGGCAGGGCTGAAGCTGAAAACCGGGCAGCTGCCCCAAACGGAAAACGAAATTGCCATGGAAGCCACCGTTTTGGATGGAATGGGGATCAGTTACGAGACCGGACAGCCGATCGAACTGATGATTCGAAAGGAAAATCCGAAAGATAAAGAAGATTTTGAAGAAATTACAGAAACCTATATTCTTTCAGGCGTTCTTGAAAACTACTCCAGCACTTGGAGCAGCAATGGAAATTTGATTCGCTCCTTTATCAGCCAGCCGATTGTATCGAAGAGAATCCAGAACAAAAAGAACATCATCGCTTTTATCGAACCAAAGAAAGGCTACGAAGAGGCAGTCGATACAAAGCCAACCGTAGACCGTATGGTGGAAACCAATATAAACCGGCTGCTTTCACGAGATCCGTTTTCGTCTGGCAATATGCCCATTACGCTGTGCATTCTTCTTTCTTTTTTGTTTCTGACCATCTTGCAAGCGGAGACGCTCTTTGTCTGGATCTGGAAACGAAGACAGGAACTGCGGCTGCTGCGGATCTTTGGAATTCATAAAAAGACCCTGATTCAAAATGTCTTAGTGATGCTTTTCAAAGCCTGCCGGATTCCGTATCTGATTTTACTCCTTGCTCTGGTTGTCCTGATTCCTTTACAGAATCTGCCAGCATTGATTCTGTATATTTTCTTATTGCAGAGCCTTGTCTTGATTGCAGCTGCCGTTTTGATCAATCAGGTTCCGCTGCTCAAGAAAAATCCCAAAAAGAAAAAACAGAAAACCAAAACCGTTTCTAAAAAGATTACGGCTCAGGAGACTTCCCGCCGCTTTCTCAGCCAGCATAAGTGGATTTACAGACTGCAGATGCTCTGTCTTATTGGTTTACAGATTGGTCTGCTGTATTTTGGAAACCAAATTATAACTTCTATCGGTATTTTGAATTCTCGAGGGATAGATTACTTTCTGGAAGGAAGACCTGTAAGTTATCAGCTGAAAGGCGAGTCTGTAAGTGATTCGGTAACTGGCATAACCAATGATCCAATTCCTGCAGGGATTGTGAACAACCTGCATCAGTGGACTGATATTGAAATCGTCCGTACGTTCAGAACAATCCCTACTGTGAAAATGTCATGGAACAATATTGAGGAATCATTTTTATACAATTCTAAAGATAAGCAGGGGGTCGTCGTAAATACTTGGAATATTTATGAGAACGAAGATGGCCAGCTTTTCTTTTACCCTCGGATCTGGATGATCAACGATCCAGAAACCATCGAGCAGCTGAAAAAAGCCGATATCAAGGGAACCATTGACTGGGAAAACTGGAAAAATGGAAGGGAAGCAATCTTGTATCTGCCTCGATTTAAAATTACCGATTCAAAAGAGAGTGGAAAAATTGGTCAAGCATTGGATGGAATCATCGATTCTTCAATTAGAACTTTCCTAGTCAATGACACTATACAAGATTGCAATTTTTAACTCCAAAATACCCTATAAGCATGGAACGGGTTGGAGTTTTACTACAAGATAGTCGTATAATCGTGAAATTTATCTACTCAGAGAAGGCTTGAATCATAGCTTTCGCCTTCTCATACGTTAACTTTTCCTATAAATTTCTATGCGTGTATAGTTTAATTTATCCTGTTATTCGATGAAATAACCCTATACAGGAGTAAATATCTAATGACACCATTTCGTTATTTTTAATCTTAATAATTAACAAACGAGATAATAGAAAGTATAAACGATATATTTAACACTCTATCATATCCTTTTAAAAACTTGTGTATAGGTATACCGACTGGGAAAGTTCTATTCAATTCAACCGGGAGATGTCGTCACTTTAGAGAAGGATGATACCCAATACGAAATTCCAGTCAGCGGTATTCTTCAAAATTTTGACAATGCCATTCGGTTAAGGTAATTTAAGGCTCACTGAAAAATCCGGTGGGATTTGGGATTCTTGACTGTCGTATTGTATGACGCATCGATGATCTTCAGGAAAAAATATCCATCGTCATGATAGCCAAAAGCCTGTCGCCTTACAGTCTTGA
>JADGIS010000234.1 GCA_015233825.1 Erysipelotrichaceae bacterium RD49
AGATGTGTATAAGAGACAGGTATAGGAGGTCCTCAGTTCCCCTTCGCTGATATAGTGCTGACATTTCTGGAAATTAACAATTTTATCCTTTCTAGTCCAGCCTCAAAAAGAGTTCCAATTGCTTTGATGAATTGGGACTGTTTTTTACTGGCAAGATTCAATTGGAAAGAGACAGTTTTAAAACCATCTGGGCTGCGGAAGAGCAAAAACAGTAATTCTAAAGTTAAAATGAACATTCTCTTACGCTTATAGTGGAAACGCCTTCACTCTGTTACACTATCCGAGATCCTGACTACGATAAAAAATAATTGTCGCAAATTTCGGATTGATTTCAGCCGATGTATCCTAAAATTATCGAATTGGTATGGGAAATGGTCCTTAATTTTGTGAAGTAAACGAATCGTTAGCACCCTCAAGCTTACACTGCCAGCTTTCGATATAATAGGCATACATCTTAGAAAGAGGAACTGAATCTTTATGAACAGAAAGAACACCTCTGGAGGGAAAAGTCCCAACCAGAAAAATCTGAAATATTTACTCTTAACTTTTGGAATTATTATTGTCTTTTGTCTGTTGTTTCTGCCAAACGTATGGTCCAGCCGCAATACTACGTCTGGCATCTCCTATTCCCAGTTTCTCCAGCAAGTAGAAAATAAGCAGGTAGAAGAAGTCGTGATTCAAGGCGATACCATCAATTACCAGCTCAAAGGTGATGATGGCAAAACTTACGTCACAACCATGGTCGAAGACCCTGGTTTGGTTGACCGTCTGATTGATGGCGGTGTGAGCTTCTCGGAAGTTCCCGTCCGTCAGACAAACAACTTCTTCACTTCCTTTTTGATCACCCTTCTGCCCTGGATTCTGATCTGGGGAGCCTTCTATCTTCTGATGCGCAATATGCGAAAGAGAATGAATGGCTCTGGCGGCGGCTTTACGTTTGGAGGAGGAACCCCGAACAGCGACAGTCCCAATGATGGCGGGGATGACGACAACGGCGGCATGGGCGGATTTCCATTTGGCGGCTTCGGCGGCTTTGGAAACCAGACCAAATCCAATGCCAAGGTCTATAAAGGAGAAATGACCCATACAACCTTTAAAGATGTTGCCGGGCAGGATGAAGCTAAACAAAACCTGAAAGAAATTGTCAGCTTCTTAAATAATCCTGGCAAATATACGGAAATTGGTGCCAAGATGCCAAAAGGTGCATTGCTGGTCGGCCCTCCTGGCACTGGTAAAACCTTATTGGCGCGTGCCGTAGCGGGTGAAGCCGGTGTTCCGTTCTACTTTATCGCCGGTTCGGAATTTGTTGAAATGTTCGTCGGCCGTGGTGCTGCTCGTGTTCGTGACTTATTTAAAGAAGCCCGCAAACACGCCCCTTGCATTATCTTTATCGACGAGATCGATACCATCGGTAAAAAACGTGATGGTTCCGGTTTCTCCGGAAACGATGAACGCGAACAGACTTTAAACCAGCTGCTCGCAGAAATGGATGGTTTTGACGGCTCAAAAGGAATCGTTCTTTTAGCAGCAACCAACCGGCCTGAAACCCTTGATCCGGCCCTGACTCGTCCCGGACGTTTTGACCGTCGTATTCCGGTTGAACTGCCTGACCTTGAAGGCCGTCAGGAAATTCTGACGCTCCATGCCAAGAACGTCAAAATGGCTCCAAATGTTGACTACAACATGATTGCCCGTGCCTCTGCCGGTACTTCTGGTGCCGACCTGGCCAACATCATCAACGAAGGTGCTCTGCTTGCGGTGCGTGATGGCCGTAAACTTGTTGCCCAGCGCGACCTGGAAGAAGCCATTGAAATCGTTATCGCTGGTGAACAGAAGAAAAATAAAGTGATTTCGCCAAAAGAGCGAATGATCGTCGCCTATCACGAAATCGGTCATGCTCTTGTCTCCGCTTACAGCACCAATGCAGCTCCGGTTCATAAGATCACGATCATTCCAAGAACCAAAGGTGCGCTTGGATATACCATGCAAGTAGATGAACAGGAAAATAACCTGTTGACCAAAGACGAACTCTACACGCGTATCGTCACTTATTGCGGTGGTCGTGCGGCAGAAGATCTTGTCTTCCACTCGATTACCTCGGGTGCCAGCAACGATATCGAAATGGCCACTAAAACCGCTCGTATGATGGTAACACGCCTCGGTATGTCCGATACCTTCGGTATGACTGCCCTTGAAACTGTCAATAACCAATATCTTGGCGGTGATACTTCTCTTGCCTGCTCACCGGAGACTTCGACCCAGATTGATAAAGAAGTCGTTGCGATGATCGACAAGGCCTACAAAGAAGCTTGCCAAATCTTGAACGATCACATGATGAAACTTCATGAACTCGCTAAGTACCTGTATGAAAAAGAAACAATTACTGGTGATGAATTTATGAATATTCTTCATGACCAGGATCCAGAAACCGCTGCTTAGGAATAGTCACTAAATAACTTGATTATTTATTGGGATAAATAACATAGTTCCATTGCCCTAATTCGTCACACTCGGACATGTTAATTGTCTCGATTTGCTCATCTGTCAATTTGATTTGCACAG
>JADGIS010000235.1 GCA_015233825.1 Erysipelotrichaceae bacterium RD49
ATCTGTAACTAAAGAGAACGTGCTCAAAGTTCTTCACGCGCAACATTATAGTAAAAGCAGAAGGTTACGTCATCAGGCTCCCAATTTTCATCATTAGGGGTCGCGGCCAGTGGTGCTATTTCTTTTAGAATTCAATTGATCGCCTCGGGTTGGTAGGCTTAAAAAAGCAGCGGCGCTCAAATTGAAAAGGCAGGGATATTGTAGAGAATTCACAACTGAGTTTGAATGAACAAAATGGAAAAATGGATTGAAAGCCCATACCTTACTCTTGAAATCTGCTTTGTATTCCTTGAAAATAGATTCAACTTTAAAAGCGGCTAAAAAAGATCGGAATGGTGACTCTTCAAGACAGGGAAAAAAGCAATAAATCCTACTTGATCGCTTAAATTGGAAGATTCTCTGTAAAGGAGTTCAAAATAATATGAGAGAGTAGAAACCGGGATCAAGGATGGTTTTGAATCAGGCTTGATTTTCAAGAGGGGGTAGACTAGAATAAATTGTGCGCTGTGCCCGTAGCTCAATGGATAGAGTAACAGATTCCGATTCTGGTGGTTGGAGGTTCGAGTCCTCTCGGGTGCGCCATTTTTTTTTGCTTGTTTAAAGGCGGCAATCAATGCGACAATAAGAACGAAATAGTCATTCGGGATCGATTTTATGAAATTGGACCCTTTTCCTGATCAATGTCCACATAGAGCTCAGCTGGATAGAGAGCATGCGCCTTTTCAGCGGAGTGTCAAGGATCCGCCGCATGCTAACGATTTTATAAATGTCCCTTACCTCAGTTGGATAGAGGAATCGCCTTCTAAGCGGGTCCTCGAGGATCCGCCTCATGCTAACGATTTTATAAATGTCCCCGTACCTCAGTTGGATAGAGGAATCGCCTCCTAAGCGATCTGCCGCTGGTTCGAATCCAGTCGGGGACGCCAGAAAATCCCACCAAGACCTTTATATAAAGTGCCTTGGTGTTTTTTTTTATGGCTCGGCTTACAGAGATATGACAATCTTTGCTAACAGATGACTGAGTTGATCGCTCTTTTAGGACATGAAGCGGGAATCCTCGGCCATTCAATGACCGAGTAGTTCACATCGCCAGTCTTCCTGCTAACGTAAGATTTCGGTGTGTCGCTTTTTGCGCCTTTGAAGGACCAATTTGCTAACGATTTGCTAACGAAAGATTCGGCGCCTGACCAATTCTCTTTGCTCGGGGGAAAGGGAATAATGGGTCACGAAGAGCAGAAGACCATCGCCATATATTTGGTGAGGCGTGGTGGCAGAACATGGTCCAGGCTATACCAGCTTTTATGAGCGAAGAAAAGGCGGAACATGCCAGACCATTTGCCAGACAGATCTTAAGTACGCTGTAGTCCACTTTCATGCCTGGCGGCTCAGGATAAAGTGTTCTTCTTTTGAATGGGATTCACTTTGAATCCATTGGAATGATAAGGTCAAGATCTCGAGTAGCTGCCTGGCAATTAAAGCTGGGCCGGCGCTTGAATTTTGGCCTCTTTTATCGTGAGAATAGCGGCTTTCGGTCTGGATGGTTTACTTGGATTTTTAACATTCCAACAAGATCTTAAAGCCACGAATACAAAGCTGTCCAAGTAAAAAAGGACATTCAAAATGACTTTGTGAAGACCAATCGGCTAGAAATGGATACAATAGAACAAGAGGCGAAAGGAAGGGTATTCATGATAGATCGTTTTCCAGTAAGAATGGATCCGCTCAATCGCCTGGGATGGGTAGATGTCTACCTGCCGGATGACTACTTTTACTCGAACAAGCGTTATCCGGTACTGTATATGTTTGATGGCCAGAACCTGTTCTTTGATCAGCAGGCTACATATGGCAAATCCTGGGGTCTAAAAGGATTTCTAGATTCCTGTTCAGATCCCTGTATTGTAGTTGGACTCGAATGTGATCCAAAAGATCAGAATCGTTTGCACGAGTATACCCCCTATCCACTTGCAGAAACGTTTTTTGGCCCCACAATTGGAGCAGGTGCCGTTTTGATGGAGTGGATTGTACAAGTGCTCAAGCCGATGATTGACCAGAAACTTCGCACCTGGCCGCAAAGAGAAGCAACCGCAATTGCGGGAAGCTCAATGGGAGGCTTAATGGCCTTTTTTGCAGTCGCGCGCCATAATTCAGTCTTTTCCAAAGCTGCTTGCCTGTCACCATCCTTGTTTGTCTGTGACGAGGAGATTTCCAGAGAATTTGAAACCGGTCGGCTTGATCCGGACACACGGATTTATTGGTCGTTTGGCTCCAAGGAGCTTTCAGCTCCAATGCGGGTAGAAGCAGAAATGCTTTTGGCGGAATATAAATGGGCTTTGGAACGACAGGGCGGAATCGGAAAAGTCGCGATTGTTGAAAACGGCCTGCACAATGAAGAGTGCTGGGGGCGGCAGAATCCGGACTTTTATCACTTCTTCTGGAATGATCCAAAGGATATCAATTAAGGATTGATGCTGCCACGAGGTAGAAATTCTCACTGACCCCATGGCAAGCCATGGGGGTTGAAAGACACCCCCGTTGTTTGGCAGGACAGCTTTGGCTGTCGTCAGTGAGTAGCCCTGGTGAATATTGTCCTCGGACAATACGAACTCCGTTGTTGATGTCATCATACCTTAGGATATCGTTCTAGTCTTAAGCTCTGTGGTTCTGTTTTAAAAGCCTGTTCGGGGTAACAGGCGGTGAGCAGGACGTAAAAAGCACCGACAACATTGGCGAAGGACACCTTACAGCCTTCGG
>JADGIS010000236.1 GCA_015233825.1 Erysipelotrichaceae bacterium RD49
GACTTGAGTCATCGAATGGATGGCTTATTGATAAACAAAAGGCAGCAGTATAAATATCGAACAGGAGGTGAGGGCGGCAATTCCTCCCCACAGCAAGCTATGGGGTTTCCTTGCCGCATTAGATGACCTGCATGCAGACTGGCTCAACAACTGGATCAAGCCTGTTGCAAAGCCAGCTGCTTCAGCCGTTTCGCTTGATCTTCGCCCTGAGCAATTGAAGGCTTCTTTAGCCAAGCTGGACGATTTGATCGGCCTTGACCAGGTCAAATCGGAAATCCGCGATCTTTGCGCCATGCTGGAAATCTCCCGGTTGCGGCAGGCACGCGGCCTCAAGTCGATTCCCACCGCCAGGCACTTGGTTTTCAGCGGCAATCCCGGAACCGGAAAAACAACGACCGCCCGGATTTTAGCAGAAATCTATAAAAATCTCGGCTTTTTATCCAGAGGCCAGCTGATCGAATGCGACCGGTCCGATCTGGTAGGTGAATATATCGGCTCTTCAGCCCAAAAGACCAAAGCGGTCTTGAAACGAGCCAAAGGCGGGGTGCTTTTTATCGATGAAGCCTACAGTTTGGCACGTCCTTCTGAAAAAGATTTTGGTCATGAAGCCATCGAAATCCTGCTCAAGGAAATGGAAGACAACCGGGATGATCTGGTCGTGATTGCGGCGGGCTATCCAGATCTGATGGAAAAATTCTTAAACTCCAACCCTGGCCTTCGTTCACGCTTCACGACGTTTTTGCACTTTGACAACTACGATGGCAGCCAGTTATTCACTATTTTAGAAAAAATGGTCAAAGAAGCGGATTATGTCCTCAATGAGGAAGCCAAAGAAAAACTGGCTTTGCAGCTGGATGAAGTGGCAGCCAATCCGCCCGCTGGCTTTGCCAATGGCCGCTATGTGCGGCTGCGCTTGGAAAAAGCAATGGCCAGGCAAGCTGCACGCCTGTTTGGATCTGATCAAATTACCAATGAGGATCTCATCACGCTGAGCGCAGCAGATTTTGAATGACCAGAACCAGGGCATTTACCCATCCTTTCTAATCAAAAAAGAAGCTGTAATGGCTGGCCGGTAAAAACCGGTTGATCATTACAGCTTCTTCCTCCATTTTTCCAGACTGGCCTGTTCTTTTTACGACCTGTCTTAAAGACGCTTGATGGACTTTTGGAAAGCCAGGCGTTTTACTCTTTGACGACGACACTGATGCCGTTGGGAATGCAGGTGAGCGATGCCTCTTCACCTTTGATTTGTCTGGCCATTGCCAGGGCAGTATCCAGATCCGGTGCATAGGTCATTTTCAATCCTTCAATCATGTCCTTTTGATTTTCATCCGCGACAAAGATGACGGGATGTTTGCGGATAATTCTTGCCAGAATCTGAGAGCACCACTGATCCGGCCGTGTCTTTTCCTGCGGGGTAGCCAGGAATTTCTGGTAGGCCGTTTCGATATCTTTTTCATCCGCGATAATATGGTAGAAAAAATCACCGCCAGTGCCATCTTTGCAGCTGGAAAGCATAATGATAACGCCATCTTCCTTGACCGTTGCTTCGCCTGCGGTCATTCCTTTTGGGGACTGGTATGCGTTCTGATCCAGGGGATATCCACCATTGGTTGTAATGACAATATCCGCCAAAGCCGGTTTGACGGCCACATAGTCTTCCAGAAACCGGCACCCCTCCAGGTGAGCCTTTTCGAAGTCTCCCACAAACGCCTTGACCGTTTTCTTCTCCTCGTCAATGACAACATTGACGATATAGGCCAGATCAGCCATCCGAGCGGCGGCCATCATATCCTTCTGGATCGGGTTTCCCTCCAGAATTCCGGTCCTGGCCTTGGGATCGTCAATAAACTTGGAGCAATGATTGCCCATTACCGTCACGGCATCTGCAATGCCGGGCAGAATACTCTTTCGGCCGCCGGAAAAGCCGGCAAAGAAATGAGGTTCAATGAATCCTTCCGCAACAACCAGATCTGCCTGCATGGCGGCTTTGTCGATGATGCAGTCCGGTCCTGAAGGAAGAACACCGATTTTGACGTTCTTATCGGGATCATGAGCATCATGGACAATAATTTTGTCTTTGAATTGTTCGTAGAGTTCGTCTCCCAGCTTATTTTTCAGCTCTTCGGTAGAGGTCGGTCTGTGAAATCCCGTTGCCACTAAGAGGGTGATGTCAATATCCGGATTGCCCTTTTGCAGATCCTGGATCATCTCGGGAAGAATATCTTTGCTGGGAACAGGCCGTGTATGGTCGCTGATAATGATGACACAGCTTTTCTTGTCTCTGGCCAGCTCGCAAAGTCTTGGACTGCCAATCGGATGATCCATGGCTTCCCGGACGATCTGCCGGCCGGGCTTACTGCTTTTTAGTTCGTCAATTCTAGAGGTCAGCACCGGAGTATCGTTGGGGACATCCAGGTCCATCGTCCGATCATCATAAAAGAATTTTACAGTTTTCATGGGTCTTCTTCTCCTTTTAAGCGGTTTAAATGGTACTACCACTTCTCTCTCATTGTAGTAAACGCTTTCAAATCCTCAAAGGTTTTTAACAATCTTTTTTCAGCAATTCCAATCAATGCCATTCGGTTTGGCGGTAAATAGTATCTTTCGATCAATATCGGCAATTTATTAATTACCTTCCCGCTACGCCTATCTTTTAGAGATTATATTCTTATCCAAAGATTGTCTTTTAGCCTCATGTTTTCCAAAAATTGGGCGCATT
>JADGIS010000237.1 GCA_015233825.1 Erysipelotrichaceae bacterium RD49
AGTAGGACCCTATATAATTATAGTCCTTTGTACTAAAACCATAGGTTTAAGCTTTATTTATGGAACCTGTTTTATAAAATAGACCGAACCAAACCGTAGGGTCCTACTTTTGTCTAATTCTTAGGATAAATATTTTATAAAGAAAAAGTGGGAAAATGGCGGACTGCAGCAGGAGAAAGGGATAAAACAGCGTTGATCCGTTCAAATACGGCTATACTCAAGCTGAAACTTTGTTCAGTTCTTGTGAATATTCCGAAAATGATGATCAAAAAAAGAAAATAATAGACTTGTGTGGGCGCGTTTTGTCTCTATGTTTTGCCCTGTAAATCTGAATCAGACACTTGAAATTAAGAATCTTAAACCGAAATAAATGCGATATAAAGGACGTTTTTTTCAGGTATTTTCGCTTAAATTACCTTAATAAGACAAATTATTATTTTTTAAAGATTATGTGAGGCAAAAAAATTGAAAAAGCAGTGGAATTATTGTGGGGTCTTGTATTAAACTAAGTATAAAGAAAGTTCAAAGATAACTGCACCCGAGAAACCAAGGAAAAGGAACCAGCCTTGTCTCCATCGAAGTGTAGTGTCAGCAGACTGTACGATCTTGGTCGGATTGTCCAGCCCTGACAAGGAGCGAAGAGAATAACCCATGTCCAGAAAGCCTGATCCACTTACTCAATATCGCATGCATGTTCACGAATTCCGCGGCTACCGCTATGCAAGCACGCAGCCAACTGTCAGCAATCCTATTACCGGCAAACGCTACTCCAAACGTATTCATTGGGGCGTATTGGAAGCTGGCGATCGGTTCGTCCCCAATCGCAACTTCCGTGGTATGCCTTTAGAGGAGCAGCAGAAGTTTATGTTCCCAAAAGAATGGGATCTTTCTGAAGTTGACTGCCTCAACCGTCCCGTTGATCCTGGCAAACGGGATACAAACTTCACAAAATCAAATGATGTACGAATCGTCGACGTACGTGATCTGCCTAGAAAACTACCCAGTTTTGCCCACTAAACCAGGCTGCCAAGCAGCCTGGCTGTTTTTTATGATTGAAAATTTGCACGAAAATGAAAGTTTATGAAAATAGCTAAAAGACTTGCGTGCCAGCCAGTCCAATGGTATTATCATGGAGCACTTGGGGTGTTAGCTCAGCTGGGAGAGCGCATGGCTGGCAGCCATGAGGTCAGGGGTTCGATCCCCCTACGCTCCACCATATGCAAATTCAGTCCATAGGAATTTACCTATGGGCTTTTTTCTTGTTCTATTCTGGGGATCCAAGAATATGAAGCTGTTTTGTACAACTGGCACGCCAGACTACAGATGAAGACTCGCCAAAATACAGAAAAAAGGATGCCGCAGGCATCCGATTATAAGTATTTTTAATTTATTCAATTGTTTTTTAACTGGATTTGAAGTTTTCGAGATGGAAAGATCCAGTTTTTTCTTTTTATTTCTTGTGATAGGTTTCCAATAAGTATTCCCAAGAAGGCAGTCTTTTTTTGAGCTCATCCCAAGCTGGCATTGGAAAGCCGGGCTTGCGTGAGCGGATCAGTTCGAAGGCCTCGTCCATGGCTTTGACTTCGCCAGCCCCGCCTGAAGAGTAGTCGGTAATCATCAGCTTGCCAAAAGGAGTGCGGGAGGCCATATGGAACAGGCATGTATTGATCTCGCCTTTTAAGCCGCTGGCCTCATTGAGAAGGCGCTCGCGGCTGAGTTCATAGCCGCAGGACTCTAAAAGCTCAAAGCCGCTGCGAATGGCATCCATCGTTAACTTGAAATCTGCACTCGACACTTTGCGCAGATCGCAACGATAGAGATACGAAAGGTAAGCCATCGGCAGCATAAAGACGCCATGGCATTTCAGCCACTCATCCATATTGTCCTGCCAGTTTAATTCAAACTTGGTTCCCTCAAAAGCCCGCTCGACCAGGTTGCGGACCAGCTTTGGAGTTTTGGATCCTGAAAGCCCGATAGTCATGGAACCTGGCCCCATATGGGTCGTGCTGACTTTGCCATTTTCCCGGTGGCCGCCAAAGGCTGGAAAGCCAAAGAGAACAGTCTTAGGGTACTTGGTATTGGCAAGAATCTGTTGTCTGGTTGCGGTTGGCCCAAGATTATTACCTGCCAAAATGACAACGGAACTGTTTACCGCGCAAAGGTCTTTGAAAATGGATCCCAGCTGGCCAAA
The DNA here is from genome assembly GCA_015233825.1 of Erysipelotrichaceae bacterium RD49. Taxonomy (GTDB): domain Bacteria; phylum Bacillota_I; class Bacilli_A; order Erysipelotrichales; family Erysipelotrichaceae; genus Allobaculum. Next base: position 2,192 of record JADGIS010000237.1, read on the forward strand.
CTGAACCGCTGCAATCACCAGATCATATTTTTCATCCTCGATATGATCGATGATTTTAGGGTGATCGCAGGTTGTTTTGCGCTGCAGGACATGATTGAGGACCAGTCCGTGATAATCCAGATTCTGCTTGTGTTTACCTCGCGCCAAAAGGGATACCTCGTTATTGGCACTATATAAAACATGAGCCAGATAACTTCCGATGACTCCAGCTCCATAAATAAGAATTCGCATAGGCAGGTCCTTTCTAAGTTAGCGTTCAAGTGATCATTCCGTCTTTAAGAATGTAACAACTGTCGCGCTTCTTGGTATAGGATGCCTGATTTCTGTTAAAAAGACTATACAAATTCATTGGATTGATACGGATTGTAAAATTTCACTTTTTTCTACCTTAATAATTCTCACAAAATCAAAAACGGTCGGAAACACCTTTATGAAACGTGTTTCCGACCGTTTTACTTTTCACCTAACAGGTGATGTCAAATGTGTTGAAATCCTGTACAATGCAATCTTC
>JADGIS010000238.1 GCA_015233825.1 Erysipelotrichaceae bacterium RD49
TCTGTAACTAAAGAGAACGTGCTCAAAGTTCTTCACGCGCAACATTATAGTAAAAGCAGAAGGTTACGTCATCAGGCTCCCAATTTTCATCATTAGGGGTCGCGGCCAGTGGTGCTATTTCTTTTCTTCTTTTCATTTCTTATTTCCAAGCTTCGAGAAAACAGCAGGACAAATTGTTGTGCAACCGCAACAATTAAGCATTTTCAATTGAAAAGGCGATGAAAAAGACATCCGATTTGGTTCATCCAGATCCTCTCTCACACGTTTTTAGAACTTTATAAGATTAAGATGCATAAATTTCGCTGAAAAGCTGGCAGTGTGCGCTCGTCATCTGCTCACAATCACGATAAATACGGGTAATCTAAATATCAGAGCAAAAAGAGATGATTCTTTATACTGCTCATCTTTAATATCGAATAAAGAATTTTAAAGGTTGAAGTGGGTGTTTTTATTCACCCTTTACAGAACTAAAGAAAAATAACCAGATTTTTAATCCTCTTTCGGGCTGAGAAAAGGACCTGATTTCATTATTTTAGATAGTATTCCAATCGATAAAAGACATGTTTTATAGAGATTAAAGCGATAGATGAAGCGATAATTGAGATGATAACAGAGATTATGTCATTTTATGATCTAATTATGATTGAATTAGTTCGATAAATCAGTTCTTTATAAAATGTTCAAATAAGTTGTGGATTTTTTCTAGACAAAGACAGGGTATAAGGATAGAATAAAGACAGAGTTAAGGAGATATAAAGAAACGAGCCGCCAGAATTAAGAAAACCTTATTCGAAAGGCTTGTAAACCTGCTGATCTTTCAATCTCCCCGATCAAGAAAAAGAGAAAATTAAATGCTGAAAAAGAGCATTAGAGGGAAATCATATGACACACACAACCGCAAACGATACATTAAAATCTCGCAAAGATACAAAAGCATGCAAATTCATCGCAATGGCAATGAGCTTATCCGTAGCCGCCATCGTTGGCTACGCCATCATGAAACCAGCGCCTGCAGCGGTTCAAGCTCATGCTTACACCAGTGAAAATAAAGTGGCCGTGGTTGCCAACGAACAGAAAGTTGAAAAGATTAACGCTGAAGAAAATGAACAGGCAGCTGCCAATGTTCAAGAAGCTGAAGCATCCAGCGAAGCCGCTCCTGAAGAAACACCAGCTGAAATCGTTGAAACTCCTGCTGTACAGCCAGCTGCTCAACCTGAAGCTGCTCCTGCTCCAATTATTGAAGCTCAGCCAGTTGTCACTGTGGCTCAAACTCCTGCGCAGCCAGCCAGTGAAACCTTTGAAGAATTTGAAGAAGTGGAATCCACTCCAGTTGAAACACCAGCCCCTGCTCAGCCCGCTTCCTTAATCGGATCCGATGGCATCTGGCACATCACTTACGTTCCAGCCTGGGGCGCCGGTTCTGCTCCAGTTGATGGTTCCATCGGCATCTGGGCGGATGGATGGTTCATCGCTCACTCCGGCATGATCAATGGCGATACAATCGCTTCCCTTCCTCAGTACGTTGAAGTGGATGGCCAGGTTTACACCATGACCGATACCTGGGTTTCCAGCGACAGCGTTGATGCCAATGAAATTGCAAGAGCAAGAGCCAACAATGGCATCGTCTTCCAGACCTGCATTACTGAAACAACTAACCGCCTGGTTCACTACGAACCTGTAAATGGAGCTGGATATGCCTACCAGTTCACAAACTTCCCATTTACTACTCAAGATGCTGCTGTCTTCGGTGTGTAATCTGCCTATTGAAACTACCTCGATTGCCTCTGGTTCTCAAGATCAGAGGTTTTCTTTTGGAATGAAGAGACAAAACGCAGTCCCTTTTCTTGTCTTCCAAGATTTGAAGGAAGGATTATTCAACGTCTGACCTCATAAAATCTTGTTCTGGCAGTCCCCGCTTCTAGCCATTGACGCTCTTCCTTCATCGTTCCTGTTCTTTTTATCTCTTTCTTTCTTTAGATCCAGCCTTCCCTCTTTATTCAGACTTCGAAACTTTTCAGCTGCAAAACCGGGAAACCATTTCATTCCAATTCTTGTCTTCAAGCAACAATCAGGCATTTCATTGATTACAAAAGTGCCTTACAGCCCTCTGCTTGGATTCATCCAGCCAGTCTCATCAGTATTTTTTGTTCTTTATAAGATTAAGACGTATAAATTTTGCTGAAAAACGAATGGATTGGAGTCCATGCCTGCTGATCGCCTTGATAAATATAGGTAATCTAAATTCCAGAGTATGGAGAGATAAATTTTTATGTCTTCTCCCTTAATGTCGAATAAAGAATTTCAAGCACTTAAGACATCCTTTTTATTTGAACTTTATAGATCTAAATAAAAATATCCAGATTTTTAATACTCTTTCAGAACGAAACCGGCCTGGTTTTTCCTGTTTCAGATTCAATTTCCATCTGTCAAAGATAGGTTTTATAGTGATTAAAGCGATATATGAAGCATTAATTGATTTAACAATAGAGATTCCTGTCTCTTATACACATCT
>JADGIS010000239.1 GCA_015233825.1 Erysipelotrichaceae bacterium RD49
TGTAAGGCGACAGGCTTTTGGCTATCATGACGATGGATATTTTTTCCTGAAGATCATCGATGCGTCATACAATACGACAGTCAAGAATCCCAAATCCCACCGGATTTTTCAGTGAGCCTTTTTTTTTGAATGAGACGACTCATTCGCGATCATTCGATATCTTTACAGGAGACGATTATCCGGATCCAGTCGATGGATCATCGCTTCAGGCATTCTGGCCAATCTTGCAAAATCCGCGCTCTATACTTAAAGAAAAACGGAGGATGACTATGTCAATCTTAAAATTAGCACCAGCTGCTATCGTCAACGAAACGGATGCGAAGGCGATCAACGAACTGATCAATACCGATGAGCCCCTTGCAGCTGATTCCACATATGTTTTTTCGCAGAATCCAGGATATGGAAATGTTGTAGTGAGCGGCCCACAGGCTGGAATCTACTTCAATCAATGGTTATCTGACTATGGCTATGATGCTTTAGGCAGCGATGGCAAAAAATATGGCAGACTGCCCTTTGAAATCCGCGGCTTAGGCGGCGAAGAAGGCAAACTGTACTACAGCAAAAATAAAACAAAACCAAGTCTTTGGGTGATTACAGATGTGAAGCCAGGCGGCATGCTCTATTTAGCCCCAGCCGATGAAATCGACCAGAATACGTTCATCGATAAATTGAAAGATGGAACCTTTGTTGACAGCTTTGAAGAAGTTGAAGTGGCCCCGCAGACTCTTGCAGATCTGGATGCAGGCAGTGCCTATGTCTTGAATTCTGGTGTACGTGTTTTGGAAATCACTCCGACCGTTGATATGCCAGAAGACCACCATGATCACGATCATCACGACCATGATCATGACCATGAAGCAGAAGTGCGTCCGGTCAGCCATGACTACCACAAGGGTGATGCCGTCATTGATGGCAGTGCCAGCTACTCGGTAGGTGAAACCAACAGCTTGTACGAAGCGGACTTCTATTTGTTAGATGGAAGCATGGAAATGGATGCTGATTCGCACAGCTTTAAAGTTCTCGTATTCATCTCGGGCACTGCGGTTGTGGATGATCATGAAGAAACCGTTCATGCCCAAAAAGGAACAGTGATTTTCGTGCCTGCCAGCACCAAACCATTCCGGATCACGGGCAACTGCAACTTTATGGTTGTTCATCTCAACGACTAAGGACTTGAAGAAGATTATCTATCGCCTAAACCAAAAACACCGGCCTGAACAGGCCGGTGTTTTTACTAGGCGGGAAGGAAAGAAGGATTGGTTCTTCAAGAACCAATGTGAAGGTTTTTTTGGAAGAATGATTTTAAGGAAACACAGGCAAATAAGGTCCAATAGATAAGCCCCAAATTTACTGTGCATAAAGTAGATAAATAGTCTGTTCAGCGGGACTAAATATTCAGGAGATCCTAAGATTTCTTTTTGCGGGACTCTTGATTCTCGCGAATATCTTGATGATGATCTTTTTGGGACGAATCTTTTGGATGAAGGTCTTCTTGATGCTGATGATCCCGGCAGCCCCACTCGCAAAGTGCTTTTGATTTTCGGGTGGAGAAGAACCTGCGGCGCCGAACGTGTTGCTTGGATTTTTGGTCTTCCAGCAGTTCGACTTCGACGACATACCGCTCATAGGCATTGACCACAGTCGTATCACCATACATCGAAAGCCTCGGGTAATCGCCATATGTCATGTGGACATGGCCATGGAAATAGTATTTTGGACGGTACTTATCAAGAATTGCCGTAAAGGTTTCAAAGCCTTTATGCGGCAGATCTGGTCCATCGTTGTGCCCGGCAGCAGGGGCATGGGTAACCAGAATATCGATGCCGCGATGCTTGAGAAAGGAATACCATAAGGAAAGATAGCGCCGGTTCATTTCGAATTCCTGGTATTGGTAAGGTCCAGGTTTATACCAATAACAGCCGCCAAGCCCTAAAATACGCAGGCCGCGCCAGATATAAATCCGGCCATCGATGTTGACACAGCCCTTTGGCGGTTTGGTTAAATATGAAGAATCGTGATTGCCTGGAATATAAAGCACCTCACCGCGAAAGACGTCGGCGATAAAGGTGAGATATCTGGCTGGCAAATCGCCGCAGGAAATGATCAGGTCGATGCCTTCAAACGTTTTTTCATTGTAGTACTCATAAAATGCTTTGACTGGTTCATCGGCTAAAACCAGAATTTTTGCGGTTTTGCGCATCACGGAACCTCCTGGAATGCCTGTTTTTAGAGGATCAAATCGTGAATATGAGAGGGAAGTCATATAGGTTTGATCATGAAACGTAACATTTCTTTAAAGATAGTCTAACGAGGATTGGAAACTTTCGATGGACTCATGACTGAGCGAAAGAAATGACAAGGATTTGAACCAGCAAATCGAAACTTCGCTACAATAAAAACAATCTGGCTGCCAGGTGTTTGCTTGGACTTGAGAAGATGAAATGAGATCCAAGCAATCAGGGCGGTCGATTGAATAGGATGAATACTGTCTCTTATACACATCTGACGCTGCCGACGAATAG
>JADGIS010000023.1 GCA_015233825.1 Erysipelotrichaceae bacterium RD49
AAGGCCAATGCCTCATAGTCCCGCTCTTTCATGCGGATCAGGTATTTGTACCCGTATTCTTCGCATAAGAGGCACAAAGAATAAGAGAAATAGCCACGATCCATAATGAAAAGAAACTTTTCATTCGGGTAATTCTCATGCAGCCATACTGGTCCGACAGATCAAAGCGAACCATCGGGTGGCCGCTGCGGTCGATTGTTTTGGTAAAATTCTGGACCCGCCATGTACCCCGATAGATCTGGCCGGCAGTAAGATTGTTCAGTGGGATGTGTTCCATAAAGAGCTGCTCCTTTTGCGTTTCAATCCATTGCAAAAATTCATCAAGCTTGAGTAGGGGCATTCTTTGATCCCTATCGATTTTGAAATCCGCTTTCTGATTTTATTTTCATGCAGGTCAACAGGACTGTCAATTGTATCCTTTCCATAACTGAAAATTTTCAGCCTGTCTTGTCCTCCCAGAGAGCGTTCTGACTGTTTTTTCAATTGGTTTTTAAAAGATATTCCTTTAAAAAAGCGCCTTAGACTTGAAGTCTAAGACGCATAAAGAGCAGATCCAATTGAAGTTCAGGCTTTTTGGTCGAGAAGGATGAGCAGTTTCTCCAGATTGTCTTGGCCGCGCTTTAAAGCCAGGCCAATGAGGATCATCGCAAGGAAAGCAAAGCTAAGCCCAATGCAGGCTGGCCAGAAAACCAAGGGGATGGATGGAAGAAACAGCGCAAGGCTGATCAAGAAGGAAGAGAGAACCATCGCATTTCGCAGCCATTTTTTCAGTCGATTATACAATTGCATCTGCAAAACGAACTGCTGCCGAATCTGTTTCTGATTTAAATTGTTCATACCGTTTTTAACTCTCCTATCGTTTGCGATCTCTTTCGTGGATCACGATTTTCGCTTGGAAATCATGGGAAAAGCTACTTAGAAGCAAAGATTGGACAGTTCTTCTCTTCAAATGCAGTCTTCCACTTTCTAAGACATTTCCGGATTCGCCTTGAACTTCAATCGGCCGGAATCATCGGTCGAACGCTTTTCCATTCGATTAGTAATTCAGGCCTGGATCGAAGAAGCCGATCAGAACACCCACAAAGGCAATGACAACCAGCAAAAGCATAACTTTTAAAGGAGACATTTTCTTTTTGGCCATCAGCCACCAGCAAAGCATGATGAAGGCCGCAGTCAAAAATCCTGGATACACACCGTTTAAAGTATCCTGCAAAACGAGGAATGGTTCATCGGCGCCACTGGCAGTCATGGTGAATGCGGTGGTGACGGATACCCAGCTGGCTGCTACTGCACCAATGACGATCCCGCCAAGCATCGTGATGGATTCACGCAGCGCTTCGCCTTGCGGGCCGACTAAGAAATCCACTGCTTTACCGCCCATTTCATAGCCTTTGACAAACAGCATTTTCATGCCAAAGTAAGCCAGAAGGTTCCAGACGATGATATAGAAGATGGCACCCAGCGGGCTTCCGCCTGTGGACATGCCCATGGCAATACCCAGCAGGATTGGAATCAAGGTGCCGACAACCAGGGAATCGCCAATCCCGGCAATCGGGCCCATCAAGCCGGCGCGAAGGCTGTTGATCGTTTCATCATCAACATCTTCCTGCCCATTGGCTCTGGCTTCTTCCAAACCGGCTGTAATGCCGACAATGACGGTTCCTAGCTGCGGCTCTGTATTGAAGAAGGTCCGATAGGTGTTCATCGAACGCATCTGTGCGTCTTTGTCATCCCGGTACAGGTCCTGGATGATCGGCAGCATGGAAACCATGTAGCCAAACGTCTGCATGTGCTCTTGGGAAAAGCAGGTCAGATTTCCGTAGTACCAGTTATTAAAAGCCTTGGTTAAGGCTTTTCTGGAAATTTTCTTTTCCATTTTAGATATCCTCCTCTTCCTCTTCTTCAAGCTGGACAACAGCTGAGCCAGCAGCAGGTTTCATCAAAGAGAGCATCTTAATACGATAGTTGATATAAGCAAACATTGCCGCGATAATCGTTGCGCTGACCAGGTTGATTCCTAAAGAAGCAGCCAGGGTAAAGCCAAAGAAGAAGGGAATGAAATCCAAAGCTTTGGCAACGATCTGTTTGAGCAGAATCGCAATTCCCACGCAGGGAAGCAGAGCACCGACTGTAAATAAAGTTTTCATGGCTAAGCCATCCATTGGCAGATAGTTTTTGATCAAATCAACCATGGGGGCTCCCATCTTAACCATGATCATGGTCGGCAGAAAAGAGAACAGAATATGCGAGATCCATGGATAGACCATGTCGACCAGATACAGCTTGTCAAAATCGCCTTTTTCAACGGCGCTCCAGCCGATATGCTGCCAAACAAGGTTCATCGTCGCAGTTCCATAGAACAGAACCGTACCCAAAGTGCCGACCATCGTTCCAAATGAAGTCGCAAGTGCCTGGCCATCGGGCGAATCTGCTGATAAGCCATAGGATTTTAAAGCGATCATTGCAAGTGGAACGCCGATATAGGAAACGGCCCGGACATCGGCCGAAACCGTCCCGCCTGGGGTAACCAAGGCGATATACACAATCTGCATCGCTACGCCGACTAAAATACCGCTTTGAATATCGCCAAGAACAAGTCCGCAAATCAAGCCGCCAACGAGCGGTCTTCCTAATGTATAGTTACCAAATGAGGTGCCTCCTAAGCCGGGCATACTCGATAAGCAGGCAAATAAACCGATAATTGCTGCCTGCAGCCAACTGATTTCCATAATAGGTTCCTTTCTTTCTTCAGATCTTTCCTTTTTCAATCTGCATCCTTACTGGATGACTTCGTCCCTCTCAAAAGGAAGATATCCAGCAAGCAAATAACAGGTTTTCAAGATCTGGGATTGGTTTTCTTTTCAAATTTGATTGGTTTCTTGTACTCTCTTCTCGTTCTTTCATCTCTTGCTTGCTGGGCAGATGCGCCTGGCTTAATAGCCAAATCGTCCTTTGAAATCTGACCAGCCGCCGATCGATACATCTGGCAGCAGCTGGAAGCGGATGTCATAGCCTGCTTTACTGATGCTTTCCAAAGCATCGGCTTCTGCCTGGGTAATGGATTGGTTATTGCCTAGCTTTACTGCATCCGGGCGGTCATTGCAGGGACCGATGATGAGTTTTTCAACGCCAGGCTTAAAACGGGCCTGAACCAGGATTTTTTCCATATCGATCGGGTTTTTGGTAATCACAAAGTATTGGGTATCGGAATTGAGCACCTTTGGGCTTTTTTTGATAAACTCATCGACACCCCAGACAAATGTCTTTTTGCCGGAGGCTGCTTTATAAGCGTTTTTCAATACGGGATTGGCAGCCGCCTTGTCATTGACGGCGATAATGCCATCGCAGGGATATTCTTTCGCCCATCTTGTGCAAGTCTGTCCATGGATCATGCGATCGTCAACGCGTAAAAATGAAACTGTCATCTTCTTTTCTCCTTGAAAGCCATCTGGCTTGGCTGGCTGCCCGCTGGTCAGATGCATCCATCTGTTTGGGGCTGCCGGCTGTGTTGTATTTCGTTTCAAGTCCTTTTTCCTGGTTCTTGTTTTGAAGACCGGCGTTTTTTGGTCTTGTTTTTTGTTTTGCTTCTCTTTGCTTCTCTGCTTCTCTGTTTTTGTCTTTTTCTGTCCAGACTGGCCGCTTGCTTTTAGCCTGTGGATTTTGTTATGAATTTTTGAATGAACCAGGATTTTTAAAAGCACTGCCCTTTTCTATTTGGTGGGTTTCCGGGTTTTGCCCGTTGTCTTTGGATCAGTGGCTAGACATCGTCTTCGTCATCACTATCGTCTGCTGCAAAAGCAAATTCCTTGATGGCTTCTTTCGATTCCTGCATGATCGCTTCTTTGAGCCCATCCAGGTCCATCGAATCTTTCATCAGCAAAGCTGTCAGGGCCAATGGCAGATTCATGCCGCCGACTACTCTTGTATTGGCGGCCAAGCCTTTTTCATTGATGACATTGGCTGCTGTTGTCAAAGGCGATCCTCCAAGAAGATCTCCAAGCATCAAAACTTCATCGTGCGTGGTGATCCCCTCAATTGCTTTGGCAAATTCAACTGCGAACTCATCTGCGCTCTTGCCGTCCTCTAAGCCGCAGGCGATTAAATCTTTTCGGTTTCCTGCCAGCATCCCTAAAGCGTTTGCCAGTCCCGAAGCAAGTTTTCCGTGGCTGACCAGAATCACATATTTCATTGTCTTTCTCCCTTCTTATAGCGTTATTCTAGGAAGAATCCGGAAAAAAAGAACGTGTCAGATGTCATGAGAGCCTTTTAAAACTTCATATCTACTTATGACATCTGTCATTTGATTTTTTCAGGCAGATTTCTTGATAATCTTTGGAGTGGAAAATCAATCATGAAAATTTACAACCACCACGAACAGATCTAAATCAGAGTACATTTAAATTGATTATATGTACTTTCAGACTGGTTCCATCAACATGCAAAGGCGTTAAGAAGGGATAGAAAAAGAGGAAAACCGTATCCTGGTTCAGGATACAATTTCCCTCTTATTGAAGAGACTCTATTCACTTTTATCGACTATATGCCAGCGTTGATTCATTTGTCCTGCGCAAAAGGCAGCTGGAGGAATTTCTTTTTCAATCCTCTTCAAGCCTGGATTTTGCGATGACATTTGGCAGATCCAAATCTTCTTATTCCTGCAGATAGCCATTGATCCGCTGTTCCAGATTGAGCAGCTGCAAACCAATATCCTCCTGGCTGGACAAGATTTCATTCATGCCCGTATCCAGTAAATTCATTGCTTCTTCGTATTTTTTAAACCGTACTTTGCAGGTTGAATTCTCCATGGCATAATCCAGCAGCAAAGCAGACTGGTCCGGGTCCTGGCTGTTCTGTTCGACCACGGCACTTTGCAAAAGTGAGCGTAAAGGTGAAATTCCACCCGTTTGGCTGACAACCGTCTGCTGGATATCAAAATCCGCCACAAAAAGCTTTAAAAGATCCCAGGCTTCTTTGGGATGAGCACTAGTTGCCGAAATTCCCATCATTAAAGAGTCTAAATCCGCACTGGATTGGCTTGGGGCTGTGGCGGGCATCGGCAGCATCGACCATTCAAAGCTGGAGTATTTCCGGACTTTCCAAGGATAAGGGCTGTAAGTCTTATATTCGGCGTAACTCATTGGCGCAAAAGCTACTTGCCCGGAGTCAAAGCCGTTTTTAGGAGTAAACGGATAATAGCTTTGGTCATATTCCTGAATCGTCTGCATATAGCGCAAGGCCTGCCGGACGGTATCATTATTCACCTCGACCGAAAAGCCATCCGATGCGAACATCGAGATCCCATAGGCTTCCAGGGCGTTTTTCCACGTATAGTTCACATAGCCGCACTGGTCGACCAAGCCATCCTGATTGGAATCGCGCGTAACCTGTTTACAGATGGCGGCAAACTCATCCAAAGTCCAGTCCCAGCCGGGCAGTTCAATGCCCTCCTTTTCGAGCAGCGTAGTGTTCACAAACATCAGCTGCAGGTTGCATTGGTAAGGCAGGGCATATTGAGTGTTGTTATACTGCCCTGCCATCAGGGCGCTTTCATAATAATCCTGCGTTTTGATATCATTTTGCTTGAAAAAAGGATCCAGGTTTTTAAGGGCGCCAAGGCTTGCCAGCATATTAAAGTCCTCATCGAGAATCATAAAGACATCCGGCAGCCTCCCTTGTACAATCTGGTCGGACAGCCACGCGGAGTAGTCCTTTTTGACAATCCCGCTGGTATATTCCACCTGGGTATTGGGGTGGTTTTTTTCAAAGCGGGCAATCACCTGGTCCACCACTTCGTAAGTACTCGAATCCGGTACATTCCAGTTGCTCGTTGAAAAGATTCCCAGCCGGATGGTCTGCGAAATGGGCAGGCAGCTTCGAACCTGAACGGTCAATAAGACCAGGACCAGAATGACGCTGACAAGCCACGCGGTCTTATGGCTGCGAGATTGGGCTATGTTTTCTTTCAGATGGGAAAGAATTTTCTTCATCACTCTACCTCATTATTGGATTCTTTTTTAAACCAGATCTGCGCTCCTAGGTTACAATCATCCTTTTTTGACATACTCTTTCAACCGTTTACGGTTCTCTACTGCCCAGATTGCCAGCTGGGTGCGGTCCCGCAGACAGAATTTGCTTAAAATGCTGGAAAGATAGTTGCGGACGGTTCCTTCGGATAGATACAGCGTCGAGGCAATTTTCTTATTTGACAACCCTTTTCCCACTTGGATGATCACTTTCCATTCAGTCGGAGAAATTTCCTGCTCCGCATCCTGGCGAATCGAAATAATGCCTTCCTCATCAAGATGATGGTTAAAAAGCGCAAAAACTTTTGCAGCAATGTCAGGATTGATCATGGCTCCGCCAGAATAGACAGTTTTGATGGCCGCAGCCAGTTCATCCATGCTCACTCCTTTGAGAAGATAGCCGGAAGCCCCATACCGCAAAGCGGAAAAGACGAAATCATCATCATCAAATGTCGTCAAAACAATCACCTTGGTCTGTGGATAGTCTTTTTTGACTAATTTTGTAGCTAAGACTCCATCCATCTTTGGCATCCGAATATCCATTAAAATTACATCTACAGGTTTGACTTTTAAAATATCCAAAACCTGAAATCCATTTTCAGCGGTTCCAACGACTTGAATATCCGGGTCCATGGATAAGACAATTTTTAAAGAGTCATGGATCAGTGCCTGGTCATCGGCAATTACTACATGAATCATTGAATTTCTCCCCTTTGCAGCGGTACTGCGATCGATGTCGTAAAACCATCTGATCCATCAAACTGAATCGACCCGTGCAGGGCCGCAATTCTTTCTTTCATCTGGATGAGGCCATAACCAGGCTGAATGGAAAGGCAGCCCTGGCCATTATCTTCGACCAGAATGTGCAATGCATTCTCTTGAATATAGACACGAATATAAATATGGGAAGCCAGGCCATGGCGGATCGAGTTGGTAATGCTTTCCTGGATCACTCGAAATAAGGCGTCTTCCTTGGCTACTTCAAAGCTTGCCTGCTCAGCTTCATAATCCAGGTCAATACTCAAATCTTCGCTCAAGCCGACAAATTCACTGATAATCTTTTGCAAAGCCCCCTTCAGCCCGGTATTTTCCAGCACGCCTGGCCGCAGCTTATTGAGTGAATTGCGGACATCATTGATTCCTTCCCGCACGACCTGGCTGACCAGCTCCAGCTGTTTTTTTGCTAAATCGGGTGACTTATCGATAATAATCAAGGTCGCATCCACTCCCGCCGCAATTCCGGTCAGTGCGTGGCCAAGGGTATCATGGATCTCGCGAGCCAGGCGTTTTCGTTCATTATTTTCACCAATCCGCTCGGTCACTGCCGCATAGTTGCGCAATTCCTTGTTGACCTGGTTGATCATGTCTAGCTCCTGGGCGATATTTTCGTTTTCCACTGTCTGGTGGGAAATATACAGGGAAAGATACGCCACAAACAAGAGCAGATTGAGCACTTCTAAAACGTTTTTGAGCAGCATCAGCAAAAGGCTCAGATCTCTTGGCAGAATGGAAAAATAAGCTACCGGATCGGTCATCGGCATAAAAAAGGAAATGACATAATAGTTGGATAAAAAATAAAGCAGCACCAAAGTAATCATCACCGTATAATTGGCAGAATTTTTCTCGCGCCGCAGATGAAACAGGCAGTCCGAAAACACCAGCAGGTAAATTCCCGAGTAGACCAGATTGAGCTGCCACACCATCACAAACGAAAGCAGGATCTCCAGGATGATCGAAGCATAATTGGCTTTTTTGCCGGGAATTTCCGTGACAACCCGCGATAGAATCAAGCCTGCCAGCATCGCATACATCGTAAAGCAAATCCAGAATACACGACTCGGATTTTTGGGCAGATGCTCCACGGTTTCTAAAAAGGCATGGCTGATCTCTTCGCTGATGACATAGCGCGAAACCAGCAGATTGATGCTGGCAAAGAACATGATGATCAGGTAGTTGAGCAAGACCATTCCATTGCGCAGCGTAGAAATGGTCTTCATATCCGTCAGCTTGCTCATTGCCAGGACCTCAAGTCATTTTGGGCAGCGTTCATCCTGTTGAGCAGGCTGACTGGAATGATGATCTCTTTTTCCACTTGTTTTCCATCCAGCCAGTCATACATGCATTCAGCTGCTTTGCCTGCCATCGTATAAGGGGATTGCACAGCAGTAGCCTCTGCATTTCCAGGTGTCGATAAAAGGATTTTAAAATCCGGCATCCCATCGACACCATATACTTTCAAATCCGGTCGTTTGAGAAATTCCGCTGCTGCAACCGCCCCAATCGCGCTGGGATCATTCAAGCAGACCACAAAGTTTGCATCCGGCGTTTGCTCAAGCATTTCCAGCACGGCAGGCATGGCGGTTTCGGTCTGCCCATAACACTCCCGCTCATTGACAATCTTGAACTGGGGGGCCTTTGCAATGGTTTCAACAAAGCCAGTGATGCGCTGCAGCCCGCTGTCCACGCTGGAATGTTTCAGCAGTAAAATCTCTCCGCCCTCATAGCGGCTGATCAAGTCTTTCGCGCAAAGAACGCCGGCTTGATAATTATCTGAATAAATCTGGCTGATCACAAAGTCCGCCTGATCAACCGGACAATCGACAACCACCACCGGAATCTGTTTGGCTGCCGCTTTTTCTAAAACCGGAAGAATCGTTTTGGAATCCACTGGATTGACAAAAATTCCATCAACGCCCATTTCGATGAACTCTTCTATCTGTTCAGCCTGCTTCTGGTCATCCAGCAGCGGATCACGAAGCACCAGCCGATCTCCCTTTCCCTCGATCGCCTTGACCAGTTCATTATTTAAAACAGGATAAAACGGATTATTCATGGTCATATAGCTGACTCCGAAAGTTCGGCGGGCAGGCTGCAAGACAACCAGATTCCTGTGATCGATCAGTATGCTGGCAAAACCAATGACCAGAATCATGCTCCAAAGAAACCAATACTGTTTTCTCTTCATCGTTCCTCCCCTTTTCCCTGATCCTTCTTGTTTTTGAACCGAACCACCAGAAATCCAATCTCTCCAATGATCTGTCCTCCAATTATTTAAAATAGCACAAAGGAAGTATCGGATAAATTGACATTTGTCATATTTGCGAAGTACGGTTTCGTTTTCACTTTACTTAAAGCGTGCATTAAAAATATGAATCATGAATCCATCAAAAAAAGCCCTGGAAAGGCCGCCAGAAGAGCCATCTTCTGTGCCTTTACAGAGCCGTTCTGATTGATTTGTTATTGATTTGTCTTGAAGACGCCCTCCAGCCCTCATTCGAACGGAAAGAGGCAAATAATCACAGGAAAAGGAATTCGTCCTGGTCTTATTCACAGGATCGATCCATCCGCTCCATTTTCGATCTGAGGTTCTTCTTATTGCGGATCTTTCATGAGCAGAACCATGACAGCTTTTTGGGCATGCAGTCTGTTTTCTGCTTCTTCAAAGATTTCATCCGCATGGTCTTCAAAAACTTTTTCAGTGATTTCCTGCTCGCGGTAAGCCGGCAGGCAATGCTGCACCATAACGGTGTCTTTGGCATGAGCCAGAAGTTCGTCATTGACCTGGTAGCCTTGGAAGAGTTTGAGGCGCTCTTCCTTTTCCGCTTCCATCCCCATGCTCGCCCACGTGTCGGTAAAGACAACATCCGCATCTTTCACCGCCTCAACCGGATCCGTCGTCCACATAAAGTGATCTGGATACGCTGCTGCAAATTCGAGCACTGCGGGATCAGGCTTATGGCTTTCAGGTGTAGCCACGGCCACATCCATGCCCATTTTCAAGCCGCCGACAATCAAGGAATTGGCCATGTTGTTGCCATCCCCGATATAGACCATTTTCAAGCCTTCAAGCTTGCCATATTTTTCGCGGATGGTCATCAAATCCGCCAGCACCTGGCAAGGGTGGCAATAGTCGGTCAGGCCATTGATGATGGGGATAGATCCATACTGAGCCAGATCTTCGACTTCTTTTTGCTCATAGGTCCGGATCATGATGCCATCCAAGTAGCGGGAAAGAACGCGGGCGGTATCCTGGACAGGTTCCCCCCGGCCAATCTGCAGATCGGCCGAAGAAAGGAATAAAGGCTGCCCGCCAAGCTGGTAAACGCCGGTTTCAAAGGAAACGCGGGTTCTCGTTGAAGATTTCTGGAAGATCAGTCCAACTGATTTCCCTTTTAAGTACGGGTGCTCAATTCCATGTTTCTTTTCATATTTCAATTGGTCAGCAAGATCGAGAATCCGGGTAATTTCTTCGGGGGACAGATCTTGCAGCTTTAACAGATGTTCCATCTAAAATACCTCCTTCATTGCCGCTACGGCTTGATCGATCTGCGCTTTGGAAAGCGTCAATGGCGGCAAAAGGCGAATGGTTCCTTTGCCGGCTTTCAAAGCCAGAACGCCTTGCGCTCTTAATTTGGCTAAATCGTCCAAAACTGCATCGGGTCCGACTTCGATGCCGATCATCAGCCCCATGCCGCGTACATCCTGGATATGGTCGGAATCGATTGCTTTGATCGAATCCATAAAATACTGGCCTTTGCCAGCGACATCGGCTAAGAATTCTGGATCGCCAACAGTATCCAAAACAACATTGGCTGCACTGGCTGCTAGTGGATTGCCGCCGAAAGTTGTCCCATGGTCGCCAGCTTTCAAGACATCGGCAGTCTTTTCTGAAGCCAGAACGGCCCCGATTGGCACGCCGCCGCCAAGGCCTTTGGCACAGGAAACCAGATCTGGGCTTAAATCATAGTTCTGGTAGCAGAAAAGGGCACCCGTCCGGCCGATTCCCGTCTGGACTTCATCAATCATCAACAGCACATCGTTGTCCTGGCAGAGTTTTTCAGCCGCTTTGACAAAGGCAGGATCCAACGGTCTGACGCCGCTTTCGCCCTGTACGAGTTCCATCATCAAGCCGGCGTATTTGCCCGAGGACAGTTTTTCGTTGAGTTCTTCAATATTGTTGGCTTCGACATAATCAAAGCCCTGGGTAAAGGGGAAGAAGTTGGCGTGAAAATGATCCTGGCCGGTAGCTTCCAAGGTTGCAATCGTGCGGCCATGGAAGGAATTTTTCAAAGTCAAAATTGTCAGGCGTTCAGGATCCTGGTATTTGTCCCAGCTGTATTTGCGGGCAATTTTAATCATGCCTTCATTGGCTTCCGCCCCTGAGTTGGCATAGAAAACTTTTTTCGTTTTGGCAAGCTTGTTTAATTTTGCAGCGGCCTCAATCATCGGTTTGGTATAAAACAAGTTGCTGGCCTGCATCATTTTGCCTGCCTGGCGGCTGATGGCTTCAACCAGGGGTTTGTAGTTGTGGCCAAGTGCATTGACACCAATGCCGGAGGTCAGATCCAAATAGGGATTGCCCTCTAAATCGTAAACCACACACCCATCACCATGGTCCAATGCCACGTCAAATCGGCCATAGGTCTGCATCAGGTTCTCGTGTTCGACTTGTTTTAAGGTTTCAAAATCCATTAAATTTCCTCCTGGCTGAACATCGTGCCGATTCCAGCATTCGTTAATAGTTCAATCAAAATCGAGTGGGGCACCCGGCCGTCGATAATGCTCGCCCGCGATACGCCCTGGCGCACAGCCTCCACGCAGCACGCAACTTTTGGAATCATCCCCCCGGAGATCACGCCGGTGGTTTCCAAAGCCGGGATCTGCGAGACTTTAATGTGGGGAATTACGCTGTCCGGATCACTTGGATCTGCCAGAAGCCCGCTGATATCCGTCAGTAAAATGAGTTTTTTGGCATGCAAGGCTCCGGCCAGCTTGCTGGCGGCTAAGTCCGCATTGATATTGTAGGAATGAATGTCATTCAAGCCGGCTGCCACCGAAGAGATGACCGGGATATAGCCCTTTTCAATGACATCCTTCACGAGCTGGCTGTTCACTTCGACAATATCGCCCACATAGCCATAGTCATCTTCGCTTCCAGCTGTCAGGTGCGGAATGGCCCGGAACAGGTTGCCATCCATGCCGCCAAGGCCGATGCCCTTGCCCTCCAAATGGCTGACGAGTTCTTTGTTGACCTTGCCGCAAAGCACCATTTGGACAATTTCCATTGTGGCTTCATCGGTCACCCGCAAGCCGTTGACAAAATGGGATTCCACGCCGGTGCGCTTGAGCATGCGGTTGATATCCGGTCCTCCGCCATGAACGAGCACGACGTTGATGCCCACTAAATGAAGCATCAGGACATCTTCAATGACAGCTTTTTTCAATTCTTCATCAATCATGGCGTTGCCGCCATATTTCACGACGACGATTTCGCCGTTATATTCTTTTAAATACGGCAAGCTCTCGGCTAAAAGAGCTGCCCTTTGCTCCGGCAGGATCATGTCCGGTAGTCTCCATTGATCTTGACATAGTCATAGGTCAGATCACATCCCCAGCAAGTCGCTGACGCTTCGCCTTCATGCAGGTCTGCGATAATTTCGATCGCGTCTGGCTCCAAGATTTTGGCCGCCTTGTCTTCATCAAAGGCGATTCCCTTGCCGTTCTGGCAGACCAAGATTTCGCCGTTTTTCGAAGCAAAGGAGATATCGACTAAACTTGGGTCAAACTTGGCTTGGGCGTACCCCATCGCACACAGCACCCGGCCCCAGTTGGCATCCGCCCCAAAGACGGCCGCTTTTAATAAAGAAGAAGAAGCTACGCTCATGGCCAAAGTTTCGGCCTGTTCTTCACTTGCCGCGTCTTTCATCGTAACGGTAATCAAACGGCTCGCGCCCTCGCCATCCGAAGCAATCGCAATGGCTAAATGTTCCATCACCCGCTTCAAGGCGTTCTGCAAGGTATCAAAGTCCTGGCCAGCCCCTGTGATTTCGGCATTGCCGGCCAGGCCGTTGGCCAGCACGATACACATATCGTTCGTCGAGGTATCACCATCGACACTGATCCGGTTGAACGTCTTTTTGACATTGGCTTTGAGCATCTGGTTTAGGCATTCACTGCTCACTGCGGCGTCAGTCGTGATGAAGCAGAGCATCGTTCCCATGTTGGGATGAATCATCCCCGATCCCTTGGCAATGCCGCCCAGATGAACGAGTTTGCCATCGAGTTCGAATTCCAAAGCGTATTCTTTGACTTTCGTGTCGGTAGTCATGATCGCATGGGCGCTTTCTAAAGGATCTTCGCCTAAAACAATCGCTTTGGTTCCGGCAACGATCTTTTCAATCGGCAGTTCCTGGCCGATCACGCCCGTAGAAGCGACCAGGACATCTTCCACATCCAGGCCAAGTTTATCGGCTGCTGCCTGGGCCTGGAGCAGAGCGTTTTTGGCATCGTTGATCGCGCAGGCATTCGCATTTCCCGAATTGACGGTAATCGCCTGGGCTTTGCCATTGGCAAGATGCTTCATATTTAAATACAGTGGGGCTGCCTTGACCTGGTTAGAGGTATAGACGGCTGCTGCATTGCAAGGGACACTGGAAACAATCAAGGCTAATTCTTTTTTCGAAGGGTTGTTGCGCAAGCCGCAATGAATGGCGCCTGTTGAAAACCCTTGGGCTGCCGTGATTGAATGACTGACAGGTTTCATCTGCATTCCTTCCTTTCCTGATCTGCTCTTAGCTGCCAGATCATTGGCTGGCAGGCAAGAGCCATTTTCGTTTTTTCTTTCTGTATTTTTATCTCTTTATGCCATTCTGGCATGGTCTTTTCTTCGATTGTTTTGAACGTTTGATTTCAAATCCTGGTTTTGCTCAAAGCTGCAAGCCTTCATTTTCATCCAGCCCCAGCATCAGATTCATGTTTTGAACCGCGGCGCCACTTGCGCCTTTGCCAAGATTGTCAAAACGGGCCGAAAGGACATAGCCGTTTTCATTGCCGTTGATGAAAAGTTCCATCAAATCCGTACCGGCCAAGGGATTGGAATATAAGGAAGGCTCACCTGCATGCACCTGCAGATTGGTATTGGCATACCAGTCCTGGAAGAAGGAAGTAAGCCTTTCTAGATCCAGATTGGCTCCTTTGGAAGTGAGATCATCAGGATCAATAAACACCGACACCAGCATGCCCTGGGCAAAGTCATCGACGATTGGGGTAAATAAAGGCGTTTTGTTCAACTGGCAGACGGCTTTCATCTCGGGCAGGTGTTTGTGGTTGAGATTCAGCCCATAGACTTTCGGGCTGGCCATCGCTTCAGTTTTATTTCTCTCGTAGTCTTCAATCATCTTGCGCCCACCGCCGCTGTAGCCAGTCAGTGAGAAGGCAGAAAGCTTGGTGTTGGGGTCCAGCAGCCCGGCTTTGACCAACGGATAGACCAGGGCAATAAAACCGCTGGCATGGCAGCCGGGATTGGCGACACACTTTGCCGTTTTGATTGCTTCTTTATGATTAGCATCCAGTTCTGGAAACCCATACGTCCAATCCGGATTGGTGCGGTGGGCAGTGCTGGCATCGATAATGCGCGTATCCAGATCCTGCATCAGTTCAACCGCTTCTTTGGCCGCTGCATCCGGCAGGCAGAGAAAGACCAGGTCCGCTTCGCTCATCAAGGCTTTGCGGGCTTGGGGATCTTTGCGCAAAGCGGGATCGATTTCTAAAAGCTGCAGGTCCGGACGGTTTTTGAGCCGTTCATGAATCTGTAATCCGGTCGTTCCCGCCTGGCCATCAATGTAGATTTTTTTCATGAAAATTCCTTTCCGAACACTCTTGTTTACAAATCTTATCGAATCGTTCAAGTAATGGAAACACAGGCTTCATTCGAAGCCTGTGTTGGGTTGGTTTTTCCTTATTTATGGGCTTTGGCGAACTCTTTGGCTTTCTGGGCCTGCTCAAGCACAGACTTGGGCGAAGGGCCGCCATAGACCTGGCGCTGGTTGACGCAGTTGAGCAGGTCGATCGCCGGATAGAAGTCGTCTTCAAATAATGGACAAAGCTGCTGTAATTCTGGCAGGGTTAAATCTTCGAGCGACTTGCCCTGTTCTAAGCAGCTGGCCACCAGCTGGCCGGTGAGTTTATAGGCATCACGGAAAGGCATGCCTTTTTTAGCCAGATAATCGGCGCAGTCCGTCGCGTTGATAAAGCCCTTCAAGCCCGCCTGCTTCATGTTGGTCTTGTTGACTTTCATGGTCTTGAGCATCGGAATCAATACTTTCAAGCAGTGTTCAACGGTATCCGAAGCATCAAACAAGGCTTCTTTGTCTTCCTGCATGTCTTTGTTATAGGCAAGCGGCAGACCTTTCATCACGGTCAGAAGACCCATTAAATCGCCATAGACACGACCCGTTTTCCCGCGGATCAGTTCGCACATATCCGGATTCTTCTTCTGGGGCATGATCGAGCTTCCTGTCGAGAAGGAGTCATCGAGATCGATGAACTTGAATTCCCAGGAGCTCCACAAGATCATCTCTTCGCAAAGTCTGGACATATGCATCATCAGGATCGATAAATCCGACAGGTATTCAATACAAAAGTCACGGTCACTGACGGCATCGATGGAGTTGGACATCGGCTTGGAAAAGCCCAGGCGCTTGGCGGTGAAGTGGCGGTCCAGATCGAAGGTGGTTCCTGCTAAGGCACCAGCGCCCAGCGGACACTCGTCCATGACTTCCAACGTATTTTCAAGGCGCATCACATCGCGGCGAAACATATTGGCATAGGCCATCATGGTATGGCCAAAGGTAACCGGCTGCGCTCTTTGTAAATGGGTGTAGCCTGGCACGATGGTATCGGCATTGGCGGCCGCAATATCCGACAAGGTATCGATCAGCTGGCAGAGCCTGGTTTTGATGCCAGTGATCTGTTCAATGACATATAACCGGACATCTAACGCGACCTGGTCATTGCGGCTGCGGCCGGTATGGAGCTTTTTGCCCGCATCGCCAATCTTGGCGGTCAAAAGCTGTTCGACACAGGTATGAATATCTTCATATTCATCCGTAAATTGAATGCGGCCGGCATTCATATCGGAAAGAAGTTCCAGCAGGCCATGGTGAATGGCTGCTTTTTCTTCTTTGGTCAGGATGCCCTGGTTTTCCAGCATGCACGAATGCACAAGCGAGCCCAGGATATCCTGCGGGTATAAGCGATTATCAAAGGAAATGGAGCTGTTGAAGTCATTTGCGGCAGGATCTGTTCCTTTTGAGATCCGCCCGGCCCAAAGCGTACTCATTATTCAACGCTGGAGAAATGTTCTCCAGTCTTTTCGGCAAGGGCTTTGTCATTGATGGCCCGAACCGCAACCGGCAGACCAAACAGGTTGATAAAGCCTGCGGAATCCGCCTGGTCATAGCAGTCGTCTTCATCGAAGGTCGCCATGCCAGCGTTGTAAAGCGAGAACGGTGAAGTCACAGAAACCGGGATGATATTGCCTTTATACAATTTGAGGGTGACATCACCGGTCACAGTCTCCTGGGTCGAGTCAACAAAAGCCGACA
This sequence comes from Erysipelotrichaceae bacterium RD49, assembly GCA_015233825.1. Lineage (GTDB taxonomy): Bacteria > Bacillota_I > Bacilli_A > Erysipelotrichales > Erysipelotrichaceae > Allobaculum. The sequence goes on from JADGIS010000023.1 coordinate 16,409, forward strand.
ATGCTTTTCTTAGCGGGGTATACCAGAGACCGTCGTAGACAAGTTCCCCAAATTTCTGGCCGACGATTTCTTTGAAGTGCTTCGTGTTTTTATCGAGGGTAATTTCTTCCAGTTTCTTATGCGCAGCATATAAAACAGATCCACCTGGTGTTTCATACACGCCTCTGGACTTCATGCCGACCAGACGGTTTTCAACGATATCCAAAATACCGACACCATTGGCCCCGCCAACTTCATTCAGCTTGAGGATGATTTCCTTGGCAGACATTGGCTGGTCATCCAGCATGGTTGGAACGCCTTTTTCAAAATGGATTTTGACAACCGTCGGCGTATCGGGAGCCATTTCAGGGGAAACGCCCATTTCCAAAAAGCCTGACTCATTGATTGGCGCTTCATTGGCTGGATCTTCCAGATCCAGGCCTTCATGCGAAAGGTGCCATAAGTTTTTGTCTTTGGAGTAGTTGGTTTCTTTGGAGATCTTCAATGGAATGTTGTGCGCCTTGGCGTATTCGATTTCTTTTTCTCTGGAGTTCAATTCCCAAAACCGCCAGGGAGCGATGATATCCATTTCAGGTGCAAAGGCTTTGATTGCCAGCTCGAAACGAACCTGGTCATTTCCTTTACCGGTGCAGCCATGGCAGATGGCTTCAGCACCTTCGGCTTTAGCGATTTCTACAATCCGTTTGGCAATGATTGGTCTTGCAAACGAAGTGCCAAGCAGATAGTCTTCATAGCTTGCCCCGGCTTTCAAGGATGGAATGATGTAATCGTCCACGAAAGTATCGGTTAAGTCTTCGATATATAACTTGCTGGCGCCGGTGGCTAAAGCTTTTTCTTCCAGGCCGTCCAATTCGCTGGCCTGGCCCACATTTCCAGATACCGCAATGACTTCGCAGTTGCCGTAATGTTCCTTCAGCCAGGGAATTAAGCAGGATGTATCTAATCCGCCAGAATAGGCGAGAACAATTTTCTTATAGTTTTTATTTTCGTTATGTAAGTTGCTCATCTTGGGTTTCTCCTTATATTTGATCTGTCTTCCTGTTTGTCTTTGAATCGGCTGCTTTTTGCAGTTTTTGAATTGTATTGGATAGTACGGACATTCAGGAACTGACCTGATGTCCTAATGGGCCTCGAATGGTTCAAGGTTTCGTCGGCCATCCTCCATGCGGGATCTCCCCTTCCAAAAAAAAAAACGCCCTTCCAATAGGAAAGGACGATCAATATCGCGGTACCACCAATCTTCCCTCTGATCGATATCATGCAGAGGACACTCTCCCATAACGCTGGGTCGCGAGAACCACTCGATTTCTGTCGCAGTTCCACTCACGGACACGTTCGCTGTCTTCCGGCCGCCATGTTTCACCAAGCCATGGCTCTCTTTGGACTTTCGTACAGGTACTTCTTCCGGTCGTTGATTTGATGATTCGTATTCTAATGCGCTTTGGCGAAATGGCAACATTTTTGAAACGATAAATTTTAAAGTTTCAGAAAAATGGTGAAAAATGGGCGAAAAACCACTTGATTTTCGATTTTTGATTGTTTTATGGGATGGTTCTCGGACTACAGACTGCTTTGGGTCCTCAAATCTGAGCTAAAAGTAAAATCTAAATGCAAGAAACAGGACTCATGTCGCCCTAAAAAATCTTAAACTGGCGATAAAAACCGCTTGTGGTCAAAAAATAAGATTCCCAGAATGAGTTTTTACCGATAATAGCGTTCCTGCAGATCTTTGGGCAGGTATCTCGCCAGTTCTTCAACCAGCTTGAATACAGTTGTACAGGGTTTGGCACTCGATGGAATCTGGCCTTTCTTTTCTTCATAGAGCTTTTTGGCATAATGGATGGCCAGCTGCGGATTGCCTTTGGTGCTTAATATATTGAAAATTTCCGGATCGTTTTTAACATAGGTCTTCGAGCCCAGTTTCTGGAACTGCGCTTTAAGCATCCGGTAATATTCATTGCGCGTTGCCGCAGCCTGGTAAAACGAAAAATGCAAAATAAACCACAACTCAAAGCATTCATTGCTCCAGGCCGCATGCCACCAATTGTTCAAATCCTTGCGCTTGTCGCGTTTTTCACATTCACTGACCAGCTTGTTGAAATGGGTATCCTGGAAATCATCTTTATCGGTGACCAGCCAGATTTCCGCATTTTCAATCGCAAACTCTTCGATAAACTCATCCGCAAATTCCAAAAGCTTGGTCGTGGCCTTGCCAACCCCGACAATTTCAATCAAGACTTTCTTGGTATTTTTCTCGATTGCTTTTTTGAAACCTTCAAAATAATACGGCTCGGTTTTGGTCCCTTCGGTAAAAATCAGATAAAGCTTGTCATAATCCTGCCGGTGCAGCCTTTTTTTCATCTGCTGCTCTTCTAACTTTGATAATCGTGGCTTTTTCATACTTTAAGTATAGGGCTTGAAAGATCATATCCTCGTACAGATGCAGTTCCAATAAGTCCTTTCACTTAAAGCAGTAATGAGCTTTTGATTTCAATTTCTACTACCTTTCAAAAACCACGAAAAAATCCGTCACCAATCTACAGGCGGCGGATCAAATAAATAATTGCAGTCATGCAAAATAGCCATTATAGAACTTTAAAAGCATCGGTGAGTTGAAGATAAATACTTTCTTCTACCCAAAAAGGAGTTTCTGTTGAAATGGGGTAGTAGATTGGTTATCAATCGCATTCTGGACTTTCTCCATTAACTTTGTTTCTTTTTTCAATAATGCATGATACCTCTCCATAATTTTTTCATAGCGAAATTCTACAGGGGTTTTCTCCTGCTTAAATCCCCTACATTTTCTGATTTGTGAGTTCATATCTTCGGATAGATTTTCATTTAGGTCGTTCTAGCTTTGTTTCTAAAACTTAGCAAAAGGTACGCCATTAAATACGATATATTTATATACAATCGAGTTGCTTTAATCATTTTCCCGGTCTTCTTCTTCAAGCTGATAGCGCTCTGGCAAGGCAATAAACGTACATAAAAATAAGCAGAAAGCACTAACCAGTGAAGTATAGTGGCCAAGATAAGGACATAGCATAGCTCCAATTACAATTCCCATAAAGTAAGTGAGAACGATCACCGCATAGACCAGTGTTCGAAACGCATCCTGGCGGTCATGAACGGTTAAAAACTTTGTCAGGTGAGTAATCAAGTTTTGAAAGCTTCCAGTAATGACAATCGTTGCGACTGGTGTGCTGCGGATTTTGCGAAAGGTAATCGTCTGCAAGCCGGTCGCCAAACCAAAAATCGGGTTGGCCAACGCATTCCAGCTGTCTGGTAAAAAAGAAGCCAAAGTAATCAGGGCAATTTCAATCCAAAACGGAATCTGCCGCCACCTGGGGTAATTCGGTTTGTCCTTATAGTGCTCGGCAATGATGATCCCGATCGCAAACATCATTGGAGGAAAAAGATACTTGGTGACATTTGAAAATTCACCCTGGGCCAGATCCAGGCCTAAATACAAGATATTACCGCTTTGTGAACTCGCAAAAACATGGCCTCTGGTTACATAGGTACACGCATTGAGAATCCCCACGCCAAAGGAGAGCATCATGCCCAGCCGGATGGATTCAATATGTTCTTCGCGGTCGTTTTCAACCAGATCCTGGATGAGAAGTTTCTGGGAATGTCCGCGGCTTGGATCCAGCGCTGTTCTTTCTTGAAGATCTGGTTGTGATTGTTTGGATAAAGAGGAGTTTTGTCTGGATTCGTTCATGACTTTATTATGAAACGATGGTCATCATCTTCGGCTGAAAATACCCGGTATAAACAGGTTCAAACCAGACTCGCTCAATCCTGTACGCCTGCAAAGCCAAAATGGACTCATTCTCCAGATTTACTTTTCTGCTTTTCAAAATGTGGCTTTCATTTTTTCCTGATCTTATTTTGGTCTTTTCAGCTTTCCAAATCCGTGTTTAACAGTTTCGAATTATTTAGTTTCTTCTGGCAATCGGATTGCTATTGAGATATTTCCAAGACCTGGCAAACTGTTTATACTTTTTCTATGAATAGAAACCAAGAACTTGAGCAAGTCAGAACCTGGCGGCGCGATCTTCATCAGATTCCCGAGCTTGGTCTTGATCTGCCTTTAACCAAAGAATATTTACTCAGCCAGTTAGAGAAACTTAACTGCACCATTGAGCATCCGATTGAACATGCCGTAGCGGCCTTTTTTGATGGGGGGAAAGAAAAGACGATTGCTTTTCGAAGCGATATGGATGCGCTGCCCGTCAAAGAAAATACCGGCTGTGAATTTGCAAGCAAAACAGAAGGAAGAATGCACGCCTGCGGCCATGACGGCCATATGAGCAATCTGCTTTTACTGGCGCATCGAATCAATGAGATTTACCAGGACCTGCCCTGCAATATTTTATTGATTTTCCAGCCAGGCGAAGAAAACCCTGGCGGAGCAGCTCCCATTGTCCAGACCGGTATTTTTGAACGCTACAATGTAGCAGCTATTTTTGGCCTGCACTTATGGCCGCTGCTTCCTGCTGGCCAGGTGGCAACCATTTCCGGCCCAATGATGGCCAGTGCAACCGAAATCGATGTGGAGATTTTTGGTAAAGCCGTTCATGCTGCCAGGCATCAGGAAGGAATTGATGCATTAAAGATCGGCATGCAGTTTTTTGGTTATGCCATGGCTTTGGAAGATACCCTGCCTGCCAACGTCAGGCGGCTGCTGCAGTTTGGAAAGATGAGCGCTGGCAGAGTCCGCAATGTGGTTGCCGATTATTGCATCCTGCAAGGAACGATGCGCGGCTTTGATTTTGAGACCATCAGCTTTTTAAGAGATGGCTTGGAGGAAATTGCCCGCGAGCTGGAACACCAGACAGGCGCAACAATCAAGATTACCTGGTCGGAAGCCTATCCGCCGGTTCATAATGATGAAGCGTTGGTCAAGCAGATTGTCGATCAGCTTGAGGGGATTGAAATTTTGGACGAGCCGGTCATGATTGCCGAAGATTTTGCCTCGTACCAGCAGGAAGTCCCTGGCGTTTTCTTCTTTTTGGGCACGGGGACAGGTATCGAGCTTCACGATTCCCGGTTTAACTTCGATGAAGAAATTCTGCTTCAAGGTGCAGATCTGTTTGAACAGCTTGCCCATCTCCAATTTTAGTTTTCGCTTTAAAAAAGGCCGCTCTTGCAAGGAGAGCGGCCTTTGGTCATCTGGTCGAAGCTGGTTTCAAGGATCGATTGTAATGCTTATTTTTCGGTTTTGTAGCCGTCGGGATTTTTAGACTGCCAGTTCCAGGAAGTCCGGCACATATCATCCAGATCATATTTGGCCTGCCAGCCCAGTTCATCTTTGGCTAAGTCACATTTGGCATAGCACATGGCGATATCCCCTTCCCGTCTTGGCTTGATGACATAAGGGATCTGATGGCCGCAGGCTTTTTCGAAGGCATGAATGACATCTAAAACGGAGCTGCCTTTGCCGGTGCCAAGGTTGTAAATCTTCACCCCGCCTTCCTCTTGAATCTGGCTCAAAGCCGCAACATGGCCGTTTGCCAGGTCAACAACATGGATGTAGTCGCGCACACCGGTTCCATCGGGCGTTGGATAGTCGTTGCCAAAGACGCCGACTTCTTTGAGCTTGCCAACCGCAACCTGGGCTACATAAGGCAGCAGGTTGTTTGGAATTCCTTTTGGGTCTTCACCAATCAGGCCTGATTCATGGGCACCAATAGGGTTGAAGTAACGAAGCAGCAGCACATTCCATTCCGGATCTGCGGTGTGCACATCCGTCAGGATCTGTTCAATCATCCATTTGGACCAGCCATAGGGGTTGGTGCAGACACCCTTCGGGCAGTTTTCGGTAATTGGAATTTCCACAGGATCTCCATAAACGGTAGCCGAAGAGGAGAAGATGATGTTCTTGACGTTGTGGTTTTTCATGACATCGACCAGATTGAGCGTTCCGGTGATGTTGTTTTCATAGTATTCGATTGGTTTGCGGACACTTTCGCCGACAGCTTTCAGGCCGGCAAAGTGGATGACTGCATCGACGGCTTCATTATCGAAGACACGGTTGAGTGCATCTTTGTCCAGAAGGTCGACTTTATAAAATTTCACTTTTTTGCCAGTGATTTCTTCCACACGCTCTAAGGCCTTTTCATCGGAGTTATAGAGATTGTCAACAACAATCACTTCATGGCCAGCGTTGAGCAGTTCCACTGCAGTGTGGGAGCCGATATAACCGGCACCGCCAGTAACCAGGATTTTCATTTTATTCTGCTTCCTTTCTGTCCCCTGCAGGTTTTCGATTTCAAAGCGAGGGGAACTTGGCTTTAAGCCTTTTTAAACCTGTATCGTAATCAAACGTATTGTTATTGTGTCTGAATTGCCAGGAATCTGCCAAATAGACACGTGGAAAGCCTAGAGGGCTTGGATGAAGCGGCGGAATGCTTTACGCCCTTCCTTATCTGTTTTATAGACACCAGCATCTTCCAAAACATGGCTGAAGACTAAGCCGATTTCATCATGGATGATCTGGTCAATATTGGACTCATTGAGATCTGGGTATTTCTTGACGATTTCTTCGGCCCAATCTGCATGTTTTTCTAATTCCGGATTGGCACGCAGATCTTCATGGTTGAGTAAAGCTGTTTTCAGATCGGACATTTCTTTTTTCAAGCGCGCCGGCAGGACAGCCAGACCCATGACTTCGATCAGGCCGATATTCTCTTTTTTAATATGGTGCCATTGGGCATGGGGATGGAAGGCGCCCAGTGGATGTTCAGGAGTCGTGATGTTGCAGCGTAAAACCAGATCGATTTCATAATCAGCCCCGCGCCGGCGTACGATTGGGGTAATCGTGTTATGCGGCTCGCCATCATTGGCAATGATCATCGCCGATTCATCGGTATAGCTGCGCCATGTATCGAGAATATGGTCAGCCGCTTCAATGATGCGCTGGCGGTCTTCACCGCGTAAGCGGATGACCGACATCGGCCAGTTGACAATTCCGGATTTCAAATCTTCAAAGCCAGGAATGACGATATCTTCTTCAATTTGGGCCTTGGCCATTGGAAAATCATGATTGCCGCCCTGGAAATGATCATGGGAGAGAATGGAACCACCAACAATCGGCAGGTCGGCGTTGCTTCCCAAAAAATAGTGCGGGAACAGTTCAACAAAGTCGAACAATTTCACGAACGTCTCGTGATTAATGGCCATTGGGGTGTGTTTCGCATTAAAGACGATGCAGTGTTCGTTGAAGTAGACATACGGGGAATATTGGAACCCCCAGTTGGATTTGTTAATGGTAATTGGAATGATGCGGTGGTTGGTGCGGCCAGGATGGTTGACTCTTCCCGCATACCCTTCATTTTCCATGCATAGCTGGCATTTGGGATAGCTGGACTGCACAGCGGATTTGGCAGCAGCAATGGCTTTAGGGTCTTTCTCTGGTTTGGACAAGTTAATGGAAAGCTCAAGTTCACCATAGGGAGAAGCAGCGCTCCAGCGCTCGTCTTTAGCAATGCGGTCGCGGCGGATATAATTCGAATCCTGCGACAGTTTATAGAACCAATCGGTTGCCGCTTTCGGATTTTCTGCATACAGGTTGTCAAATATCGTCTGAATCTGAGCAGGGCGGGCCAGCAGAGCATTCATCAGTTTGGCATCAAATAAATCACGATAGGTAATGGAGTCTTCGATGATCCCTTTCTTGGCAGCAAGATCAAGCAGTTCATTGAGGACTTCGGGCAGGTCTACAGGATTTCCATCTGGTGTCCAGGCATTTTCGTCAATCGAATCCTGATGCATCAGATCAAGAACCAGGTTGGTGGCGTAAATTCGTTCGCTTTCCGGCAGCAAGCCTGTCTGCACGCCGTATTCCACCAATTTTAAAATAGGTACGTCAGCCATAATTTCTCTTCTTTCTACTGAGCCCGGCTCTCTCACGGGCTTCAGATGTTTTAGTAAAACTCTATCTATAATTTACTAAATTTTTACCTGAATGCAAGCATCCAGCCGTAGAAAAATCAAACTTTTTTCTGTCCAAACCAGGTTTGGACAGTGCCATGGGGCAAAAAATCAAAACCAGCTTTCAATCGCTGGTTTGCCAAGCCGCATACTTCCTCTATTATTGTAAGCCATCCACTCTTTGAAAGCGCTTTGTTTCTTGATTCTGCCTTTCTGCACCGACCAGCAGCTGGCTTTGCCCGATCCTGGCTTGGTGCTGCTCAAATACTGCTTTCTTATCAGAGGAACACCGTCTGAGCTGGCGGCTTTTTTTTGAACTCTTCAAAAGCCGCCTTTTTGAAAGCTAAAATATTTACTTCTGGTTTTACTGGCGGATTTCGATTGCAGAATGGCAGGATCCAACCCTGAAATCCTTAATATGAAACGTTTCAACATTTAACGCTTGTAACTCTGCAGCCAATGGCATATCCTGTTCACAGATGAATTGTGACGGCTTTCAAATCCAAAAGATTTTGATAGATAAAGCAGATTTGAAAGATTTGTCCACCGCTTTTCCAGCGGCTTATAAGGAGAAATTATGTCTGAATTGAATCTTCATCACATTAAGAAAGTATATCCAAACGGCTTTGAAGCTGTTCAGGATTTTAACCTCGACATCAAAGATGGCGAATTCGTTATTTTCGTTGGTCCATCTGGATGCGGTAAGTCGACAACCCTGCGCATGGTTGCCGGTCTGGAAGATATTTCCGATGGTGATCTGTACATTGATGGCAAACGTGTAAACGACCTCGACCCTAAAGATCGCAACATCGCCATGGTTTTCCAGAGCTACGCTCTGTATCCCCATATGACCGTTCGTGAAAACATGGAATTCCCATTGAAGATCGCGAAACTGCCAAAAGAAGAAATCGATGCCCGTGTTGCCGAAGCTGCAAAAACTTTAGGTCTGGAATCTTTGCTGGATCGTAAGCCAAAAGCTCTGTCCGGTGGTCAAAGACAGCGTGTGGCAATGGGACGTGCAATCGTCCGCCATCCAAAAGTACTGCTGATGGATGAACCTTTGTCCAACCTGGATGCGAAGCTGCGTGGGCAGATGCGTGTTGAAATCTCCAAACTGCACGAAAAGCTCGGCTCTACCATTATCTATGTAACCCACGACCAGACTGAGGCCATGACTTTGGGTGACCGCATTGTTGTCATGAGCGATGGTGAAGTTCAGCAGATCGATACTCCATCCAACCTGTACCAGTATCCTGCAAACAAATTCGTTGCTGGATTCATCGGTTCGCCACAGATGAACTTCATGGACGTAACCATTAAAGAAAACGGCGATAAAGTTTACCTTGCTCTTGGCGATGACAATATCCTGATCTCTGATGCGAAAGCGAAAAAGCTGAAAGCAAAAGGCTACAAAGACGGCCAGATTGTTACTTTGGGCATCCGTCCTGAAGACTTATCCGACCATCCGGAACTGTTAGCCAAATTCCCAGAATCCACTGCCAGAGGAAAAGTTGAAGTTTACGAAATGCTCGGTTCCACATCCAACCTGTATGTCGATGTCAACGGAACCCAGATTACCGCTGCGGTTGATCCATCCACCAAAGCACGTGTTGGCGACGTTGTGACTCTTGCCTTCAACAACGACAGCATCCACCTCTTTGATAAAGACACCAACAAGAACATCCTCGTTGATCTCGATCCAGAAACTGGAACTGTCTTGAAATAATTTATTTCTCGATTAACCGGAATTTTTTGAATTCCTCCACTTCAGGACCCGCATGGGTCCTGATTTTTTACTTTCTTTCAATTCATCCAAAGTCCCTGGCCATCAGGCCGGTCCTGACATCTTGATTTTTAATACCGCTTTCAGGTACATTAAATCTATTGACTGACGAAAAACAAAGACACAAAGAAATCTTGAATCGATGTCTTTGGCAGAAAGGAAAAATTATGTCTCAAAAAGTATGTGTCATTACTGGCGGCACTCGCGGCATTGGCTTTGCGACCGTCCAAGCGTTTTTGAAAGAAGGATATAAAGTTGTTTTATATGGTTCTCGCGAAGAAACTGTATCCAAAGCCCTCAATGAACTCAACGACCCAAATGTTGAAGGTCGCTGGACACACTTAATCGACGAAGAGGCCATCAACAAAGACTTTACCGAAATCAAAGAAAAATACGGCACAATCGATGTTCTGATCAATAATGCCGGTATCTCCGATTCCACACCTTTCGTTCAATACTCAGAAGCGCTGTTTACCAAAGTCATGAACCTGAATGTCATCGCCCCTTATGTCTGCTCCCATGCTGCTGCTTTGATCATGAAGGAACAAGGCCATGGCGTTATTCTCAATACCTCTTCCATGGTCTCCAGAAACGGCCAACCTTCTGGTGTTGCCTATCCAACCAGTAAATATGCGATCAACGGCTTAACAGTCTCCCTGGCCCGTGAACTTGGTAAGTTCGGCATTCGCGTCAATGCCGTAGCCCCTGGCATCACCTTTACCGACATGGTAAAAGCCCTCCCTGAACAGATGATCAATCCAATGATCCAAGCCATTCCATTAAAGAGAATCGGTGAGCCGGAAGACATTGCCAAAGCGTTTGTCTTCCTTGCCTCCGATCAGGCCAGCTATATTACCGGTGCAATCCTGCCAGTAGATGGCGCAATGGCTGTTTAGTTTTCAATTGCCACCATTGAATATCTTCACGATTCAATCTCGTGAATCCATACTCCTCAATCGAGTAGAGAGAACATGAGTTAGTATCATGCCTCCCTCTCACAGCACCGTACGTACGGATCCGTATACGGCGCCTCAGATAAAACAACAATTTGCTATTTACGTTCATTTGTTTCTCTAAAAATCTCGGGTTTGCCTTCATATAAGGCTAACGGATCAATTAATCCATATCTGCCTTGGACTTGTGATGCCAGGACAACGGGATGAAGAATACCGTTAGCCACATCGTTGTTAGCTAGTCTGTACCATCCGCAGTGGGTATAACACTGGGCAAAAATTCTTTCCTCAGTTATTCGTTTTTGGATGGATTTAGCCACTTTGGGGTCTAAACCTGCTCTAACGAAGTACTGCGCTAGGTGATTTCTGATTTTCTTGAGATTCTTAAATATCG
>JADGIS010000240.1 GCA_015233825.1 Erysipelotrichaceae bacterium RD49
ATTGAGTTGATCCGGCAATATTCAGCCATAGTCATTCCAGACTGCTGCTGGTCCTCGATAAGAAAAAGCCAATCTTCTTTTGTTCTTTTCATGATTTTGTCCTCCTGAAATGTTTAATAATTTCAGGCAAATCATGACAGAACTGAAGATTGGCTACCATACCGGTACTTTGACGCTCTCGTTTTTTCGATTCCATCCCCCTATGGAATCGGTGATTTTTCCAACAATATAAAGCGCTTTTTAAACGATTGTGCCAAAGCTGGATTTAGAATCTGGCAGATTTTGCCATTAGGTCCAATCGAAACCGGGGAAGGACCGTATCGGACCTATTCCTCGTTTGCGATTGATCCGGTTTATGTATCGCTGGAGAGCCTTTTGGAAGAGGGTCTGATAGATGAAATGGGAACACTGCGTTGTTTACGGATACAAACAACCTGAACTTCCCGCGTGCATTTATGAATACCTTTATCATTGCGGTATTCAGCTGCATCATTACCGTATTCTTTACCCTGTCGGTATCCTTCTGCTTTTCCAGACTGCGTTTTAAATGGAGAACGCGCTATATGAACTTGGTCATGATCCTGGGCTTGTTCCCTGGCTTCATGGCGATGTTAGCCACGTACTTTATTTTGAAAGCGTTGGGCCTGACCCAGAGCGATTTGATTAAAGTTGCACTGGTATTGGTTTACTCCGCTTCAACGGGTATGGGCTTTACAATTTCCAAAGGCTTCTTTGATACCGTTCCAAAGGCATTCGACGAAGCTGCTTATGTGGATGGCGCCACCAGATGGCAGGCGTTCACCAAGATTACCATCCCACTGTCCGAACCAATTCTGGTTTACACTGCGTTGCAAGCTTTCATGGCACCATGGATCGACTTCGTCTTTGCAAAGGTTATCTGCGGGGCTAACCAGGATCAGTACACAGTTGCTTTAACGATGTGGAACATGTTAGAGCGTGAATACGTTGATACCTGGTTTGTACGATTTGTGGCCGCAGCCGTTCTGGTTTCAATTCCAATTTCCATCATGTTTATCAAGATGCAGGGCTTCTATCCCAATGGTATGGGCGCCGCAGTAAAAGGCTAAAAAGCAAAAGATCGGACTCCCACAATGGGTTCGGTCTTTTTTATCGTTCTTTTATGCCTAAGTTCCTTAAAAGGCCTTTAACTATCGGGCAGTCTGGTGAAGACTTTACTGAGTCATCTTGGTGTTGGACGGCTTGGTCTTTCGATACAATGAGGACTGAAATGGGTTGGACCAAACTGGAATAGATTTGTGATCCGGTTTCTTTGTTCATGAAGAAGATGAGGATTGATCCAATCGGTTCTGGCTTGATCCATCCTGTACGCGATCGTTAATCATGAAGGAGAATTCACTATGACTACATTTTTAGGAAATCCTGTTACTCTCGTTGGCGAAGCTTTGCAAGTCGGCCAGCAGATGCCGGACTTTGAAGTTATTGACACGACTTTAGCACCTGTTCATCCGATGGAAACAAAAGGCAAAAAGATTATTCTGGCTGTTCCAAGTGCGGATACCGGCGTATGCTCTCTGGAACTGGCTAAATTCATGAACAAAATGAGAGGCAATGAAGAGGTAGAAGTCATTTCGGTTTCTGAAGACCTGCCTTTTGCCCTGGACCGCTGGTCGAAAGCAGAAGGCAACGATGTCATTCATACCTATTCCGATTACAAAGACCATGATTTCGCCAACAAGACCGGTACTTATATGAAAGAAAATGGTCTGCTGGCTCGTTCCGTGTTCGTAACCGATGAAGACGGTAAAATCGTCTATCTGGAATATGTCGATGAAGTCAGCCATGAACCGGATTACAAAAAAGCACTCGCTGCTGCGGGTGTGGAATAGTCCTGACAAATCCCTTCACAATGTAGAATCAAAAACCCCGCCAGCTTATGGCGGGGTTTTTGATTGGAAACCGGGGTGTCTGTCTGCAAGGAAAGATGGGAAGTAAAATTCAAGTTTTACTTCTTAAAAACTGGACAGCATCTTTTTTCAAGTCCAGCGACTGAGAAACTGGAATTTTGGGTAAAATAAAAGGTAAAGGAGAAAGGCAGAACGATTCGGATTTAGAAATACAGCTTGAAAATTCAACGCATTGAAGTTGTAAAAACCATGAAAACTAAAGCATTTGGAAGGATCATTTCAAAGCAGGGTCCCATTTAAAGTCAATTTGGAAACGGCAGATTATGGGAAAACAACTTTTTGTCACCCCCTTGTATTTGTTTTGGAAGGGTGAAAATTATTCTGGAATTTACTAAATTAAAGTAAAAAAATTAAGTAAATTATAAAGCGAAGCATGCTTCGAAGAGAGAAGCAATTTTAGAAAGCAGAGGAAACATAGGGTTCAGGCTTTTTTATCAATTGAATTTGATAAAATAATACCTGTCTCTTATACACATCT
>JADGIS010000241.1 GCA_015233825.1 Erysipelotrichaceae bacterium RD49
ACGCTATTGCGTTTAATGTTTCGTGAATTGATTATTGAGTATTAAGTGTTTGTTCAAGAATCGACGTGTTAATTTCGAATATTGAATTGTCTGTAATCAGAGTTTTCAAAGAGCCATCTATTTGTGAAGCGATTTGTATCACTCACAAGGCTTGTTTATCTTATCACCAGCAGATCCCCATGTCAACAACTTTTGTGAAATATTTTGATTCATTTCACAAGCGGTTGTTTCACCGATATCTAAAGATGATTGGCGTGAAGTACTCGGCCTTGGCGGCCGTTCTCTCAACGCTCATATACTATAACACAGGACCAAGTCCGGGTCAAGCATTTTTGTGAAACTATTCAATAAATTTCACAAGTCAGTTTTGAGAACTTCATCTAAATCCATTCCAGGCAAAGAGAATTTTCAGCTTAGAAACCAAGATTTTTTGTGTTTCAAAACAACCTACTTTTTATATTCTTTTTTGGACGGGAAGTCAAATATTTTCTTCAATAATCATCTAAGCACCTAGGCAATAGTTATTTTATCAATTTCATTAATTATTTAACAATCGGAGTCATCAAAGACATAATTGTCGAATTTTAAAGTTCATTGTCTGTATAGATTTACCAGATATTCATATTTTTCTCGGTTTCTTTTCATTTTATTCTTTCCTATTCATTTTATGCAAAATTGCGAACTAAATCGCACAACCAATTTCATAGATCCACTCTAGTCAGCGAATTATAGCAGACCTATCCGTGAATAAATACGATTGAGAAGTCATTAGAAATTCGCTCATTTTTGTAAAATGTCAATTACAATCGCTCGAAGTTTTGAATTTTCTCTCAAACATTGGCTGAATATGGTATCTTTTTTGTATAAGCAGATTGAAACTGCCAGGATTTATGTTAAATGCGTATTCTTTATAAATTATGGTTTTTGCGAATTTACGCACGTTTTATTAAACTTGCGTTGGGTATTGCATAACCCACAAAGCAATGTTTGGTCTATCAATCTTCTTAAAGCCATATTTTCCTGACCAGCTTCGTGTTAGTATCCAAACTTTTTATTCCATTTTCATTTCTGCCGTTTCGATGCATCTTTGCGTTGTTGATAAGAAACCCGCTAGCCAATCAAAGGAGTGAATTACATGCCCGTAACTATTCGCGATGTCGCGCAGTTAGCGCAGGTGTCGCCATCTACTGTATCCCGTACTATTCGAAACAGCTCATCCATTTCTAAACGAACCCAGGATCGTGTTCGCAAGGCTATGGCTCAGCTAGGATACGAACCTTCTACCACACCTGAAAATGCAAATGACAATAAATCCATTTCTGTCCTGGGAATTATCATGCCGCCTTCAGCGGATGTTGCTTATGAAAATCCATTTTTCCTTGATGTAATTCGTGGAATTACACAGTTTGCGAATATGCGCCATTGTTTGAGCGCAGCCATCACTGGAAAGGATGATCAGGAAATCATCCAGGCCATTCGCCAGCTGCAAAAAACCGACTTTTCAAGTTCCTACATTGCTTTATTCTCTCGTAAAAACGATCAAGTTATTCAATATTTATACGATGAAGGAATCGATTACGTTCAGATCGGACAGCCAGCCAGTAATAAAACGGAAACTGTATGTGTTGATAACGACAACATTCAAGCTGGATATGATGCCACCGCTCATCTGGCTCATATGGGGCACAAACGAATCGGTTTTATCGGTTCTCCCTCTGATGAAGTCTACTCAGCAAGCCGACGTCGCGGGTATCGAATGTATCTCAATGAGCATGGACTTCCTAATTTGCCTGAACTTTCTTTGAAAATTGAGCAGGGCGATGAAGAAGGTTTAGAACAAATCAAAGCTTTATTGGATCGTAACAATCCGAATTTCCCAACAGCCGTTGTAGTCAGTGACGATATTTATGGAATTATTGTTCGTCAGATCTGCGCCGAGATGGGATTAGTGATTCCTACCGACCTTTCTTTAATTGCCTTTAACAACTCCTACTTCTGCCTGTTGACAGATCCTGCGCTTACTTCAATCGATGTCAACGCCCATCAATTAGGCATTGAAGCCGCCAGTCAGGCTTTAAATCATTTGGAAAACGCCGGACTTATGGCTTCGCGAACACTAGTTCCTTATCAGATTGTTAGACGGCAAAGCTGCTGCCCGCCTAAACCAGAACACACAGGTGGTCCTGTTTCAAAATCCGAAAGCGTAGAACCTTCTGATTCAGATCCATTCGAAGAAAATAACCACCATCGACTCAACTACGATGAATCCAAATAAAAATCTGAAGTCTAACTTTTTAAATAAAGATAGCATTTTATTCTAAACAACCAATTCAGCGTTCAGTCAAGCAATAATGAGGCAGGTGAAAGCAAATCTCCCCAGAATCCGTTTTTATCAGTAAAACAGGATTCTGGGCTTTTCTTTTTTCTTAGCTCCATATTCTTAACATCATTGAGAGCGTCAAAGTACCGGTATGGTAGCCAATCTTCAGTTCTGTCATGATTTTCCTGAAATTATTAAACATTTCAGGAGGACAAAATCATGAAAAGAACAAAAGAAGATTGGCTTTTTCTTATTGAG
>JADGIS010000242.1 GCA_015233825.1 Erysipelotrichaceae bacterium RD49
AAGACTGTAAGGCGACAGGCTTTTGGCTATCATGACGATGGATATTTTTTCCTGAAGATCATCGATGCGTCATACAATACGACAGTCAAGAATCCCAAATCCCACCGGATTTTTCAGTGAGCCTAAAAAGATCCGGCCGGCATCCGTCAGTATAATCTGCTTGCGCCGCGATTCAAAAAGCTGGACATCAAGTTCTTTTTCGAGATTATGAATGGCCGTACTCAAAGAAGGCTGGGAAATATGAATGAGCTGAGCAGCTTTGGCATAACTTCCCGCATTGGCGATCTCGACAAAGTATTCGATTTGATTGAGAGTCATACGTCACCTGAGATCCTTTCCAATTCCACAGGGATTGGAGATTACAGAATTTTCGTTAGTTTAATCCTATTTTAAGATCGTAATTATATATTTTACTCGTCATATGCTTCTTGGTAGACTTCATACGAAGAAAAAGGAAGCGAGGAAAGATATGGAAAAAACGAAAAGGGAAACAAAAGGAGTGCTCAATTTAACCCAGGGAAATCCCCTTTCTTTGCTGATTCGGTTCTCGCTGCCTTTAATCGCCGGAACAATTTTCCAGCAGTTGTACTCTTTTGTCGATACCATCATGGTCGGGCGCTTGGTCGGCCAAAGTGCGCTGGCTGCTGTTGGAACAACGTATTCGTTGAACTTTTTAATCATTGGCTTTGTCCAAGGTGCCTGTGTAGGATTTGCGATCCCGCTTGCCAAAAAAATTGGCGCTCGCAGCCAGGTAGGTTTTCAACGATATTTCTGGAACGGATGCTGGATTTCGATTGCGCTGGCTCTCATATTGGGAATTAGCTCTGTATTGCTCAGTCCTGCCTTGCTTCAAATGATTCAAACTCCTGCTGATATTTTGAAGCCGGCTGCGCAGTATATTCAGATCATTTTTTTCGGGATCCCATTTACGGTTTTGTTCAATTATGGCTCAGCCGTTTTGAGAGCAAGCGGCGACTCAAAGCGTCCAACACTATTTTTGTTGGTATCCAGCTTTTTGAATATCATTCTCGACTATATCTGCATTGCGCTTTTGGATGGCGGCATTGCGGGAGCGGCTTGGGCGACCGTTCTATCCCAAGGCTTAAGCGGGGGATTGAATTTCTGGTGGATTTTTAAGCGGACATCCCTTCTTCATGACTCGCGAAAACAGATGAAGATCTCCACATACCATCTCAATGTGCTCATGAAAGCCGGGCTGCCGATGGGATTTGAGTATTCCATTTCGGCTCTGGGAGCGATTGTGATGCAGTCGGCGATTAACTCAATGGGGTCACTGGTCATTGCGGGTCAGACCACCGGCGAGAAAATCCGCCAGATGCTGACCTTGCCGATGGAATCAGTCGGAATGGCGATGGCTACCTACGCCGGCCAGAACGATGGAGCTGGAAAGCCAGAACGAATTGCAGCGGGGATTAAAGCTGGCCTAACGATTCAGCTTACGTATTGTGCTGTCATGTGGGTGCTGGTTTTGGTTGGCCGCAGCTTGATGACTGACCTGGTTTTGGGTCCGGATGGCGGCCAGGCAGCAGTGTTATCCAACCAGTATTTAATGATCATGTCCTGTTTGTTCTGTCTGCATGGATCCTTAATGATCATGCGCAATACGCTGCAGGGAATGGGCTATACGTTGCAAGCGGTGCTTTCTGGCATCGGTGAGCTCGCGGGTCGGGCTGTATTCAGCTGGCTAGCCGTTCGTTCACTTGGCTTTGTCGGAATTGCTTTAGCCAATCCAGCAGCATGGCTGTTTGCGTTGATCTATTGCTCGATTATGGTCACGGTTTATCTGCGGCCGCGACTTCGAACAAACACTTCAAAGGTTTCTCCTGCAAAGATTTGAAATTAATCTCGTGCCCATAATAGGCCAAATGAGAATCAACACTTCCTTCGCAAATCAACGAGACCTTATTTCCTAAAAAGCAATCGGCCATCTGCCTGCATCTTTTATAGCAGGCAGATGGCTTTTTAGTGTGTTATAGAAGATGGTTTTATAATCTTTTACTTCATGCTTTTGATCTGACGTGTTTATGGTCTTTTATAAAGCTTCTTAAATATATAAGGAATGCAGTCTGCTCTGTGAGTAGAGAAGAGGTCAAAAACGCTAATATTTTCGATATTTGATTTATTTTTGACTAAATAAGTAATTTTAGCAGCGCTTACGTCCTATGAAGAGCTAAAATTTGACAAGTTGATAGAAGATTTGTTAGAGTCTTCAAGCATCTTCTCAAAAGGAAGAAGCGGGTGGAAAATTCATCTTGTTAAAATATAAAAATTTTTCACAAACCTACTTGACCCGGTCCTTGGCCGGTGTTATAGTATATGAGCGTTGAGGGAGCGGCCGCCAAGGCCAAGAATTTCACGCCAATCATCTTTAGATATCGGTGAAACAATCACTTGTGAAATGAATCAAAATATTTCACAAAAAGTTGTTGACATCGGGTTCTACAGGTGATAAGATAAACAAGCCTTGTGAGTGATACAAATCACATCACAAATAGATGGCTCTTTGAAAACTCTGATTACAGACAATTCAATATTCGAAATTAAC
>JADGIS010000243.1 GCA_015233825.1 Erysipelotrichaceae bacterium RD49
TGACTTCGTTCTAGAGTAGGCTCCTGTATTTTTGGCAAGTTTCTCGGATTCTTCTTTAGCGACAGAATGAGTAAGCTCTAGAAAGCTTGTGATCAGTGCTGTGACTTTTTTAACATTCATAAAGCGGACCTCGGAATGACTATTAAAAATCTTATCGTCATTACTATATAAATGATTTGAGATTATATTGATTTGTCAAATCAAAGCCCCATCTTTATAAATCGAGAATTGTTCACGTAAGAAAGACATATTAAGCTTAGAATGGTTAGCTTAATGACATTGCTAGATAAATTATAAAAATAATCATTCCACTAAAGTTTATGAATAGTGCTCGTTGATGTTGCCACTCAACTTCCAATATTGTTCGGATTATGAAAATCTTGCAAGTCTAATGAAATTCATTCATAAGAAGCAATTTGCTGAATTTTGACATGATGTTTGATTGATGTGCAAAATACGATTTACTTTTTCTTGTGCGGTTCTGTGCCGATCATTAGACTGAGTTCAGAATGAGATGAAATGGTAGATGGAAGGTAGGGAAAGTATAGATATGGAAAAGCCTGAATTGATCCTGGCAGACATTGATGGAACGATGGTTGATACAGAGGGGCATGATATGACGCCTTTGAATCGACGCATTCTTCAGTATATTCACGATAAGGGCGTTCTGTTTGGCATTGCCTCTGGCAGACCCTGTGATGAATTGCCGCTTACGATTCAAAAATATGGATTGAGTTTTACACCTGATTTCATTGTAGGCATGAATGGCGGAGAAATCTTGGATACCACAACTGGCGAAATTGCGGTCTTTGACCAGCTTCAACCAGAGTGGATTCAAACCATTATTGAACTGATGGCTCCCTTTGAAAAGGTGAATCCGGTGATTTATCGTGACCACATACTGGTGTGCAAATACTATGATGATCTGATTAAAACTTCTGAAGAACATGCCAATAAAAAATCACGAGTTATCGAAGATATTGAAGAGTACTGGAGCGCTCCGGTTGGAAAAATTATGTTCCGTACCCAGACACCTGAAGAATGCGATGAGATTGAAGTGTTTGCGAAAGCACATATCGATTCATCTTTAGCAGCCTTTAAAACCCAGCCGACTTTGTTAGAAGTGCAGGATGCGAATATGAATAAGGGAGTTGCCCTTATGGAAATCAGCCAGCGTACTGGAATTGATCCTTCCAAGATCGTGGCTTATGGAGATGCAAGCAACGACAATGAAATGCTCAAAGCAGCAGGTCTGGGGGTCTGCATGGTTAATGGACTACCCGATACCAAAGAATCAGCGGATGTCATAACCGAAATCGATAATGACCATGATGGAATGGCCTATGATTTGATTGCCCGCTTTCCAAAGCTGTTTGAAGACTTCGATCTGGATGCTGAACTCGCAGCATTAAACTTGAGCCGTCCTGAATAAAACAATTGGAACAAAACAGAAAGCCCTGAAAGATAAAGGAGAAACCAAATTTCTCTTTGAGTTCTTTCAGGGCATTTCTTTTATGAATTCTTTGAATGATGACTTGAACTTGTTTTTGGATCTTCGAATGTAGCGTTGGTCCGCAGTTTGCGATAGGTTCCGGGTGCCATTCCGGTTCGAAGTCTGAAAGCGTTAATGAAACTGGCATTGCTGCTGTAGCCTAGAAAATCAGCAATTTCGGAAATGGTCGAGCTGGTTATTAACAGAATATTTCGAGCCTGAGCAATCTTGAGACTGGAAGCGTAGTCGATTGGCGACTGGCCGGTTTCTTTCTTAAACAGTCTTGAAAAATAGAAGGGAGAGAGATGGACGGCATCGGCAATTTCTTCCAGTGTCAGATTTTCCTGCTGGTGTTGATGGATATAGCGCAGCGCATCTTGAACGGACTTCGAATACCTGGCATCCATCTGGCTGGCTTTATTAGAGTTGGCAAGCAGACAAAGAAGGCTGTAAAGCATGGCTGAGAGAGTGAAAGGCATATTATTTTCCTTCCATCCAAGAGCATCATACTGATGTTCGATCTGGGCAAGAATCTGGCGGACGTTAGGTGAGAGAAAGCGGTGAGAATGGTTATTATCCACCAGCCGCCGCACCATTTCGGTGGAATCTTTGCCTGCAAAGTGAAAGAAATAAAAGCTGCATTCCTCTTCGCACCAATAATGATGAGGTTTATCACCATCGATCAAAAGCACCTGGTCTTTACAGGCTTCAATCTGTTCTCCTTCTGTTTCCAAGAAAAGCTTTCCCGAAAGAACGTAAATCAAAAGCGGGGGCCGGCCACCATCAAACTGGATGTCATAATACTTGTTGACATCAAAACGGCCAAAGTTATACAGGGCGTAAAAGTCTTTCATGAAGGATTCATCCTGGGCAAAAAAGCAGATTTTTGCACCGGGCTTCACCCCTTTTTCACTCCATGGATACAGCATAAGGAACGCCTTGAAAATAAGTCCCTATAAGTCAGCTTTTGAACCCTTTGATTCGATAGTTCCATTTATTTACTTTCCCAAAGTATGTGATATCGATGGCATCCATCTCTTCGTCTGAAACTTT
>JADGIS010000244.1 GCA_015233825.1 Erysipelotrichaceae bacterium RD49
TTCGTCTATTGTTTTGCCTTCGTGTTTTCATGTTCGGTGGTGTTGTTAGTTCTTATGTGCTCAGTCAGTGGTTATTCTGTATTGGATCTATTCTTTATTTTAATGATACGGCAACAAACAAGAGTTACACAAAGATATTCGTCGGCAGCGTCAGATGTGTATAAGAGACAGTATTTAGACCGATAATCGAATTTATATAACGATATCTATTTTTCGAGTTTGTATGAATATGAATGAAACGTCACACTAGATGTTATTCGCCACTTCCTGTTGTACAGATTTTGGGAAAAACACCAGGATGTTTTGCTTCGGGTCTCTTACCTACCTGAAACTATTTTGGTGTTTTTCCTCTTTTAAAATCGGCACACCAACTAATTCCTTCATAACTTCATCCAAAATCCTTTTATGCACTTACTGAATCTTTGGAAGTTGTAGACATATGGGTTTTTACGTCTTTCGTATATGGATTGGGCAGTCGATAAATGGATCTTCAGTTCTTGTTTTTTAAGATTGTAGTACAGGCAGCTGATGATGCAGAACACGTGCTTGTTGGCGATAAGCATCAATGAGCAATTCTGTCTCGTTTTCTGATTCATAATAGGCAATCATTAACTGAAAGAGAACCATTAGCATGCACCAATTCGTTTGTTTCTTACAAATATCCATCATTCGAAGTTTGGCTTCTTCAATTTCATCTGAATTCTTATTTAAGATACTGATTAAGATATCAAACAGTGCTTGATCATCTTCGGCTGGTCGTTCTACACTCAAGGTATCAATAGTCTTTAAGCACTTATCATATTCACCAAGTCGATAATGGCAATACGGGATTAAGGACAGATTTCCGATATAGCCATTTTCAATAGGGAAAGGATGAGTATGAATGTACCGAATGGCTTGCTCAAACTGCCCTTCTAAAGTTAAAACGAGGATCATTAGTGTCGTTGTATTTGTATAGATTCGTTCATCATGGAACCATCGATGTTGACATCGAATGATATTTTGAATGCAGTCTTTTGCTGCTTTAAATTCTTGCATACTGATGAGGTAAGAAGCGCTATTATTATCGCATAAAAGAATTCGGGCGTGGTTATTATATTTCACAAAAATAGAACGGGCTTCCTGCACTGCTTGATAAGCCTGAAAAAAAGAAACTGTAGCTTGCAGTACATGAGCAGAATTGAATTTGATGATTCCTTCTAATTCTGGCCATTGCTCTCCATCTAAAACCTTTAATGCTTTTTTATATTGCTTTAAAGATTCTAGATGTTTCTTTTTTTTCATCGCATCAAAGCCCTTGAGAAAGTAGATTAGAGCTTGCTCATCAGGTGAGAAAAATGGTAGATAGTTTTCAATTTCTAATAAATATTCAATGACTTGAATATCTGGAATTTGATTATATAGATGGACCGATAAAAAGATATCGATCAAGAGTAAATATAAACATCCCAAGGAGTTTTGTAAGACTGAGCGATTGCTCTCTAGCTCCTTTGTTATCTTTTTTTCATCTGCAAAATCACGATCTATCCAGGCCTGTATGAAATGATTCAAAAAGGAGTGGGCCAGATCAGCGGATAACTCATTAAAGGTAAATTTAATTTCATAATATTTTAAAAATTTTGAAAAGATTTCTGGTTTTAAAATTCTCTTTCCATTTTCGGCATCACTTAAAAGACTTTTCGATATTCCAATATTATGGGCTATATTTTCTAAAGAATATCCTCTTGCTTTTCTAAGTCGTTTTTCAAATAACCCAAGATTATCATAAATGTTCATAGCTATTTACCGTTTCGTTCGCTGAAATTCGGGTCTTTATTTATTACAAAATCCATTATAGACTTAAATTGTAAATTCGAAAGGAGTAAAAGACAATGAGTAATATAAAAATGTTTTGCATTTTTATCGTTGCCTTTGTGACAGGTCTCACAATGGTTCCACAGTTTTGCCCAATGCATCAAACTAAAGACTATTGTTGGATCGAAGAAAGTATACCGCATGGTGGAAACGGAGAAATACTTGGCTAATGGCAACTTCGGCTATGGTTGATAAAATGCTTTGATTTATTTATCCTAACCATTACTTTTAAATATCTTGACTTTCCAAATAAGCTAAAGGCTCTGTAGATGAAATGTATGCAATTTCAACTGGAATAATCAGGAAAGAATTTTACCAACTCTGTCGAACTGCCATAGCCAGATAGGCAATAGATAAAAAGGTTGAGGATTTAATACGATTATCATATATAAATCTGTACTCCATGCGAGGAGAAAAAGCAATGAGAAGAGCAACAATATCTCCGATTTCCGCCATTACCTTAGGAAGAGTCACTAAATAACTTGATTATTTATTGGGATAAATAACATAGTTCCATTGCCCTAATTTGTCATACTCGGACATGTTAATTGTCTCGATTTGCTCATCTGTCAATTTGATTTGCACAGGGTACTTTGCCGAATCAAAATCACAATGAACGGTTAATCCTTTTTTGGTTTTTGTTGAGCCAATCAAA
>JADGIS010000245.1 GCA_015233825.1 Erysipelotrichaceae bacterium RD49
TGCCTTCTGCCGTACCCCTTGTCCATCCCTAATGATGGGGATAACCTAGTGATCTCCATTTTTGTCTTTAATTCGAGAACAAATCCATATAAAACGCATTTGTGAAAAAGCTCATGAATTATTCAGGCTAAATGACATAATCAGTACAATCATTTATTGTGCCATGCGAGAGAAAATATCACCGTCAGGTGAATCTATACCATCGGTACTTGGGAATCATCATCATTGATGTGCTTGACTGATCAAAATGAGATAACTCATATTGAAACACCAACGAAGAAAGTCAAAGAGTTTGCGAAACTACTCGGAATAGAAATTCCGGGGACATTAGATGTCAGAGCATTCCGAAGCCAATTGTTGACATATCAATAATGTAGTACCACTTTTTGTCTCATCTCAGGTTAATCTTTTCAGGATCCGCGCTAAAGGCATTCATCGTTGGTGCATCAACGAAGCCCCAGTGAATCGCAATCAAATCCGCATTGGGATATGTATTGGCCAGTTTGGCGGCCCCTTCTAAAGTGATATGCCAGCTGTCATCCGAGAAATCGAACAAAATGACATCTGGTTCTTTTTGCACAAGCTGCTCTTCAAGCAGTTTGGAATCACCTGGCATCCAGATTGAACCATCGGGTGTAGAACCATAGGCTTTTTGGTGCCATTTCAAATCGAATTCTTCAACATGATGAGACATATGCGCTTTCAGTGAAGTCGGGCCCGCTGCCAGGCAGGGTTGCCGCAAGAAATCATAATATTTTCGCATCAGCTGGAAGCTTTCCAGCAGCGAACCACGAAAACTGACTTCCGGTTTGGAAAGATCGAACTTGGGGATAATTCGAGAACCGTAAATATAACAGATCAGATCGTCCTTATCGAGAAAATGGTTGTAAAACGTCTGTCTCGAAACGTCGGTTTTGGCAAGCAGGTCTTTGATGCTGATAGAAGCCAAAGGCTTGCTCTGGCATAACTCTAATAAGCCATCCGCCAAAATCTACTTCATATCGACTGCCATATCGATTCCTCACTTTCCATTTTGAATTCTTTTTACTTCAATCCTTCTTTTCCAGCTCATCGTACCATTTTGTTCGGCTGTTTGGTCCATGAAAAAAGCGCCTGCTCAAATTGAACAGACGCAAAAATGGCAGTTTGGATACCCAACCTCAATAAAATCGGTTTGGTTAAACAGCGCGAAGATCAAAGCTGTAGGATGTTTCGGTGGCAAAGATATACGGCAGCTCAATCCCGGCATTCATCAGCACATCCCCTGGAATCAATTGGCCCTCCAGCTCATACACTTGATGGGGATCCAGCCCTTGCAGTCTTAGGTAGGTATGCATGGAAGTAGGATCAGCTTCTTTTTGGAAGATCACCAGTGATGCATGCTTCTGGTCTTTGGAGACCTTGAGCCAGGCCTTGTAGTTTGGATGAGAGGGATCAAGGACAAAGAAGCGGGCCTGTTTCATAACTTGGCGATCTGCTTTGACCTGCTCAATCTGTGCTTTCACTTCGGCAAATTCTTCGGGCGTGCAGTCGGAAAGCTTCAATTCATACCCAAAGTTAAAGAGTTTTGCGGTATCAAAGTGGGTTTTTGAACTGCTGATGCGGCCGGTCTGGTGGTTTTTGGCCACGCTGACATGGGCACATAAAGCTTCCGGTGGGAAAATACGGGCGAAGTTTTCCTGGATGTCCTGCCGAAAAATCGGATCGGTATTGTCACTGGTCCAGTTCTTGCCTGAATAGTGCAGAATTCCGGCATCCAGTCTGGCGCCGCCGCTGGCGCAAGTTTCAATTTCCACATGGGGAAACTGGGTGTTGATCCATTCCAAAATGCAATAGAGGCCTTTGATATAGCCAAACGTATTGCCCGAATCGCTTTGCGGACGGTTCATATCCCACTTGATATAGTCCACATACGGCAGATACTGGCTGAGCATAGTTTTTATGTGTTCCACGACTTCCGGCTTTGCAAGATCGAGCAGGTATTCGTGCCGGCCGGCAAGCGGTGCATGATAAGGACTTTGAATGATCCAGTCTGGGTGCGCTTGGTAAAGCTTGCTGTTGGCAGAAACAGCTTCTGGTTCAAACCACAAACCAAATTTCAGACCATAGGAATGGACTAGATCAGCTGCTTTCGGAATGCCGCCAGGCAGTTTGGCAGAATCGACTTGCCAATCCCCGATCGGATCCCGGCTTGATGCGCGAAACCAGCCATCATCCATCACCAGCATTTCAAGACCAGCTTCTTTGGCCGCTTTAGCCTCGGCTTCTAATTTAGCCAGCGAAACATCATAGTAGAAGGATTCCCAGGGATTGAGCAAAATCGAATCTTCATTTTGGTGAAACAAATGGTTTGTGAACTACTCGGTCATTGAATGGCCGAGCATCTAAAGAAAAGCAGAAACTCGTACCATGAAAACCGCTATATTGGAAAGACAAACCGTTTAATCCGATATGGAAATCAACAGTAGTGTTCTCCTCT
>JADGIS010000246.1 GCA_015233825.1 Erysipelotrichaceae bacterium RD49
TGTAACTAAAGAGAACGTGCTCAAAGTTCTTCACGCGCAACATTATAGTAAAAGCAGAAGGTTACGTCATCAGGCTCCCAATTTTCATCATTAGGGGTCGCGGCCAGTGGTGCTATTTCTTTTCTTTGTTCGATATAAAACCTTTCATTCCTAGACCCAGCATAATACAAGTCTATGAATGCCCTAAAGACATTTTACGTCCAAGACGCATTGAAACTGACAGAAATTTCGAACTGTCAGTTTCAGCGCTGTTTTTTGGATTCCTTATTCAAACATGAAGTGATTACTTCAATAAAATCATCGAATACGGGGGCAAGGTTAAAGTCTGTCCTTCAATGGTTGCATTCTGCACACCGGTCAGCAGCACGCCGCCAAGTTCAGCAGGCAGACCAGAAATCTGCATCTGCGAAAGATCGACACTCTGCGAACCATCGGATAAGTTAAAGACGAGGACGGTCTCGCTGTTTTCAGCTTTGCGGTCGACCACAAGCAAGGTATCGGTTGATAGTTCCTGTGAAACCGTTGTGGGAGCTTCCGTGATTGCTCGATAAGAATCGCGAAGCGCAATGGCTTGAATGACAAAATTCAAGATTGAGTTGCCATTTTCTTTTTGCTGGGCTAAATTGCCAAACTGCAGATCGATCGAGGCAGCCTGGCTGGCTTCCTGGCCAGTCAATTCGGCACCCGTTAAATCGCCGCTGGCTGAAGATTCTTCTTCGGGAGTGGTTGGCATGGCAATAGCATCAACAATCAGATCTGCCTGGTCAGAAGTCAGGCCCAGTTCATCTCCTGCTGTAATGAACACCTGGCCATTGAGCATCAGTTCCAGGGCCAGGGCCATTTTATATTGCGCAATGCGGCTGTCGGATTTGAGCAAGTCCAAAGAACCATCGTCATTGTTGATGAAGTATGCAGTCATGTTTTGCGTTTTATTGGTATTGGATTCAAAGTAGTTGCCCAAATCTTTAGCGCTGATAGCACCGGTTACGGCCTTGGCAATCATGCCTTCAGCGCCTGCAGAAGCTGTATCCGCTGCATAAGCAGGAATTTCACCCATAACATCATTCCAGCTGGAATACTGGAAGACATTGATGCAGTCGGGCTTGCGTTCTTTGCAGATGGAATCAAACCACTTCATAAAATCTGCGTTTTTCTGCTCATCATTGACATGCAGATTGTTATAGTCCTGCACGCAAAAACCGCTGACACCTAACGAGAAGTAATGTTCAATGGCAGTGATGATAAACTGGCGCCAGACATGGCTATCCAGATTGATTCTTGGAATGGTGCTTTGCGGCAAGGCCAGATAGTAATAGGGGGAATTTCCAATCTGTACCCAGTTTTCTTCGGCTTTATCCTTCTCGACATAAAATTCACCCATCAAAACAGGATCTTTCTGCATTGGATCTTCGCCTTCCTGCAGGCCGTTGATTAATTCCTGCAAAGCGATAAACTGGCTGTTTTCAGGCGAAATCGAGGTCATATCCAGGCTGAGCATGACGGGCATGCCCAGTGAATTGGCTTTTTGGCAAAGAGCTGCCAGATCTTCATTGGTTCCCAAAGCAGGGTTGATTTCAGCGAATTCTTTGGTGGTGGAAGCATCATCGGTATTGACCAGGTTGGTCAGCAGAATTCCGGAAAGATTCAGGTCTTCTTCAATGGTTTTCATATCCCCATCGGAAAGATAGGACAGATACTCACTGACGTTGTTGAGGGTGCCAGGTTCGCCATCTGTACGGGTAAAAAGCGACGGATTGACCTGGTACCAGACGCGCATGTCACCGCTTCCGTCGATAATATTTTTGGTATTGATTTCTTCCATCAACGAAAGCGAGGTGATGGAAGGTTCGGGTTCAGCCTGTTGCTGGCAGCCGGCCATGCTAAGAAGCATCGTGGCTGAGAGTGCGATAGACAGGATATTTTTAAATTTCATCAGATTTCTTCTCCTTGTCATAGGTCATTGTTATAGTTTCATTATATATGAGCTTGAATCCATGCGTCCAAGCGAAAAAAGAATGCTTTTTTGACTTGTATTGAATGAATAGAAAACGGCTAAGTCTGCATTCTCTCTTTTTGAAATGACTGACTGGTTTTTCTTTCAAGCCGTCAGCCTACTGGAATCCTTCGATCAGATTTGGAGCCTGTCGCGGCTTTATTCCTTTTTAGTGGATGAAAGCCTGCATCAAAAGGTCCCGCCATGAAGGGAGGACTCACTTAGTATAGAGAATCCATCTCGACAGGCAAGAAATCCGCCTTTAAGTGCTTCCATCTGATAAAATAATCGCTTACTTCGCACAATCAGACCAGTTGATTGACCAGTGTAAATGTCAATATTAAAATGTAGGTAGTGGCCAATTTTATTATGTAGGAAATTCTACACTCTGGTATTGGATTAAGGGGAGGGCGGCGTAGCGGAAGCGGTGCGTAGCACTGCGAGAGCGGAGCC
>JADGIS010000247.1 GCA_015233825.1 Erysipelotrichaceae bacterium RD49
CAAGACTGTAAGGCGACAGGCTTTTGGCTATCATGACGATGGATATTTTTTCCTGAAGATCATCGATGCGTCATACAATACGACAGTCAAGAATCCCAAATCCCACCGGATTTTTCAGTGAGCCAAATCTATCCAAAAAAATTTTTAGATTTTTTTGGATTTAGGATTGTGTGAATGCCTTTTCAGACAAAAAATTGACCAAGATAACATTCCGCATTACTAATGGACACCAACAAATAAAAGGAGTGCCTTATCCAGCAGTCTGGATAAGGCACTCCCTTTATTTGCATCGATAAGACTGACAAGCGAGGAGTATTGGTTATTGGATCTAAATAGAATTCCTAAAATACTGCAATCTGATCTGCCGCAATATCGTCAAAATATTCTATAGTTCTACTTAAAATAGAGGTATAAAGAATTTCCCTAAGTGCATTTAAACTCATATGACTAAATATCTTCGGTGGCAGGTTTCTAAACATTAAATAAATTTAAATGATATAAATTATCAAATTGGTAATTCATAGATTAATCAGTTTTCAGGTATTCCATATCGTTATTTTAATCTTTCTTGATAACTACGATTCAATCCGATTTTCTGAAAAGACGTATCACTGATCAATCCCAGCAAATTTTCCATAGGTAGATAAATGACTTCATTCTGTTTTGATTCATTGTAAGAACAATATCTGCAGATGATGATTTACAGTCAATTTACGTTTATAAGTGCTAATTTTATTCTGCTAGGACTTTGGATCAGCTGGTATTCTCCATTTTCCATTTTGATAGCATTTACAAATAAACCCTAATCTCCATACAACCTGAACCTCTTACCTCATCCTGAAGATTCTTATAGGATCTGAAAACATAAAACCAGGTCTTATGCCATGCCATCTATTGTCTCGTGCAAATCTTGCAGGCTTCTCTATTAAGAGAATCAAAACTGAATTCAAAGACAATATAAAGATAATCACAGTTGAACAATATCACAACTGTCTATATCAGCTGAACAAAACCACCGAATAATATTCTTATTTCCCATTTATTACAATATTTCCAGGACTTCAAGATCAGAATTTTGAACAAGTCAGATCAGTCGGGTGGTTTCAAATAGGTCCTGAACGGCTCGACAAGAGAAAATTCTTCTGAATCAAACAAATAAAGCTCTCTAATTCAGACGAAAACGAATAGAGAATGTGATGGATGGCAACCGTCTGCTATGGATTTTGGCTTCAATTCCTTACCATATATATTCCCTATAATCATTGGGGTATTGGTTCCTCTGTTATTTCACTGGCTCTTTTCGTTCTCCTATGCAAGCTTCACCACTCGGATCCATTATTCAATGACACCCTTGTATAATATAAGGAAAGAGAATCTCAATTTTAGCCACTGAAAAGTGGAAACTCAGTCAATCTGTTCGTCCTAAAAAACCATAGATTTCTTTCTATCTGTGTTTTGGTTGGATCAATGACAATCCATTGAAAAGCCAAAATAGGAATACTTGATCTGACTTTCAGATATTTGCCTCAAATTCATCTGAATCCGATGCCGAAAGGCGTTTTAACAAGATTTGTAAAAGTCTGAAAATCGGAAATCTGTCCTTCAACCCTGGTTTTTCTCAGTCCTTCAGAGTTGCTGTTAGCAGCATTTCCGTTTCATACCAAGACAAGCCTAGCATTTTCATTTTGATGGTTTCGATAGTTTCTTCTCGCTGCTCTGCTGCTTCCAGAATTTTGGCCTGCACTAACTTCAGGTGTTTTATAAATTTATTCAATTCAACTATTGGTAAATTGTAGATTCAGTTTTCCCTTTCTTACTCCATATGTAGACAAAATTTAGTTTGAACTCTGCTCCACTCTATCCAGATATACTGCTTAAACATAAAGAAAGCGCCCCAGTTAAAACCATTTATTTGATTAAATCTAAAGATTTATCTATGCAAATTTCCGCAACGTTTTGCACCGACCTATATAAATATAAGGAAAGAGTTTTGCTATGGTTCTACTTACCTAGCGGCTTTAGTTTGCTGATAAGACGGAGAGCGTCAAACCCGTGACCGTGACGTCCATCATCTAATCCTACATAATCATGCCTATAAGCAACCATTGCCACAGGCATCCGAAAAAGCAACACGGCTACCCTGAGCAGCGCTTATTTCTGCTCAGGGTAGCCGTGTTTTATGATTATTTGACCCGGATTTCTTTGGGGATCTTCCCAGAGTAAGGGAGAAGATCTATAAGATCGGACTGCGTTGGATAGGCCGGACCATCTTTAAGCTGGTTGAGAGCCCAGCTCAAGTACCGCTCCGGATCTACCCCGTTCAGTCTCGCGGTTGCCATCAGGGTCATATATCCTGACAACCGTTCTGCTCCCGCTTCCGAAAAGGCGAACAATGAGTTCTTGCGGTATAAAACCAGCACTTTCACGAGAC
>JADGIS010000248.1 GCA_015233825.1 Erysipelotrichaceae bacterium RD49
ATAGTTCCAAAGAATAGAGGACATTCACTGAAGGCTCATAGTAGAATCAGTATCAATTCTCATAGATGTAATCATGGGAATTGTGTGACCGGAGAAAGCTGGGAGTCTTTTTCCTGACGTTCCTAAGACCAAAATTTCAAAGACGTCCGCTGACAATACGGGCGTCTTTTTTTCTCGGTGAATCTATAAAAATAAACAAGGGCGCCTTTTGGTCAAGATTCAAGACCAGACCGTCATTTGATTCAAAAAAGAATATGGATACGGCCAGGTAATCCGGGCTGGCATCAATGATCATAAAAAAGTTTCAAAAACAGAATGAAAATGAATGAAAAGCTCCCGGAGTCTTTGAAAGTGGCGAGCCATCCTGCCAACGAAGTTTTCAAATCTGTTAATGTTAGAGCCATGACAGAAAAGGAGTTTCGAAATGCGAGATCTTGAAATGTTTGAAATCATCTCCAGAGAGGAGAAACGGCAGAAAGACAATGTCGAGCTCATTGCTTCTGAAAACTATGTTTCACCCGAGATCCGGGAAGCACAGGGATCGGTTTTAACCAATAAATATGCGGAAGGCTATCCAGGCAAACGCTACTATGGCGGCTGCGTTTATGTCGATCAGGCAGAAGAACTGACCAGACAGCGCGCCAAAGAATTATTTGGAGCCGAACATGCCAACGTACAGGCCCACTCTGGAAGCCAGGCCAATATGTCTGTATATAACACCGTCCTGGAACCAGGGGATACTGTTTTGGGAATGGATTTGACCAGCGGCGGCCATTTAACCCATGGCCATCCCTTAAACTTCTCAGGCCGTACTTACAACTTCATTCCTTACAATGTCGATCCACAAACAGAGCGAATCGATTACGACAAGCTGGAAGCTTTAGCAATGGAACATCACCCCAAATTGATTGTTGCCGGCGCTTCGGCCTATCCGCGCATCATCGACTTTGAACGCCTAGGAGAGATCGCTAAAAAATCGGGCGCGCTCTTAATGGTCGATATGGCTCATATCGCCGGCTTGGTGGCAGCGGGGCTGCACCCCTCTCCTGTTCCTTATGCGGATTTTGTCACGACTACTACCCATAAAACATTACGCGGACCCCGCGGCGGCCTGGTTTTATGTAAAGCAGAATACGCCAAGAAACTGGATTCCAGAACGTTCCCGGGCATGCAGGGCGGACCATTGGAACATGTCATCGCTGCCAAAGGTATTGCTTTATATGAAGCGATGCAGCCAGAATTTAAAGCTTACGCCCAACAGATCTTAGATAACGTGCAGGCCATGGCGAAAGTCTTTGATGAAGAAGGCATCCGCATGGTCAGCGGCGGCAGTGACAACCACTTGCTGCTTCTCGATACGCTCTCTTCGATCAACATGACCGGTAAAGAAGCAGAACGCCTGTTAGATGAGGCGGGAATTACAGTTAATAAGAACACTATTCCATTTGATTCCCAAAAACCGTTCATCACCTCCGGCATCCGTTTAGGATCGGCTGCCATGACATCCCGCGGCTTGAAAGAGGCAGAATTTGAACAGATCGCTCGCTGGATTGTCAAAGTTTTAAAAGCCGGCGACGATCTGACAGCGCATCAGGTTCGCGAAGAAGTCCGCGCCATGACGGCTCAATATCCTGCAGAGGCCGTATTTGATTAAGTTATTTTGTATTGGAAAAAACAAGGATGCTTCGCTTCGCAAGCTGGAAGACGAATATAAAAAGCGTTTGTCCGCTTTCGACAAGGTAGAAGTCATCGAATTCAAAGATGAGCCGGATGTGCATTCGGAGCGCGAAAAAGAAGCCCAGAAGATCAAAGAAACGGAAGGGGCCAGAGTTCTGGAGAAGATCAAAAACGATGATTTTGTCATTTTACTGGATCTGCATGGCAAAATGGTCACCTCAGAAACGTTTTCCAAACTGCGCTCTGGCTGGAGTGCTTCATCAAGACCACTGGTCTTTGTGATCGCGGGATCTCTAGGACCCAGCCAGGCTTTAGTGAGCCGGGCAGATTATCGCTGGAAGCTTTCGGACTTGACGTTTACCCATATCATGTGCCGGGTGCTCGTGCTCGAACAGGTCTACCGCTCCTTCATGATTGAAAAGGGCCGCCACTACCATAAGTAATCCCTGTCCATTGACTGCTCTTGCATTGATTTGAAACGGCTCGGTGTGTACCGGCCGTTTTTTGCTGGAGATCCAAATCAAACGCCGTAAACCGAAATGGATCAGCGAGATGGAAGAATGGGCAGGTGGATCTGTCGAAATTGAAAGAGAAGTTTTTAAAAATTTGGCTCACTGAAAAATCCGGTGGGATTTGGGATTCTTGACTGTCGTATTGTATGACGCATCGATGATCTTCAGGAAAAAATATCCATCGTCATGATAGCCAAAAGCCTGTCGCCTTACAGTCTT
>JADGIS010000249.1 GCA_015233825.1 Erysipelotrichaceae bacterium RD49
AACCATGGAAGCTGAAGATGTGCTGGAAGCGCTGGAAAGGGCTAAAGTCAGGCGGAAATCCGACCGGCCAATTGTCCTGCATACCGATCAGGGGGTCCATTTTACCTGCAGCTACTATCAGAAGCTGGCTTCAGATATGATTCGCAGATACTCCAAAAAGGGATATCCCTATGATAATGCGTGCATTGAATCTTTCCATTCCCTAATCAAAAGAGAGTGGTTCAACCGATTTGAGCTGGAAAACTACTGGCAAGCCTATCGCTTATGCGATCAGTATATCGAAGGTTTCTGTAACCCGGTACGCCTTCATAGCCACTGTAATTACCTGTCTCCGAACACCTTTGAGCAGATGAAGGCAAACTGCAATGCACAGCCTCTAAAAAATGAAACACAGGACACTACATCTACAGAAAAAACAGGGACGGGAGGAGAATACCTGCGTTGCCAGGATCCAGTTCTCAAAGGGCGCAGCCCACTCGAGAACGTGGCGAGTCATAGGGTATAACAGATGACCTGGAAGTCTCACACACCTCACCGGAGCGAGCTGCGGTCCAGCGTGCCATGCTGGTGCGGTCCAGCCGCACAGGCTGGTCGCCGGAAGGCGAAATGGATAGTAATCAACTAAGGGAAAAGAAAAACCCTTTAAAAAAGCAATGAGGACTTCTACTGATAAGAAACCTCTATTTTAATTGTACTAAATCTTGACATAGGACCAATTCTGGAATGTCTCTCGCAAAACCGAAGGACTCTTTGGTTGAATTCGCTAGATTCGCTAAAACTAGGCTACGGTGAGCGCGGAAAAGCACCTGATCGATGGATATCGGTTTTGTATGGGGCAAAACTGGCAAAAATGAAGCTCCGCTCTATCTCTTACATGCTTTTATGCTACAGGATATCGAAACCTCGATTGGTGTCTTTGATGTGAGTGATACGGACTATGCGTTTATGAAAGAATCCGTATCCAATACTCAATCTGATGACTATGACTGCTTGGTTCAGTTGTGTGATTCATTTGCTTCGCGTTATGGAACCTCGACGGCCATGGTGGAGCGCTGGAAAAAAGTTTCGGAAATCAAATCAATGTTTGAAGCGAAAATTGGCTGCTCAATTTATGACCTGCTTCTAGGCGTAGTTGAAAACAGTTTTCGATTCAGGATCAACGGATCCTGACGGGATCTAACCAAAGAGAACCGAAATTTGTTTGAAGTTTGTTAAAATGTAGTACATGCAACCATCGAACGTTATCTATACTCAGCTTTTGAACTATAAAGCGCCCCGCTTTGAAGAATTTCCGGAGATCGACTTGTACATGGATCAAATGGTCGAACTACTTAACACCTGGCTTGCTCCGCTCTACTTTGATCAATCCAAGCCATGTCTTACGGCGAGCATGATCAACAACTATGTCAAAAACTCTATCGTTGAGCCCCCTGTCAAAAAACGCTATACCCGCTATCATCTGGCTTATCTTTATGTCGTGATGGTTTTGAAGCAGTGCTTTTCTTTGCAGGAAATCTCCACTTTAATCACGATCTACCGAACCGTCCAGACTTCCAACCGTACAGCTGGCCATTTTAATACATTTGCCAGTGTGTTTGAAAATATGCTCCATCAGGTTATGAAGACAAGTGAAGTCAACTTTTCAAACATTGAAGATCCCAATTGGCAGCAGCATTTAATGATCAATTCCCTGCAGGCGGTTTGCTGCAAGATCTTCTCGGTTTACCAGATCCATGTATTTTTAGAAGCCAAAGAACCAGCCAAATCAAGCGTGAAAAAGACTGCATCGAATCAATAGTCGAAACCAGGATTGGATCCGCAGTTATGAGTGCTGAAAAACAAAGCACCGCCGATTTCTTCCTTTGGCAAAATGAGCCGTCTTTAAAAATAGACTGGATTTTAGTGCAGCCTGCTTATCTCATTGACTTGTTTCCCAAGCAAATCCCGACAAAACCTGATAACCGCTATTTTGAGATTGAACAGTATTTCCAAAACGACTTCTGTGAACATGCCCGCCTTGAGCGAAAATTTCGCCGCCTTTTGATCAAGCTGTTTGGCTATTATGACTTTGAGCGGGTTCACACCGATTCACAAATCTAAACGATCAAGCAGCCAAGTCTGGAGCAGCTGCTTCAATTTCTTGCTTTTGCTTTGACAAGCAAAAGCAATCAGATTTCCAGCGATATCCTGCTTTCTGATTGCGATGTGTTGATTGCAAAAGACAACTGTGATCTGTATATGACAGTTTTTAATCCTAATCCTGCACTAAGGAACGTCAGGAAAAAGACTCCCAGCTTTCTCCGGTCACACAATTCCCATGATTACATCTATGAGAATTGATACTGATTCTACTATGAGCCTTCAGTGAATGTCCTCTATTCTTTGGAACTATACT
>JADGIS010000024.1 GCA_015233825.1 Erysipelotrichaceae bacterium RD49
TTCCTATTAACTGTTTCGGTTAAGGTGAAGGCTTTGAATTTAGACTGTAGTATTGGTGTGCGTTTGCTTTACTACAATTACATCTGGATAACGCTTGCCATTTACTGATTTACTTTGCTGCTGGCACGTAGTTCGCCGTGACTTTTTGGTTTGTTATCGTGGTTTTTTTTTCAAGCAGAAGACGGCATACGAGTTAGGCTCCGGTCTCGTGGGCTCGGAGATGTGTATAAGAGACAGAGATAATCATCTATTCTCTGATCTGTCCGCCTTTCAGCCGCCAGTCATTCATACGCCTATAAATATTCAGCTCTATTTAAAATGCAAAACCGGTTGCCTAGCGACTTCTTTGTGGTGAATTGTATAACTTTAAAAACCCAAATAAACCACGACAGCAGGGCTTGGCAGAACAATAATTGCAATGTTCCCAGAGCGGCTTATTATTCGAAATGCCCAGGGAATCTGGTCTATCTGATTTTTTGGGTCAGCTTTCCATCACACATTCCTCCTTGGATTTTCAGCCGGATCTCTGTTCCAGTCTGCTCCCTGCGCTGGTGCAGATGTTATCATCCAGATTTGGTGGGTCTGGTAGCTATGAACCTCATTGAAACTCCTGGCCACTCTTGTT
This sequence comes from Erysipelotrichaceae bacterium RD49, assembly GCA_015233825.1. GTDB lineage: Bacteria > Bacillota_I > Bacilli_A > Erysipelotrichales > Erysipelotrichaceae > Allobaculum. The sequence continues at coordinate 626 of JADGIS010000024.1, forward strand.
TGCAGGTACAAAGACAGACAATAAATTGATCAATTGATCAATCTTTATCTAATTGCTGCAATTTAAAGCTTGTGTCATTGCCAAGACAGCGATGCGAAGAAAAATCGGGGAAGATGATCTGATTTCAGGTTATATTTGGTGTTCACTTCCACCAATTTTGATTCCAAATTGTCAGAAACTTGCCCGTTTTTGAAACGTACTCTCTCCATACCCAACGCAAAAATCGAGAATCTATCTATAGGTATCCTCCTTGAAGAGTCAATAAGGTTACACAACGAAAGTCTGTCCATTGTGGATCTTGAAAACAGCCATATCCCAGCTGCAGCTTCGTTTTGAAGAAGCCCCACGATAAAAAGTTCCCCACACCTATGCCAGTGTCTTTGTAAAAGCAGAGGCATTTCCTTGCCTCTGCTTTCTATGAAAAAGCAGCCGAACTGAATGGCAGAATCGGCTGTGTTGATTATATTTGACTGCTGGCACCATTCAATGGATTTCAGGCTTCCAATTGATACTGGCCAGGCCTTGGCTGGTCTTTAGCTATCGTCTTTGGTCAGGTATGTATTTTGACTCTTGTATTTGGATGGATGGGGGGTCTTGACTGACACTCAATCTGTGCTGCACCCATACCAGGCGATTCCTTCATCTTTCCAGCCAATAGAAACGAGATAGTCATGCTCTTCTTTATTGATGGTATAGTTGTGCGAGCCTGCACCGTAGGCGTTTGGATTGTATTGACGGTAAACAGGATGATGGTCTTTTTCGTTCATTGGATGGACATAGAATCCAATACCTTCGTCCTTCCAGCCTACCTTCACCAAAGATTCTTTTTCATCTTCACTTGTGGTGAAGTGATGATCTCCATTGTTTGGGTTATACAGGCGATAAACAGGCTGATCAGATGTTTTCGGTACCTTCCAGGCTGCATCCTCATCTTTCCAGCCCAAAGAAACCAAATGATCTTTTTCATCTTGTTCACATGTATAGAAATGTTCACCACTGTTGGGGTTATATAGTCTATGTAGGCTAAGCAGGCCGTTTGGATTTCCAGAAATGATCGTAGCGTCTTTCCAGCGTTTTATCTCTCCATATTCGTCCTTCGGAGCTAAATACATTTCGATATACTCTGCGCGATATGGACCTTTCCCTTTATAGCTCCACTTATAGCTCCACGGAATATAAGCCTGATAAGTATAAGGGCCAGTCTCATCTACATATCCAAGCTGGTGGATAAGATCCCTCGATTTTGGGCCAAAGTTGAAAGTCTGAAGGTTTTTGCAGTTTCTAAAAATTCCTTCTATACCTTGAGAATACTCACCTACTGTGAAAGAAGACAGATTAATTGCTCTTAACTGAGTACATCCCTGAAAGAGGCCGTCCATTCTTTTGACCTTTCTGGTATCAAATTGGTGAAGACCGACTGTAGTCAAACTTGTACAATTTCTGAACATTGAATCCATCGAAGTTACATTGCTTGTATCGAAATAATTAAACCATCCTACCTGTGTAAGCTTTGGATTATAAGCAAACATATTGTCAAATTTTGTAGCGTTATATGTTCTAAAGTAGCCATGCTTGATTCCGCTGCCTAAATCGATCTTCTCGAGTTTTTTATTGCTTGAAAACATTCCTGTAAAATCCTGCACAGCGGCTGTATCCAGTCCCGTCACGTCAATCGAAACCAATTGCGGCATAGAAGAAAGCATACTGATTAAACTTCCTTTTGTGATAATCAGTCTCCCATTAAAAACAAGCTCTTTAACCAAATCGCGATTCTCGTTCTTTTGCTATGGCCATTCATGGGAGCCAATGGCTTCCATAGATCCTGATCCAACAACCATTTTCCCCTGGTCATCCAAACTCCACTTGGCAGCCTTATCGCCAGTGCCGATTATTCCCTGTCTGATCACTCTCGCTTCCTGATTATAAGAATGATCTGCCGAATCAAAATCCGTCTGATCTGTTTCAAATTCCTCTTCAACTGCTAAAGCAGGCAGAGACTGGCCCATAACCATGGATAAAGTCAGCAGACCTGCCAGTAACTTTCCTTTTTTTATTTTTTCATTATCCTTTTTCAAAACTTTAAAATCTCAAAAGACTGGTATCAAAAACCGATTGTTCCCCGTGAGATTTTGATGACTTTCTAAAATCAAGTGCATTGAGCCCTCTTGCTGATGAGCAAAGCTTTTCAAACTGCTTCTTTTTCTTGTTTCCTTCAAAGAGCTGCAGCGAAAAAGCCATTCATCCAAAGATCGACTGACTGAATTTGCCTGGTATGAATTGAAATTTGTTTCCACTCTATGCTTATCTATGCTTAAAACCTAGTCCCGGCTTTTGGCAAACCAGGCAATGCCTTCATCCTTCCAGCCAATAGAAACAAGGTAATCGCGTTCTTTTTCATCAGCTGTGTAGTGGTGGGAACCGGCGCCTTTAGCCTTTGGATTGTATTGGCGATAGATCGCAATACTGCCTTCTTCGTTTTCTGAATGCGCAAAGAATCCAATGCCTTCGTTGTTCCAGCCGGCATTGATCAGATATTGTCTTTCGTTTTCATTTGCTGTGAAGTGATGATCACCAGTATTCGGGTTATAGAGACGATAGATGGGATGTTCAGAATTCCCCGGTGTCTTCCATGCTACATCTTCATATTTCCAGCCTAAAGAAACCAAATGATCCTTTTCTTCTTGCGCAAACGTATAGAAATGTTCACCACTATTGGGGTTATACAATCGATGGAGACTGAGCAGGCTGTTTGGATTTGCCGAATTGAGAGAGTCATACCAGACGCGTGTAACTGTTCCATAGTCTTTTTTCCATTTATCCGCATAATAGCTCACGTACTGAACAGGATAGGGGCCTTCACCATCGAGCAGCCAATAGGTGCAATATGGATCAACCTCATCCAGGGCATGAATAACATCCCCCTTAGATTTTGGACCAAATTTATACGTTCTCAAATTTCCATCGTCCTTAAACATTGAGGAATAAAATACATTGCTCATGTCAATTTTGGAAAAGTCAAGTTCAGTCAAATTGTCACAATAGGAAAAGATATTATTCATTTTCTTCACGTGGCTTGTATCCAGATAACTCACATCCACAGTTGTGATGTTGGAGCAGCCCTCAAACATTGAACTCATATCCACAACACGGCTGGTATTAAAATAAGCCAGATAAGGGCTGTCAAGGCGCGGACAATATGCGAACAGACTGCCCATGTATTTTGCGTTGTCGGTTCTGAAATATCCTGGATCACTTAAATTCCCCAGATTGATCCCCAGAAGCTGGGGATTGTTGGCAAACATCCCTTCAAAATTCATGACTTTTTTTGTATCCAGTCCGGTCACATCCAGGTAATAGAGATTGGGCATCTCTGCAAACATACCAGAAAGAATGTCTGTAATAATGGTTAGCTTGCCTTCAAAAGTGATGGTTTTAACCAGCGGCTTGATATCCGCTTTCTGCCAGGGCCAGTCTTTTTGGTTTAAGGCTTCAATGGTTCCCGATCCGATCACCATGGTGCCGTGATCATCTAATGTCCACTTTGCCTGGGCAGGATCCGCTCCCTTTCCAATTACCCCTTCTTTTACAATTTTCGTCTCATTCTCTGCCGAAAGATTAAAATCTGTTTGTTCAGAAACATCCTGTCCTGTCTGAAATTGCTCTTCGGCTGCCAAAACAGGTGCAGTCTGACCGGCTAACATTGACATTGCCATCAAACCTGTCAGCCATTTTCCTTTTCTCATGTCTCTTTTCATCATGCGAGGCAAGGATACCCCATCCAAATTGTTAAGCAGTTTGGGTGGCCAGGAATTGCCGAACCTCCGTTTCTTTTAGGTATCCATCAGCTCTTTCGATCAGAACTAATTTCCTTATAGAAGCAGAATTGTGAATCTTCTGTCCTGATAAAGTTTTCAATCCAAAATATCCATCTTTCTGCGTCCTGTAGTAATAAAGCATTCCTGTCCTTCAAACTTGACCTTGTCAAAGAGACAGAAGCCGCCAACCATATGTAGAGCTTGGTTGCTCTTGCGTTGATATCCTTGAATGAAATTGAATTGATGAATCTGGTGATTATGCCTTCTGATCTTTTTGAGATACAGGCCTGTTTGAATGGCTTGGCAGTGAGATTGCCCGCAATGCAACAGGCATCGTTGTAATGCCCTTTAGCCAGGTTCAATTCGATTCTTTTGTTTTGGTCAGGCAGCCATAGGGATTGACGACTTCAAGATCAGGGTTGGTTTCTTTTAACCGTTCCAGCAGCGTTCAGCGCATGCAAGCTGTATGCCGATCTGGTTTCGCTCGTTTAGGCAGCTTAAAGTCTTCTAGCCCCTTGATTTTTCCTGATTTGATCTTGTCATGGTATTCGTGATGGCATGTCTCACAAAGCGTAATCAGGTTGGAAGGCGAATTGCCACCAGTCTTTCGGCTTTCAATGTGATGAACATTTAAAACTGGCTCATTTGTCTTGCCATGGCAGTGCTGGCACTCGTAGTTATCTTGGAACAAAACATACTCACGAACGTTCCAGAATCCCTTTTGGTCGCCGTTTTGATACTCAGTTCCCAAAATCTCTGGATTCTTTCGTTTCTGTGTACCAAAAACGGCTGTTTCGACCACAATCTTTGTCACAGGAAGAATCTTGAAAAACGTTCCAGAGAAGGGTGTAAAGCATCAGCCTTCGCCAATGTTCTAAGAGGTTTGTTGACCTGCACACTGTACCTGACCTCAGTGCTGTTGAATGCAAATCCGCAGGGTCCAGGACTGGCGCTGAACATCACAGGAGTGCCTGTTTCAACTTATTTAGAGTCGATTCTCAAATCACGGAGTCAGTTAAGACGCAGGCTAGTCAATCAGGTTTGAAACAGATGCCTGAAAGCTTCTTATTTCAAGCCCCATCCAAATGGCAAGGCAGTTTGGGTGAGCTCATTGACTAGATTTTCTTTTTCCCTTCGCACTCGAATTGAAACATAGTATATCAAGATGGGTGAGTGAGAAGTGATATCTGTCACGAAATGGGAAAATCCGTCACGAAAAACGCAGAAGTGTCAAATAAGATGCGTCTTTTATGATGAATCTTTCAGTATTTAGCTTCCCATCCATCGCATCCAGAATAGAACCAGGATACAGCTTCGTCCAAAATCGAATGTGAGCTTTGTGCACCGCTATGCTTGCAGTCTGTTCAATGTTCTTTTGTTATTCGAAGCATTCTGATTAGCATTATTGGCTTTTCGTCAGGTAAAGAGCGCCAGTAACTAGAGATTGATGAACAATTCAAGTCAATTTTTTCAGCTCTATCAAGGACAAAGGATTCCGTAGAGGAAATTGTTTCTGGAACATAAAAAAGCCGAAGTTTGAAAACTCCAGCTTTATTTCAAAACGATACAGTTTTTTGGGATTTCTTGGCTGCATAGTTTAGGGCCGCTTTATTTCTTGAAACGAATCGCGCCCTTTCCTGTTTTAAGATGGACCTGACAAAAGTCTTTTTTCTTAGTAAATTCGACCAAAATCGTTGACAATGAGAAGACAAAAGATAGTCTAAAGCATCGATTACAAATCTAATTGTTCACGTTAAGCAAACAGAAATTTACCTGTAATACTTTTGGCGGTCGCATCCTGTTTTAAGGCCTGCCTGTCTACCGTCTTAGAAGCCCAGACTGCAGGGCGATCAAGAAAAGGAACGGCCTTTCCAGCTAGAAAACAAATGATCGATTCATCCTTGAATCAAGTAAGCAGATCGTGCAGGTGATGGAAAGTTTTAAACCAAAACCGCGCGATCATCAACGAACTCTTCTCCGGCAGTCTCTTTAAACTTGCGGTGAAGATCTTCAACGGTCAACTTTTTCTTTTCATCACCGGATACATCAAAAATGATAGTGCCGTTGTTCATCATGATCAGACGATTACCGATCCGGATCGCATCTTTCATGTTATGGGTAATCATCAAAGTTGTCAGGTGATCACGCGAAACGATTTCTTCCGTTAAATCGAGAACTTTTTTCGCGGTGAGAGGATCCAGGGCTGCAGTATGTTCATCGAGCAGTAAAAGTTCAGGCTTTTGCAAAGAAGCCATCAGCAGGGTTAAGGCCTGGCGCTGACCACCGGAAAGCAGGCCAACCTTGTTGGACATTCGATCTTCAAGTCCAAGACCGAGGGTAGCCAGTTTCGTTTTGAATTCTTCCTGTTCGGATTTGCCAATTCCCCATCTCAAAGTTCTGCTTTTTCCGCGGCGGGCTGCAAAAGCGAGGTTTTCACCGATTCCCATATCGGCTGCTGTGCCCATTAAAGGATCCTGAAAAACACGGCCGATATAAGCAGCCCGTTTATGCTCCGGAAGTAACGTAATATCTTTGCCGTCCAACAAAATGCGGCCACCATCTGGTGGAAACACACCGGCAATCAGGTTTAGCATGGTCGATTTGCCAGCCCCGTTTCCCCCAATAACGGTGATAAAGTCACCATCATTGATTTTCAGATTCAGGTTATTGATTGCCTTCTTTTCGGTGACAGTACCGGGGTTGAAGGTTTTGGATATTCTCTTGATTTCTAGCATTAAAATTTGTCCTCTACACTTTCAACGGCTTCTGTCAGCCGTTTGTAACTTGCCTTCTGAGCCCGGCTTTGAAGAATAACCGGAACACTTAAAGCCGCCGCTACCAGTAAAGCTGTAAAGAGTTTCAGGTTATCCGGATTGAGGCCCAGCTGTAAAACGATGGAAACGATAATGCGGTATAAAATCGATCCTACAACGATCGAAATCAGTCGGCGGGCAAAACCGCCCTTGCGCCCAAAAATAGTTTCACCGATGACGATCGAAGCCAGTGCCATAACGATAGCACCAATTCCCATCTTGACATCGGTATATCCCTGCTGCTGGGCGACCAAACCGCCCGCTAAGGCAATCAGACCATTGGAAAGCATTAAAGCAGCCATTGTAGTCCAGTTAGTGGACACACCATTGGCGCGAACCATATTCTGGTTGTTTCCGGTTGCCCGGATAGCCGAACCAAGTTCGGTTCCAAAAAACCAGTACAGCAGGGCGATGACCAATACAACAAAAACCAGACCGATTAAGATGACTGCCAAAGTCTGCTGGGTAATCCAGCCTAGAGCCGGCATTTTTTCGGCAAGAGCAGAAAACATATTGGTCATATTCAGCATTGGAATATTGGACTGACCCATGATCATCAAGTTGATCGAGTATAAGCCGATCTGGCTTAAAATTCCAGCCAGAATCGGGGGAATTTTGCATACAGTATTGAAGAAGCCGGTAACTGCTCCAGCCACAAAGCCAGCAGCCATCGCGCCAAGTACTGCTACATAGGGATTTACGCCTGCCATAATCATGACCGCCGCCACAGCACCACCCGTCGCAAACGAACCATCGACAGTTAAGTCTGCAAAATCAAGGAGCCGGAAGGTAATGTATACGCCAAGGGCCATGATCCCCCAAAGGATTCCCTGGCCAATGGCCCCTTCCAAAGAAAAGAGGATAGACATTAGTCTTCCTCTTCTACAGTGACTGCACGATCTAATACAGATTGCGGCAGTTCAATATTCAGTTTTTCAGCTGTTTTTGGATTGATGGTCAATGTGCATTCATCAGTAGCCAGGTACTGAATGGCCATATCTTCAGGTTTATCATCACCATTGAGGATGGAAACAGCCTGGGCACCAGCCAGCTGGCCAAGTTTATAGTAGTCGATGCCATAGGTAGCAAGGCCGCCGTTTTTAACCATGCCTTCTTCCCCTACGATACATGGAATACCATATTGAGAAGCAGTCTGAGTAACCGTTGCCATGGATTCTGCCATAAGGTTGTCCGTTGGAACATAGATCACGTCAACTTTTCCATTCAAAGATTCTACGACCTGCTGAATTTGGTTGGAGTCAGTTACGCTGGATTCAACATATTCGAGTCCACGTTCATCACACTGTTCTTTGGCTAAATTAATCTGGAAAACAGAGTTGCTTTCCGCGTTGCAAAATAACAGCCCCACCGTTTTCGCTTCCGGCAGGATTTCCTGGAGCAGATCAAATTGTGCTTCAATTGGATTCAAGTCAGAAGAGCCTGTTACATTGACCTCTGGCTTTTCATTGCTTTTAACCAGACCGGAATCGGCTGGGTCAGTAACCGCTGATAAAACGATTGGAATATCTTTGGTTTCATTGGCAGCAGCCTGGGCTGCTGGCGTAGCCACCGCAAAGATCAGGTTCACTTTGTCATTGACAAATTTCTGTGCGATGGAAGTGCAGTTAGCCACTTCGCCCTGAGCGGATTTGAAATCAATTGCGGCATCCGCATAACCATTGTCTTTCAGATAATCTTCAAAGCCCTTGGTTGCATTGTCCAGAGCCGGATGTTCAACATACTGAAGAATACCAATTTTTGTTTCACTTCCACCGGACGATGCCGTACTGCTTTCAGCCTGGCTGGAAGCGGCTTGGGAAGTGGAGCTGGTTGTACTGCTGCTTGAGGAAGCTGAACTTGAAGAACAGCCTGCGAAAAGCATTGCTGCACCCAGTAATGCAGCGGACATCTTATAGCTTTTCATAATCAATCTCCTTTGAATAACGTCCATATTCTACACAATTCATGCATAGACTAAAAATTGATTTCATCAATTTCAGGATTTTTCAAAGGAATTTACAGAAAACTTTCAGAAAATCCATACAAACGCAAAAAACCGCTGTCAAAGGCGGTTTTTATTACACTTAGTCTTTACCAGTGATTTTCTGTTCGTTCTCTTTGATCTTCGCTTCGTGTTTGGCAGCAGCTTCTTCTTTGCGGTCAATCACTTTTTCGTCATGTTTAATTTCTTCTTCGCGCAGATCTTTGAGCATTTTAGATTTATCAGTTGTTAATTCTTCTTCATGTTCTTTCAGATCATTGCGTTTACGTTCAATTACTTCTTCGTCATGACGAACCACGTCAGTCAGGACTTTATCTTCAAATTTTTTGAAATCGTCAGCCATAATAAAAGCCTCCTCTTCGTACTCTTAATATAACAACGGCCTTTGGCCTTCCCTATTCTTATGCCTGAATTTCAACCGGAACAAAAGTCACGGATTACGGAATTCCATGAAAATCAAATCAAAAGACTGTGCATGATAAAACAGCTGCTTTAAATCGGTTGTGCAATCTGAGCCCTGTTATTTTTTGACATTCTCTTCTAAAAGATTATTAAGCAGGTCTTCTGGCATATAGTCAAAGCGGATCGGGGTTTTATTGATCAGATAATCCAGGCAGTCATCCGAGTACCCAGTGACCGTATACACCGCTGTTTTTCCTTCGGAATAATCCATCAAAACCTTGCCGTCTTCTACTCGAAACTTGCCGCTGCGTTCCTCAACCAGCTTGTTATCCCGAAAATCGTACTCTTTGAATTCATCGTCGTCCCAAAAGCACTGGCAGGTAAACATATCCTTAGTAAAGTAATGAATCCAATTGCCTAAAAGGGCTTGTCTTGGAAAGGTTGCCCGGACAGCTGGTTCTTTTTTTGAGCGGCGTAACCGCTCAAAAGTCTCTGTGCTGGTCGTGGTGGAATCCAGTAAACTGCGTGCATAGTCAACAAGCTGTCTTGAATTCTCCAGCCGTTCTTCGACCGATTTCATGAAAGATTCACGAGTTGGCTCGTCGCTTGGCAAAGCGAAAAGTTCATCACTTTTCAATCTTGCTAACAAAGTCTCTAAATCTTCTGTCTGCGCTTTGACTTTTTCATAAAGTTTTTTGACTTCTCGTTTATTGCGCTGCTCTTGCAGACTGATTTCTTCTTTGATTTCCGTAATCACCACTTCATTGGCTTCACTGTTTGTTTTCAGTTCAGTAAGAATGTCTTTCCAGACTTTGATATCAGAAGTATTTGGCATAGTATTCCTTTCTTTACTGCCTTTTCATCGCGGAGGATCCACCTCAAACAAGACAGAGTGTTCAAATCATCACAACAGCTTGAATTTCCTGTCCTTCAGGCCCTGCCCAAATGACAGATTGAAAAATTTGGCAGTACGAGCAGTACGATTGGCATCGCATTCCTGGCCTATCCTGGCCATTTGGTTTACGCTATCAAACTCCATTATGCAAAGGGATCGGATTTCGGTCAAACCATCCTACCAATCTATTCTCTTTTACACAGATTTCATTTTTCAGTCTATACGACGCCCAACGAAGATTTGAATCCGTAGATTTTGAGTTTTATTCCTTTGTAACTCCTATAAACTTTGGAAGAGATCCAAAACAAAAAGAGCGAATCGTCGCGACTCACTCTGAATGGATTTCATCTTTTGGTTTGTGTTTTGGCTTTGCGGACTTTCTCTTCACATCAGCAAGCCATGGGCAGACGCTATGGTGAACAAACCAGCTTAACGTCTGAATAACCCTTTCAATAAAGCAATGGCACCGATAATCATCAGGCCAGCTTTTGCAGCCTCGATTAAAGCCTGCTTCGGATCTTGCTGCATTTCATTAGCAAAGCCATCAATCGTATCTTCAGCTGTACGGCGCACAGCATTCAGTTTTTCTTCAGCCCGTTTGGTGAACTCTTCAGATTTCTGATCCAGTCCTTCATCGAACTGATCCATCTTGATATTCAACTCTTTGGCTGCCTGTTCAAGATGCTGGCCTTCAGTCTTTGAATCCGCCGTTAATTTTGCTTCCAGTTCGACATCTGCTTTTTGAAGTTCAGCTGCTGCTTTTGCTTTGGCCTGGTCAATCTTTTGGCGAGCGGCTGAAAATTCGTTTTTTCGTTTTGCGAGTTCTTTTTGAAGTTCCGCTTCCGCTTTTTTCTGATCCGCAATCAGCTGTTCATGCAGTGCCTTCACTTTGGCCTGGGCTTCATCCTGAATTTCTTCGATTTTATGTTCAACAGGAGTACTTGGCTGCATTTCATCTGCAGCTGCATTTTCCTGTACAGATTTATTGTCTTCCATTTTAAAATCCTCACTTTCAATGGCACTACCCTTATTATGCGGAAATTTAAAGGTTTTTGTTACCATTCTGACTGTTAAAGCTGTCGTGAAATAGTTGGAATATTATCTGGAAAAAGCACAGACACTTTCATTTTTACGCCCCGTTTTGAAGTTGGCCAGATAGAAGCATAACGCTTTATCTTTTTTGGCTGGGCAAATCATCACGTAATCACCCCAGTATGACTCATAGTTTTTAAAGAAACCCGGCTTTCCGCTTCCAGTTTCTTTTCCTTTTATCTGTAGTAAGAAAAGATTGGAAAGAATCGCTCTTTGATAGATTTAGCATTCCGTAAATGAACAAGATCTGCTTCTTTTCTGTCTTTCTTGTTTTTGGCTGATTGTTTTCTATCCTTTTCTTCCATCGGCTTATGGAAGCTGCTCGTTTTTAACCAAAAGAAATATTGCTTTTCCCTTCATATGGGTAGTTTTAATTCCTTTATGGAGTTTGATTGAGTTTTAAGCTAAAAAAGGACATGCACAGTATGATGAAAAACGATACCCTTGCTTCGCGTTTTCTTGATCTCACCCGTCAAAACCCCGAAGCCCTGGCCTTGGTCTATCAAGATCAAGCCTATCCACGCAAAGATCTAGCTTCCATGGTCTCTGTTTTGCAAAATGTCTTACCCCGCCGCGCCCGAGTTGGCGTCGTCATGGACCATATTCCAGAATTGTTTGGCTCGCTGTTTGCCATCTTGTCCAACGGCTCCTGTTATGTTCCGGCCGAGCCCACTTTCCCAGCTGGGCGAATCGAGCGGATGATGAAAGAAGCTAATGTGGCAATGATCATCACCCAGCAAAAATATGCCAATTTGTTAGCAGGATTCAACTTGCTTTTCATTGAAGACCTGGCGGATTTACTTTCGCAAAAGCGTCAAGCTTCTTCCCTGCCGGTCGATCGGTCCAAGCCAGAAGAGGCTGCTTATATTCTTTACACCTCAGGCACGACCGGTATGCCAAAAGGAATTGAAGTGACCAACGCCAATGTCTGCCACTATATTGATGCCTTCAATCATGAGTTTCACGTCAACCCAAAAGACCGCATGCTCCAACATTCCGTATGCTCCTTTGATATTTTTACCGAAGAAGTCTTTGCTTCCTTATTAAATGGTGCAGCACTTATTCTTCCTGAACCAAGCGATAAAAAGGATGCCAAGTCCCTGCTCGAGTTTGTCGACACCAAACAAGTCACGATCATTTCCGGTTTTCCGTATCTGCTTGAAAAGCTCAATCTCGAAAACTGGCTGCCCGAATCTTTGCGGCTTTTGATCAGCGGCGGGGATATCCTGCGGGAAAACTATGTTTCCAATCTGATCGACAAAGTGTCGGTGTATAACACGTATGGGCCAAGCGAAACCACAGTATGCGCTTCCTATTTCCATTGCCTGCCAGGGACAGCTTTGGCGGATGGTACCTATCCAATTGGCAAGCCCGTATTGGATATGGAAATCGAACTGTATGATCTCAGTACCAAAAAGCCTTGCAAACCAGGCGGAATCGGTGAGCTGGTCATCAGCGGCAAAGGCGTAAGCAACGGCTATATCAAAGACCATGACCATGAAAACGATGCCTTTGAAAAAATGCCCGATGGTACGCGGCGCTATTGGTCAGGAGACTGCGGCCGGCTTTTGCCGTATGGCAATCTGGCTTTTTTGAACCGCAAAGATTCTCAGGTCATGATTTATGGCCGGCGCGTTGAGATCAAAGAAGTCGAAAGTGCTCTCAATCAATGCCAAGGCATCAACCTGGCTGTTGTAGAAGACTTTCTGGATGAAGACAATCTGCCGTATCTGGTTGCTTATATCGTCACGAATTCCCGGTTTCAAAACCTGCATACCCTCAAGCAGGAGCTGGCCCATCAGCTGCCTTCGTTTATGATTCCCGAATTTTTTGTCCGTCTTGGCGACATCGCATTGACCAGCAATGGCAAGCCCGATTATAAAAAGCTGCCTCAAGTTTTAAAGAGTGGTGAGATTCCATGGAGTTAGTCCTGTACCAAGCCCATCTTGATTCTCTGGAATTGGTCTTAAAATGGCGAATGAGAGTTCTGCAAGATGTTTTTGCTCCCTTGGATCCGGATCTGGAGAAGCCGCTCTACAGCGAAAACGAAGACTACTACAAACATCATCTGGCTGATGGCAGCCACCTGTGCTTCTTTTTGATCGACCAAAGCAAGGGCGCTTTTCCAAACTATCCTGCGATCCATGGATTTCAATCGAATGCTCTTGATCCTGCAGCGATTATCGGCTGCGGCGGAATCTGCTTGTGGCAGGAGATGCCGAGCCCCGATAACCACAATGGCCAATGCGCGTATTTAATGAATATTTACGTCCTGCCCGAATACCGCCACCATCATGCAGCCACCTTCATGATTGAACAATTCATCCAGATCTGCCATAAGCGCCAGATTGGCAAGATCTACTTAGAAACAAGTCAAGCCGGGCGCAGATTATATACCCATTGCGGCTTTACTCCCCTGGCTGACTATATGATTTACCAAAGTCCAGGCCGCCAATGATCACCTCTTTTTCGCCGCCTTTTGAACGCTTTTTACGTCTTCTTATGCTTTGCTGCCAGCTTGAACTTGGGATGACAAAAGAATTCACCTCAAATTCGTGCCGTTTTCAGGCCAGCAGATCTAATCGATCTCGATTGATCCTGCTGGCCTTTTCATTCTTGGTTTTTGCTTGACAGGCCAAGTTAAAAGCGGCAGAGGTTGTCTGCCGCTTAATGATCGAGTTTGTAACAATCGACTAGAGATCGATTTCAGTCTTCCACAAGCCGTGGAGGTTGCAGTATTCATAGACTGTTGCTTTGCCGTGTTCATCTTTTACATCGAATACAGCAACTGGTTCGTCACCAGGAACCAGAGTTGCTTTTTCGACTGTGCCATCTGGGTATTCCATCCAGATATTGGTGATCCAGTGTTTTTCAAGCATTGGATGCTTTGTCGATCCAACCTGGACCTTAACCTGGCCGTCTTCGACTTTTACATCTGGAACGTGCTTTTCAGCAGCCCCATCGCTTGTGCCAGCGATTAATTTTTCAGCAGGTGCACCATTGATGGTTAATACAACTTCTTCACCATCAGCAGGCAGCAATACTTCTACAACTTCGCCATTTGGGCCTTTATATAAATTCATTGGTTCTACCTCCGTTCTTACAAATTTTAGCACAGGCAGGTGGGAATAGGTGGCAGATGCACGTAAGGCTGTACAATGTGGAATAGGCATAGTCCAGAGAAAAAGTGAGTGCATTTTCATCCAAACCGGTTCGTATCGGCCACCTATTTCTTGGATTGGAGACCCATTTGCTCGTCTGTCAATGTGGACTCGGCCTCTTTGATCACTCAGGCACAGCTTCCTGGTTTAGGGAAGTTGAAAACACCAACAGTCCAGTCTGTCAGGACCATATCCCTGATGCCCAAGAAGCGCTGATCGGTTTTGTGTCATTGAATTGGCATGAAAGTGCTAAATGGCGCTAGAATAAAGGCATATGAAAGGAATGAATCCAATGGCTATTTCTATACAGCTCCTTTCGAATGGAAACCTTCAAATCAAAACAGATCAACCTGCAACTCTCCAGGACGTTTTAGATGCTCTTGATGTTTCCAAGGAAAAGAAAAAACATATTCAGATTTTAAAAGGCACTGGAGCCATCACCAATCCCGAAGAAGAAATCACCCCTGCTGACAAAATCAGTGTCGTGGTCGATGATACGTATGATTTCAACGACGAAACGCCTGTTTCTTATGCTGGTGGTGTACCCATCGTCTATGAAGATGACTGGTGCCTAGTCGCCAATAAAAAACCATTCATGCTCGTTCATGGTGATGGTCAGACGGAAGACACATTAACGGCCCGCGTCAATGCGCATCTGCAGATGAATGATGCCCGCTTTCCTGCTCAGCCTGTCAATCGTATCGATCAGGAAGCCAGCGGTTTGGTTTTATTTTCCAAGCATCCGCTGGTAAAAGCATTCTTAGACGAGCAATTCGAAGAGGGAACCGCCAAAAAAGAATATCTTGCGGTCGTCGACGGCCGCGTTGACCATCGCGAAATCGACATCAACAACCCCATTTCCCGCAACCGCCACGAAGCTGACAAGATGATGGTTTTCAAAAAGGGAAAACCCGCTCACACGCATATCACCCGCTTAAAACTATTTGATGATAAATCGTTAGTTAAAGCAGACATCACCACTGGCCGTAAGCATCAGATCCGGGTTCACCTGGCTAACATCGGTTATCCGATCATGAACGATCCGCTTTATGGAATTGTCCGCAATAACAAAGGCTTAATGCTTCAAGCCTATAAATTGAGCTTCTTGCAGCCTTTTACCAAAGAAAAAATTGGGGTTGAACTGGATATGGATACCCGCTTCAAATGGTTTGATCCCGAGCTGGCTAAAGAGGCTTGATCAGCCGCATTTCATTGAAGCTGCGCTTTTATTTGCTGAACTTCGGTTCAGCTTTTTTATTTTGGCCATGATTTATAGATAAAGCCCTCAAGGATTGGCACCAGCTCAATGACTGCTCTGAATTGTGCGGATCATCCTTCAAATCTGGATGCTTGAAGATCTGCGCAAGCATCTGTGGACCGATTCCATAAAAAGATTGGGAAAGAAAAAACCGCCATTTGACTTCTTGTTGATTCGATTTAAGTCTACAAAAACACCGATGGCGGTTTGATCCTTTATAAGCTTTCTATAAGCTTTCATAATGGCTTCATTTGGCTCGCAATGGCAGACAAAATCTAGACGCCCTTCTTTTCAGGCTGCTCATTCAGCAAAGCTTCTTCGCTGCTGGAGCGCGCCTCTTCAATAATGCAGACCGCTCCGATCGGCATTTCTTGGAAGGGCGCACTGGGGATCGGCGGCAGGTTGTCGTGAAACGGCAGCTTTGCCTTGGCTGCATTGTCATTGAGAAGCCTGCTTGGCGGGGTAGAAGGCTTTGATAATTTGAGAGCCGGCCATGATGGCGCGGTTTCATAGGGGCCTTTGGATGGCTTCTGAATTCCTGCTGCCTGTTCCGCTTGCTGCTCATCTTCCGCTTTTTCAAAGTCCTGGGCAGCGCTTTGGGCGGTGATGGATCCCTTTGATTCTGATTGGACGGCTTCATCTTTGGCTAAAGCAGAATTGGCTTTGGTTTCTTCTTCAGCCTGACCAGCCAGATCCAGATTTTTTGCCTCATCCGCCTGATGATCCGGCTGAGATGAATTTAAAGCCTCCATCAAAAGATCCAGGCAATAGCGGATGACAGCCAGTGTGTAGCTGGCTGGAAAACGATCTTTAAACGATTCAAATTTTTCCGGCAGCCGGCCATTGTTATTTTTGAGCAGCCGGTACATCTGCAATGGAATCTCTTCACGTTTGGCATTACTGAAAAGATTGACCAATAAAAACTCTTCGGGATTGCGTTTCAAAATCGTCAGATGGTCGAGTTTTTCTTTGAGTTCTTCTAAAAACTGCCGATAGTCCCGCAAGGCAATCGGGTTGATTTTCACCAGCAGAGCTAAAGCTTCGATCATCTGGCCAAAATAATAATGGTCCTGGCGGCCATTTGGCAGAGCAGGCGGAATATATCCCAATGCCTGCCTGAAGAGATGGCCAGGCAGATTGTCAATTTTTGGCAGAACCACCTTCATCTGCGTGATCTGCCGGCCGATGTAATCTTCCACTACATCCATTAACGGCTGATCTTCCCCCGGGAAGGTATATAAATAGCCGGCATATTTTCCCAGATACTTTTTGGTTTCTAAATACCCCTGGCTATAGAGCGCTTCGGCATGTTCGGTTGAAAAATCCAGGGGATTTCCGGGCTGGAGCAGCGGCTGGATATAAAACATATCCGGTGTTAAAGCCGGCGGTGCCACTTCACCAGGATCATGAAGATCGACCACCACTGTCCAGTCGGCGTTTGGCAGAATGGTTTTCAGCAGTTCAATGGGGACGTTATCGGCATACATTCCATCCACATATTCTTCTCCCTCAATGACAACCTTTGGAAAAGCAGGATAACAAGCTGCAGAGGCCATCACGATATCTTCGGCATTCTCGGCAGTAATTTCACCTTTAAAAAACGGATGCGGCTCTTTTTTCGTATCGTTATAGCTCATGCAGGCATATCGAATGGGTGAATTTTTAAACGCCTCATAATCGAACATCATCCGAAAATGGGTCCGCAGCGGCGTAATATCCATTTTGGAATCAAAATAACGGATGATGAAATTCAAAATTGTCTTGGTCCCTTTGACCTTCTCTTTTAATGTCATTGGCAGGATCGGCAAATCGGAAGCGATGTTGCCCGGCTGCATGCTGAAGACAAAATCCGTAATTAAATCCAAAGCATCTGTTGTATAGAAAATACCGACCAGCGCCCCAATGGAAGTGCCGCTGATGGCATCAAAATGAATCCCTTCTTCGTTCATGGCTTGCCAGACACCCACGTGATAGCAGCCTTTCGAACCACCACCTCCTAAAACCAGGCCATAGTTCTGGTCTGGAGTTTTAGTTTTCGGTGCTTGTTGTATAACAGTTCTCTCTTCCATATACATTCTCCAAAAAATACCAGGTCCAGGCTAAAGCAATTTCACCAGGATACAGCGCAGCAAACGTGCGGAGCTCAGATTTGGCTTTTTCCAATGGAACTCTGGTTAACATCCAGTGAAACAGACAGACCGCGCTTGTTTTATCCAGCCGTTTCTTTAAAGCCGTTTTAGCTAAATTCCCCATATCTTTGGTTTTGGCCTGCAAAGCGGCCAAGCTTATACAAAGCGCCTTCAAGAAGCCGGCCAGAGACCAGACTTGATAGGCATTCATTCCGATCAGATAAGCCAGACATTCCACCAGAAGACCTGTTTGGCGGCCTGCAAAGAGCGCCTTCGATAAATCAGACGGTGTAGTTTGGCAGGCCCATTTTTCAATCCGTTCAATTTCCGCATCCGAAATCTGAATATGATGGATCTGAAACATAAAATTGATATAGCCGTCCATAAAGGCCAGGGCTTGAACATCATTTTCTTCAAAAGAATAAACAGCCCCGCAAAGACTGCCTAAAAGTTTTCGCGTTTCCAGATAGCCGGCTTCCAAGTTTTGCGTGCAGGATTCACTGGTAAAATCCAGAAAATTGCCCAGCGGCAGAATCGGCTTCATGGTAAAGACATCCAGCTTGGGATTGACTGGCAGCACCACCCCCGGGCCCTGCACATCCACGGCCAGAATTTTTTCGGCATTCATGCGGGCAGCCAGGTCAATGGGCACATTGTCCCAATAGCCGCCATCGATATATTCCTGGTCATTCATCTTCATCACAGGAAAAGCAGGATAGCAGGAGGCTGAAGCCAGAATGATATTTTCAGCGTTTTCTGCGTTCATCTCAGATTTAAAATAGGCTTCTGGTGCTCTTTTGGTGATATTAAAGGTCATGCAGGCATAGCCAATGGATGAATCTTTAAATTTGTCATAATTAAACATCTCATCCAAAACAGTTTTTAATGGCGAAATATCCATACCGCTTCTTGACAAAATATACTTGGATAAAAAGGAGCTGATCTCCTTGCGATTGGATACCCATTGGCCAAGCGTTTCGGGAAACGCAAAGAGATCCTCGGCGATTTTTGTCGGTTTCAGCGTTTCGACAAAATGAATCATAGGTGCAAGAGACTGCTGGACATACATCGCACCCACCAGCGCGCCAATGGATGTTCCTGCCGCACAGTCAAACTGAATGCCGGCTTCTTCAAGGGCTTTCCATAAGCCGATTTCATAGCAGCCGCGAGCTCCCCCGCCGCCAAGTGCCAGACCGTTTGGGATCTGGCCAAGATCGTGAAACCATATATTCATGAGTCTATTCCACCTTCCCGTTCTTGTTTAAGCCAAAATCTGCCTGTTGGCAGCAGACAGATAAGTACAGTTGATCAAATTGAAGAATTTTCCTGAAAATATCAAAACTTTATGATTGAGATTCAATCCAATTATAAGCGAGACGTGTACTGGCAGGGCGAGGTTGGCTCAATCTTGAAGTGGTCTTTCCAATATCTATCCTATCTATCCTATATCTATCCTATCTATATCTATCCTATATCTATCCTGTTTATCCTATCTATCCTGTCCGCTATCCGATCCGCGCTCAAACAAAATGAGAGGCTGGCCAAGAACCAATCCATCAAAACAAACTTCATTTTTTAAAGCTTCATGAGCCTGGTTTATAAGCTTCCCTTTTACCAAGCAAGAACAACCTGTTCAATGGTTTCCATCAGCATATAGCCCTTAAAGCAGGCGATCACAAAGCCATAAGCCAGAAAGCTTAAAAATGGAATCATCTTCTGGCCAGACCACAGCGCGTAACCAAGAGCACCTAGGCACCCAACCAGAAGCACTGCCAGCATCCGTTCAAAGCCAAGTGCAAAGCCCATGGCCAGCATGGCCCATACATCCGCACTGCCGATTTTGTCTTTTTGGCAAAACGGAATCAAAACCAGGCCAAAGCTCATGGCTGAAAGTCTGGTCAGAAAACCAATTGGCTGCAGCATCCCCAATCCTGCAAGACCCAAAAGCAGAACGGACCAGCGCCGGCTGAAATAAAAGGTCTTGTAATCCTGAAAGAAGACTAGAATGGCTAAGCTAAAGAGAATAGAAGCCTCAAAGATCCTGTTTGATGCAATCTGCGTGATCAAAAGCCAGCCGGCGGGCAGCATCCAAAAAACCAGCGCCCAGCCCAGCATCAAATCATAGTGCCACATGAGCAACAAAATCCAGAGCATCAAAAAAAGGCATGTCATCAATCGAATCATGCCTTTGATCCTGCCATCGGAATGTGAATTTCCAAACCCCGTTAACGAAACCTTAAGAATTGTTCCGTCCTTGTTTGGATTCCATTCCCATTGGATTTTCGTTATGCCGCCATCCGTCGTTTGGAATCGGCTTTCTTTTTCATATAGGATTCGAGGGACAGCTGTTTTGATTTTGGCAGTTCAACAATGCCTGCCTGCTCAAAGCCGGATGGCTTGAGGTCAATTTTATAGGCTTGCAAAGCATAGCCTTTGGGATTGGGTGTTCCTTTATATTTCGAATCTCCTACCAGCGGGGTGCCTAAAAAAGCCAGTGAAGCCCGAATTTGATGAAAGCGGCCCGTGAGCAACTCAATCTTTGAGAGATATAGGCCGTCTTTTTGCCCAATGGTTTTGACGATCATCCGCGCTGGATCATAGCCAGGCAGTGGTCTGGCACTCACCAATGCCTTGGTGCTTTCTTTTTTCAAATATAAGTCGATCCGGCCTTGTACAGGTCTTTTGTCCGTGATCGCCAGATAGTACTTGCCCACCTGCCCTTGCGCGATGGCGCTGGCCAGTTTACGGGCGGTTTTTGCATTTTTCGCCGCTAAAACCAAGCCGGCTGTATTGCGGTCTAAACGGTGGGCAATAGAAGGGGTAAAGGATTGCTCTTTAGCTGGATCATAGCTGCCGGTTGCTGCCAGGTAGGAAAGCAGGCGGTCATTGAGTGTATCTTGTTCTTTCGCTTGATCTTTCATGACTAAAAGTCCAGCCGGCTTATTCATGACAATCAAATCGTCATCCTCATAGATGACATCCAGTTCTTTAGCCGGCTGGAGCTCGCGGACTTCTTTTTCTAATAAATCAGGCGGCAGAAAGAGCAGAATATGGTCCCCGACATTCAGGATCTGATCAAATTCGGCCCGCTTGCGGTTGACCTTGATTTTTTTATTGCGGATGGCTTTATACATCGCCGACTTTTTGAGATTGGGATAGGCTTTGGTTAAAAACTTATCGAGCCGCTGGCTTGCGTCATTGGCTTCAATGATGACTTCTTGCATTGATTACCTCCCAGGCTTTGACTAACGAAGACACAACGGGCTGGCCGCTTTGTTCCAAGACCTTCCGGCTTTGGTGGCCGCCGTCAAATAAGATGGCTTGGGCACCAATAGCTTGGGCAGATTCCAGATCATGGAGCGTATCGCCGATGACATAAATCTCGTCCCAGCTCAGGCAGGTGCTTGAAAACTCTCTGGCTGCCTTTTCTTTAGAAGAAGCAAAAATATCGCTGATTCCATATACGCCATCAATCAACCCATTGAGTTTGTCAAAAGATTCAATCTGCGCTTTAAGCAGGTCCAGTTTAGAGGCCGAAAGAATATAGCAGGCCGCTCCAGCTGCTTTGGCTTTTTGGAGAACTTCGATGGCCTGGTGATTGAGACGCGTCTTGGAAAAATCCTTGACATACGCATCCATGAAACGGTGGCCGCATTCATTCCAGTCAATTTTTGAAAAGTCAAAGCCAGCTTTTCGATAATACTCTTGAATCGGAAAGCAGAAAATTGACTGATAGAAAGCGACGGATGGCATGGGCGGAATGCCGTAAAACTTTTGCAGATTGACGGCGGTCTGAAAAGAGTAGTCCAGATCATCCAGCAAGGTGCCATTCCAGTCAAACAAAATCTTGATCATGAAGACAAATCCCTCTCTTTTTTTCATTACGATCTTTGCAGACGAATCCAATTTTCAAGGATCTTTCACTCTGAATTCTGGCAGATCGGCAAATTGAATCTTTGTACAATTTTTGCGACGTGGAAATATCCAGATCTTGCTCTTCCAAATCGTCTGCGTTTCCTGTTGTCTGTTTTTTTAATTATCAGACGAAATGGGCTGCAAGGGAAAAATGACGCTTTTCAAAACCGCTTATGGCCTCTCTCATAAATGTTTCAAACTTGCTTCAAACGGTCCGCAAGCAAACGGACAACCAAGAATTGGTTTCATAGAATCAGCGCAAGGTCACATTTTCAACTCTCGATTCATAAAGACTCAAATATTCGATTTGAATTACTTTTGTGTCAGTTTCTTATTCTGTCTTCACATTTGCTTGATCAGAGTTCCATCCTCGAGCATTTTGAAATACTCCTTTGAAGCTTAAAATTCCCCTTTTCTTGCTGAAAGCTCTTCCATTAATATATAGACAGGTGAGTTTTAGAAATATTTGTGAAACTTTTGACAATCAACCTGTTCAAAGGCTCAGAGTTCTGTATACTGATACGGCCAGTATAGAAATCTGATTTTTGGAGTGATCAGAAGAAGAAAGGATAAACAAACATGAGAGGAGTTTACAATTCAGTAACTGATATCCGTCGTAAAGTCTTCGCGGCCATTGCCGATATGGCTTACAGCGACGATGTCGACTATAAAGAAAGAATGGAAGCAATTCCATATGAAATTATTCAAGGCAAGCAAGCCAAATACCGCGATTCCGTATTCTTGGAACGTGCAATCATCGGTGAACGCCTGCGTCTTGGAATGGGTCTGCCTGTTCGGGATGTAACCCAGGCGGGTGCCATTTCCGATGGCATTGAAGCCAGCATTATCGCTGAAAAATTTTATGATCAGCCGTTAGTAAACATTATCTCTTTTGCGTGCAACGCCTGCCCGGAAAAGAAAGTCATGGTCACCAATGCCTGCCAGGGCTGCCTGTCTCATCAGTGTGTCGAAGTGTGCCCGAAAAAAGCTGTTTCCATCGTCAATGGCCGTTCTGAAATCGATCAGGATCTGTGCATTAAATGTGGAAAATGCATGGAGGCGTGCCCTTACCATGCGATTGTCAAAATCGAACGTCCATGTGCAGCCAGCTGCGGCATGAACGCCATCTCGAGCGATGAAGAAGGAAAAGCCGTAATCAATTATGACAAGTGTGTCTCCTGCGGTCAGTGCCTGGTCAACTGCCCATTTGGCGCCATTGTCGATAAAGGCCAGATTTTCCAGACCATCCATGCCATCCGTACCGGTCATGATGTTGTTGCTGCGGTTGCTCCTGCCTTCGTTGGTCAGTTCGGCAATAGTGTAACCCCCGAAAAAGTCATTGCCGCTTTAAAAGAGCTCGGTTTCTCCGATGTTGTCGAAGTTGCCATCGGTGCTGACTTATGCACCATCGAAGAAGCAGAAGATTTCATGAACAAAGTGCCTGAAAAACAGCCTTTCATGGCAACTTCCTGCTGCCCAGCCTGGTCCGTTATGGCCAAAAAGGAATTCCCGCAGTTCAAAGATTATATTTCCATGGCTTTAACCCCAATGGTTTTGACTGCTCGTCTGATCAAAAAGAAAAATCCAAATGCGAAAGTCTGCTTCATCGGTCCATGCGCCGCTAAAAAACTTGAAGCCAGCCGGCGTTCCATTCGTTCGGACGTGGATTTTGTCTTAACCTTTGAAGAACTGATGGGTATGTTCCATGCCAAAGGGATCGATCTGCCACAGATGACAACCGAAGAAGCCTTTGAAAAAGGAACTGCAGCTGGTCGTGAATTTGCCGTTTCCGGTGGTGTTGCCAAAGCTGTTAAAAATTTAATTGAAAAGAATAATCCGGGTACGCAGGTTAAAGTTCAGGCTGCTGAAGGTCTGAAAAACTGCCGTACTATGCTGATGATGGCCAAAGCCGGCCGTCTCAATGGCTATCTGCTTGAAGGTATGGCCTGCCCAGGCGGATGCGTTGCCGGTGCTGGCACGCTTCAGCCCATTTCCAAAGCATCTGCCCAGGTGAAGAAGTATGCCAACGAAGATGCCATGAAGCATGCAGATGAATCTGAATTCTCTGATCAGGTTCATGCCATCAGCCACATGTACGATGCACCAGCAGAAGACTAATTCTTCTCGATCAAGATTCACATCGATACAAGCCTTCCCTGCGGAAGGCTTTTTTGTTTTGAACTCTCTCTGGATTGTTTCTTCAACGTAGGGGAAATTCATGACCATTAGGTATGGTCTCGATTCGTCAAATAGAGCAGCAGGAAATCTTTCTCCTGCGCAAACAGAAGCTTTATGAAGATCCAGTAAAAAAAGCTTTGGCTTCAAACGCCAAAGCTTTTTTTATTTTGCCAGTATAATTGAAAATTCGATTTCTTTATCCACTGGATTGAGATCCAGTGCTTCATTATCCACTGCGTGAAGGCGCAGCTCATAGAGCTTGTCTTTGGACAACGTATCCACCGATATCCCCGATTCATCAGTAATCGACCATAAGGTCTGGTCCACTGCATGCAGTTTGCCGTCTGCTTGATATGAATATAACTTGAAATCAGAACTATTCCCTTCCAAGTTGTTCAGACGAATGGCTGCCATCGTATCAGGATGAACGTTTTCGAGAGAGGCAGTATAGCACCAGCTGGCGGCACTGCCTTTTCCCCCATCCTTTTTAAACCGCTCCTGGCTGATGACCTTTCGTGAAGTCTGGTCCGGATTGACTTGCCGATAGGGCATTTCAGGCAGATAAACAAACTCGTCTTGCAGGCGCAGCACTTCTAAATATCCCGTTGGACAATACAGTGCATTGCCGCTGTTTCCGGTATACATCCCAATAGCCATGTTGTTGTAGCCGGATTTGTCGGATACATCCATGGTGAATACGGTCTGACCCGTTTCAAAATCGAGGATAATGTATTGCCACATGCCGCTTTCCAGATCCTGTACATATCCATACAGATAGCCTGTGGCAGTCGACAGCTTCATCATCGAGGTGTCTCGAAGATCACTCCGGCACCAGATACTCTTCATTTTATAGCCATCTTCCGTCTTGAGGGTATCCAACCGCTCAATTCCCGGGGCAATCATGACATTGCCCTTATCCAGCCAGTTTTCGTCGTAAATATTGGCATAGCTTTGGACCGAGGAATCGTGATCCGGATCGGCAAGTCCGGCATTCCCGGCCCCAAACCAGTTGCATACAATCGTGCTGGTCGTTCCATGGCCATTGTCATAAACGATAGCCGAGTTTTCTACAGCAACTTGAAAGCCTTCGGGCAATTCATCAAGAACAGGCTGGCTTGCGACAATTTCGCCGGTTTTCATATCCAGCGCCAGCAGCTTGACCGGATCGGCATTATCAGTGAACATCACCAGCTCCGGGGTCATGGAGGGCGAGCAGCCGCTGCCCCAGGCAAGACCTCCGCCTGTCGTTTGGTCATTTTCACCGCTTACCTTAGCCCCTGCACTTTCATAGGGTGTTTTCCAAATGACATCGACTCCATCGTTCGCATGAAGCAGGTAGCAGTTTTGATTGGTCAAAATCACTGCCCCGTCTTTGGAAGCCGCAATGCCATTTTCCGCCCCTTCGCCAGGTGGCAGCTCATAGACAAAGACCGCCTTGGAAAGATCAACTTCTTCTCGATTGAGTATTTTCTCAATGGCTTGGTGAGCGACATACCCAATTACGCCTTGCTGGGCCTTTTGCGGATAGATACGAAAGCCGCCGGTGGCAAACCAGAGATTTCCATCATAATCAAAAACAACCGACAGCAGATTTTGATCCAAGGTTTTCTTGAGCTGTACTTGGGCGGCTGCCTTGATATCGAGATCAAGGACCTTTTCAAATTCGGGCAGTACATTGCCCTCATCATCAAGGGTGCGCAGCATTAAAACATGATTATTGCTCGTCGGGCAGACAATCCGGTTTTCATGGTCTAAAAAAGTATAAGAGCTTTGAATGGCGTAATCGGAACTATCGTGCTGTTTGGGTGAAAAATACCCCAGTGTTGTCGTTTCGGGCGCATTCAGGTCTCGAATAGCCATCCCGCCCAGCAGCGGTACAACCGCATGGCCATAGTGATCAAAGTAAATCGCTGGTGAGGCATTCACGTTTTGTTTCTCATAGGAGACCTGAATCCTTGGATAAATCCCCAAAGGAAGAATTTCATCCGTGGTATCGGAGTTATAACTGTCATGATGAATATTGGCATCGCTTCGAGCCAGATAGGGATTTGCATCCACGCGTTTTGCCTCTAAAGCTTTGGTGGGAAGTGCGGTATGTGTGCTAGATGGTTTTGAAGCCGCTGGATTGGCATCGCCTATGGTCTGATCGCAAGCCGCCAACCCAATCGCCAGCGTGCCGGCTGTCAGGATGGAGAGCATGGAACAGACTTGTGTCTTCTTTTTCATCAATAAATTCCTTTCTTGTTTATTGAGGACTCTCATAAATTCGAAACACCTTTAGGTGTCGTGAGTTTTATATTTACCATTTTTCGTTTCTCCTACATTCCGAAGCGAAAAATGGTATTTTTTATTTGGATAAACATTAACTTTTTATTAAGCATTGAATTGATTGTTGAAAGCTTAACACCTTCTGCGGCCTGCAGCCGAGCAGAAAAATGACTTTTTGAAAGGAGAAATCGAGATGTTAACTGTTTCTAATACCCATCATGACTTTTTACGGAATCTGAACGGCCAGATCACCATCATGCACCCTTCACAGACTGGCAGACTTAGAGCCCTGCCATACGCTCTGGCTTTACGTAAGGTTGCTCTGCTTGATCTGGATCCGGTTATAGATGTGATTTCCTGCCTGTATTCCCCCAGAGGACGGCCCGCTACTGATCCACGGATGCTTATTCGTTCCTTGATTCTCATGTATCACTTCCAAGAAACTAGTATTCAGTTATGGCATGACCGCCTTGAGTACGA
>JADGIS010000250.1 GCA_015233825.1 Erysipelotrichaceae bacterium RD49
TTGTTCAAGAATCGACGTGTTAATTTCGAATATTGAATTGTCTGTAATCAGAGTTTTCAAAGAGCCATCTGTTTGTGAAGTGAACTATATCACTCACAAGGCTTGTTTATCTTATCACCAGCAGAACTCGATGTCAACAACTTTTGTGAAATATTTTGCTTCATTTCACAAGCGGTTGTTTCACCGATATCTAAAGATGATTGGCGTGAAGTACTCGGCCTTGGCAGCCGTTCTCTCAACGCTCATATACTATAATACCGGACCAAGTCCAGGTCAAGCACTTTTGTGAAATTATTCAATAAATTTCACAAGTCGGTTCTGAAAACCGAATCTAAATCCATATCAAAATCCATTCCAGCCAAAGAGAATCTTCAACCTGGATTGTCGAAATTCTTTCGTGTTTTCAAAACAGCTTTATCTTTATACCTCACTTAAAAGTCAATGTCAAATTTTTTATCTATCCTTTGGCGGGACACAAGCGCAAAACATTTAGTATCCCGATCAGGTATACTTTTTCAGGTTTCACCAATAACATACCCGATCGGGATATTTAGTTACTCTTTTTTAAGCGGCCACATCGTTTCTCAATCAATTCTTTCCAGGCCGCTTGCTCCTGTTTCGGTAATCGAGAACGATTAAGTTCTGCCAGAATTTTCTTTTCCTGGGTTAGCGTCTGATCCAAAAGTCGCTCTGCCTGTTTCTTCTGCAACCCAACGCGTAAAGCAAACTGCAAAAAATCTTTCCGATGCAGGTTTTTCTTTTTGCCATTGAGCGTAAGAGCAGTTTCTTCCTGATCAGATGGCAGAACAATATTTACTGGAAGAATATCGTAAATCTTTGAAAGCGAATATTCACGGCTTCCTGGCCTTTCTTCGATGAGGGATACATTTTTCAAGTGCAGATCTGAATTCCCTGTTACAAATGAAAAAACGAGCAGTGAAAATAAAACAGTCAGATCCAGACCAGGCTGAATCGAGTATTCAGAGATTTTTCGTCCGATCGCTTCATACGATCCACGATATTTGTCTCGCGTTAAGCGTCCCGTGAGCTGACAGAAATCTTCCATAGCAAGTTTGCCCTGCTTGCAGCGATCAATACGCCTAGTGATATAGGCGTATTGATCATCCATTCGAATCAACGCAAAAGGAACAGTCTGGATTCCCGCAGCGACGGCCATGCGCATGGCAGTCGCTTCAAATTCTGGCAGCCAGGGATATTCTTTGCTTTGAGGTTTGAGGATATACCCAGATGGATAATCAACCAAGGTTAAGCGCGGCTGGCCATCCCTGGACAAATGAAGAGAAATCTTCTTTTGAACGCCCGGAACAGTTAAGCCTTGCATGATCGTTCGTTGAGCCAACTCTTCAATCGCCTTAGAATTCAACTCCAATTTAGGGACTTCTGGTAAGCCAAAAAACTCTTCTGCACATTCTTTGTGCCATTCACTTTCTTTTTCTTCTAAAGAAGCAGAAGACCGGATTGGGCGATTGCAGTAAAGACAACGTTTCATCAGCAGGCCTCCTCTGGATAAATTGTTACATCGCCAATACAATCCCGACAGGAAACCAGCAGCAATCCAAAGCGGTCTGTACCATCGAGTTTCCAATTCTTCACTGCAAGATCCAGAAGATAGCCTTCAGGAATCAAGCCATCAAAGAAAGGAAACAGGACAGAAGACGAAAACGGATTTTCCTGGATAGGAAGAGTTAATGAAACAGCCGGAAGTTGATTGGCTAGATAGTCGTCATCATAAGTAAATCGATATCCGTCCTCCGTTTCCTCCAGAAGGCCGCAATATTGTTCCTGAACAAAAACTCTGGCCTTGCGCAGACTTAAAATTTGTTCAGTCATCCTTAAGATCCTTCTGACGAACCGGAGCAGCCACCGCCCCAAACATCCATAGAGCCTGATTGACTTTATCCATCCGGACAGTATTTTTACCCTGTTCCAAATCACGAACAAAGCGAAGGCCCAATCCTGAGCGGAGGGCAAATTCTTTTTGAGTTAACCCGGCTTTTTTTCGCTGCTCGCGGACCCAGCAGCCGATTATATTTTGCTGATTCTCCATAACATCCACCTCAGTTCTATCTTCGCTTATTGTTATCAATGTTAATCCTTTCAATCCGATCGCTTATTCTTGCATTTCACAAAGCTGCTTTTTTCTTAAGTATACCCGATCGGGAATCATTTATGGATTGAAGAGTATGCCACAAGCAAAAAATCCCTGAAGAATACTGGATTTCTCCTTTATCCTTCAGGGATTTCTTTCGTCTGGCAGCTTCCTATTTTCGCTTTGACACTATCGTCGGCGTTCAATGGCTTAACTTCTGTGTTCGAGATGGGAACAGGTGTGACCCATTGGC
>JADGIS010000251.1 GCA_015233825.1 Erysipelotrichaceae bacterium RD49
TCAATAGCATTATACAGAAACACTCTACAAAAACCAGCCCAGAATTAGGCGCCTAGAAACGCGGAAATTGTGGGGAGGGGGGCCTATACGCAATTTTGTGTTAGACCTGGGAGTAATTTACAGAATATAAAGCGGCTTCGACAGCTTTAAATCCGTGTTCAAGATCAGCAATCAAGTCGTCCACATGTTCTGTTCCAACAGATAAACGGATTGTATTGGGGTGAATTCCTTGATCAGCCAATTCCGCCTCACTTAACTGGGAATGGGTGGTCGTCGCTGGGTGGATGACCAGTGATTTTACATCGGCTACATTTGCAAGCAGTGAGAAGATTTCGAGGTTATCAATGAATGTAAAAGCTTCCTGCTGTCCGCCTTGGATGTCAAAAGTAAAAATTGATGCACCGCCGTTGGGGAAGTATTTCTCATAGAGATCATGATCAGGATGATCTTCTAAAGAAGGATGGTTCACTTTCTCAACCAGCGGATGATTTTTCAAGTACTCAACCACTTTCTTCGTATTTTCGACATGTCTTTCTAAACGCAAAGATAGTGTTTCCGTTCCCTGCAAGAGCAAAAACGCATTGAATGGCGAAATTGCAGCCCCGGTATCCCGAAGCAGGATAGCCCGAACATAGGTAACAAAAGCAGCCGGACCAGCAGCCTCAGTAAATGAAACGCCATGGTAGCTGGCATTTGGTTTCGAAATGGGGGCATAATTCCCCGACGCGTTCCAGTCAAAGTTTCCAGAATCAACAATTACCCCGCCAAGCGAAGTGCCATGACCGCCAATAAATTTTGTTGCGGAATGAACAACAATATCAGCACCGTATTCAATCGGCCGAATCAGGAAGGGTGTGCCAAAAGTATTATCAATCACCAGCGGCAGTCCATTGGCATGAGCAATTTTGGCAACAGCCTCTATATCTGGAATATCTGAGTTCGGATTGCCAAGGGTTTCTAAATAAACTGCTTTGGTATTAGGCTGGATTGCACCTGCCACTTCTTCCAGATTATGAGCATCCACAAACGTGGTTTCAATTCCATACATCGATAAGGTATGCGCCAGCAAATTATAGCTGCCGCCATAAATCGTCTTTTGTGCGACGATATGATCCCCCGCTTGAGCCAGGGCCATAATCGTATACGTAATCGCAGCAGCCCCTGATGCAGTCGCCAAGGCTGCAACTCCTCCTTCTAAAGCTGCAATTCGCTTTTCAAAGACATCCTGAGTTGAATTCGTTAGACGGCCGTAGATATTGCCCGCATCTGAAAGCCCAAAACGAGCTGCTGCATGGTCTGAGTTTTTAAAGACGTAACTCGTTGTCTGATAGATCGGAACGGCACGTGCATCGGTAGCAGGATCAGGCTCTTCCTGGCCAACATGAAGCTGTAAGGTTTCAAATTTATAGTTTTTCATCACAAGTATCCTTTCGTGTATGGTTCTCGCTCCTTATTGGCCTATCAATATGATAGGTTATTAAAGGATTGAACACAGTCTATACGAAGTCCACGATGGAAGAAAGCTTTACGGCTGAATTTACAATTATTTTCTGTAAATCATTTTCAAAACCGCACAAAATGGTACCGGAAAAGCAATTGCAGTACTTCTTATCCCCTCCAACAGAAAGGATCCCCTTATGATGATTTCAACTAAAGGTCGCTATGCCTTACGTCTGCTCGTCGACATTGCCCAGCACCAGCATGAAGGAAACGCCCGTCTCAAAGACACCGCCAAACGACAAGAAATATCCGAAAAATATCTGGAAGCAATCGTGAAAGAACTCGTCCAGGCCCAAATACTCAAATCGATTCACGGTCGTGGCGGTGGATACCGTCTGAATCTACCTGCCAGCCAGATTCGTCTTTGGAATGTACTTTCCATTGCCGAAGGTGGCTTAGCTCCAGTAGCCTGCCTTGAAAACAAAGACTATAACTGCCCGCGTAAAGAACATTGCCCTACTCTTCCTCTATGGAAAGGACTTGAACAAACTGTCAGCGCCTACCTTAAGCAGTTCACCCTTCAGGATTTATTGGATGGAGCAATTGATCCAGAGGCCCAATCCAGCAGCCGCTAAGACTCTACACTTCCAAGATATCGAAACCTTTTGCGAACCGGAGGCCGCTGTTGAAAATTTTTTCAAAATCTACTCGCCGGTCCAACAAAAAAAGTCTGAAGAATATCGGATTTCTCCTTTATTCTTCAGACTTTTGGTTTCGTCTGGCAACGTCCTATCTTCGCTTTGACACTATTTTCGGCGTTCAATGGCTTAACTTCCGTGTTCGAGATGGGAACGGGTGTGACCCATTGGCTATCGTCACCATACTGTTTTCATGGACCTTTCA
>JADGIS010000252.1 GCA_015233825.1 Erysipelotrichaceae bacterium RD49
ATGGATTGTTCGTCTCTGGTAAGACTCTTCCATCCTACGGGAGATCTTTTTTGTTTTCCATATTTCTTTTTTGACATATCAAATTCAGCCACCAACCCAATCCCACCAATTTTTTCAGAGACCCATAGATTTGAGCAGTATAAAAACAGATTTCGAAAAATCTGGAAAGTAAAGTGAAACACTTCAGAAATAGGGCATTTTCAAAAAATATACTGAGGAAAATCACAAGAAAAAGACGATAGATTGTGAGAGTTTGTGGTCAAATTAAATGGTTTTATCGGAATTTTGTGTTTACGGCGTGTTGACTTTTAAAATATGCCTCTTTAAACTGATGACAGTTAATCACCACGTAATTCGTGAATTAATCAGTAATGCGAAAAGAGAGAGTTGCGAAGCAATGGGAAATATACCATAACTTCAGTCTTACATGGATTGCGTTGTATCTAAGAGAAGACTTGTAGATGAACGATACCTGATGTTAAATCCAAATATTCTCAGCATCTTATGGTAGATATGAATTTACATTAATTCTTTGTTTCACTGAGTATGAAGTATTTCGGTACATGAGAATTGCTTGCACACTTTTGAAATTGAAAATTACTAAGGAACCATTTGAGACGTAATGAACACGATATATGGTCAGCTCTTTCGATGATGGTGATTAAATTGCAGGAAAGCTCTAATAGAAGTTGCCCTAAGTAGAGAGGACCTAGTTCTACAAGAAAATCAATTAAAGGAAAGGACAATTATGAAGCTAAATACAAAAATAGACTGGATAAATTGGCTCAAGAAACTTCCAAAAAAAGGTATCTCTTTAGCTTTGGCAGTGACAATGGGGATAACTGCAGCTGCTACGTATACTCCTTCACAACACGTTCTTGCTACGGAAGATCCCAATATCAATCCAGAATTCACTATCCAGCATTATCTAAATTTCGAAGCTGTATCGTTAGGAGAAATTAATTCGGATGGACAATCTGTGACTTATAAGGAACGGATCAAGCAAGACTGGGAATTAAATCCAGATAGGGGTGCACCTACGAAAGAAGCCAGAGGAAACGTAATGCCCATTTACAATACGGAAACGAGAAATGGGATCCCAACAAATGGTGCTCAAGGCGAACCACAATACGGTGTTGTTCTGGATGACAAGAAAGAATTTGGAACTCATATGACCATGAAAAAGCTATTCTTAGATGAAAAGGCAAAATTCATGGAAAAACCAGGTATGGAGTACATGAACAGAATGTATCTCTCCAATTCTAGCGCAAATTTCAATTACACATTGAAGGAGATCTGGCTTTCTTATGATGCCCAAGTCAATAAAGAATCAATCGATAAAAATGATTACAAAGTTTTTGAAGTCCCTCTTATGAAAAATCAGGATGGGAGTACAATTCCTGTAGGGACATTAAATAATCAAGAAATTTACCGACATGATCCCTCAAAGGTTAAGTTCACTAATAATCCCCATTATTACGAAGAAATTGATAATCCGAATAATCCGGATGAAAAAATTATAAAAAATTTGGAAACAAAAGACGGAATTTATCAGCCGACCAATTTTGGAACAGAAGACAATCCTCGCTGGATAATCTTGGTTAAGGATAAAATGACAATTCGATTTGTTTTTGACCCTTCTAGCGGATCCCGAGATGTTGAATCAGATTTCTTTGATTACGATATCACCAACGGTTCCATTTATGAATCTCAACCCGACGCTCAAAGCAATGCCAATCCTCAAGATACATCAACACAAGGAAATATGAGGGCTTATGCTAAAACAAATCAGCAAGGTATTAATAGCTCGCAAAACTATTCAGATCAAAGTAAACCTAAGCTTGCATTTGGTAATGCAAATACTGGTACAGGATTAGCCTCGCAAAAAGTTACAATTGGTGGAGTCGAAAACTTTTTCAATCGATATAACGAAGCGAATAGACATACACTTGGAGGCGGTGCAGTTTTTGGATTAGTAACCGGTTTGAATTCTGATGGAACTCTAGTCTGGAATAGTGCAATTTCTGCCCCTGCATTATTTGATAAAAAGAATTCCCTTACAGGAAAAACAAATTATACAAATAATGAGTTTGGTTTGCACTTTAATAGGACTGGTGGAACGCATATTTTAGACTCAGTGACGAAAAACAAGAACGGTACTAAAACCACTATAGAGTCTGCAAGTGATCTTTCTAGATTTGATAATATGAGCACTCTCATAAAGTTTAGGTGATAAATGAATAAATTATTAACTAATTATTAAGAAAATATTGACCAAGTGGTTCTTGTGGAGTCTGTCGATCTCAAAGAAAGCTTAGAGCATCTCCAGCTCCA
>JADGIS010000253.1 GCA_015233825.1 Erysipelotrichaceae bacterium RD49
AGATTGCATTGTACAGGATTTCAACACATTTGACATCACCTGTTAGGTGAAAAGTAAAACGGTCGGAAACACGTTTCATAAAGGTGTTTCCGACCGTTTTTGATTTTGTGAGAATTATTAAGGTCTAATTCAAAGCAACTGTAAATGGCATTCACTTCCTTCTGCAGCCAAATATCAAAAGAAGGTTCTGAAACTATATGCTTTTCCAGCATATCGATTTCAGAACCTTTGCTTTTGTATGAGACACCATGAAGACATCAGCTTCCAGAACTTACTGCTTCGCACCGTATCAAACAATACCTTCTACATACTATCCAATGGGAGCCAGATAATCGTTTTCGGCTTTGTTTGTCGTACAGTTGTGCGCAACAGAAACGGTATTCGGATTGTGCTGACGATAAGTGGATCATCCCAACAATTCAATCGGGCCAGAGCAGTTGTTCTCATCAGCAACTGCCAACTTTTAAAACGAAATTTGCGAAACTTTTCAGTTGACATTTACTCCTATGGAACAAGAAGACACAAAGAAATGCTTTTTAAAAGCAAATATATTGAATTTTACATTAGATAGAGCTGTGCTTTACCAATTATATTTATAACTGGTAAACCAAACTCTTCTTCCAGGATTTGGGCTATTTTCTCTGTAGACAGAGTCGTCCAGGAAAGCGGCTTCATGGGATTGCCATAGGTATGGTCATCTACGATCTGATGGATACAGTCGAAAACTTCCGGGTGATGGCTGGCAATTGATTTGCGGCCTGAACCTTCTAATCTGACTCTTCCAGGTTCTGGAAGTTCCATTTCCTGATGGAGTTCCTTACGACCGCGTTCAATGGTTTTTGGATCCGTATGAGTTCGCTGGGCAATATAGTGCTGGGCACCACGGCCGCCGCTTTCCGCCATTAGAGCAAGCATTCGTCTGTTCGCCACTTCGTCGAGGCTGTCCTGCATGCTCTCATAGAGTTCAATCTGGGCCATTCGTTTTTTCGTCTGGAACATAGGGTTTCATAAGATACATTCCTCCCCTGCTGGTACTGATACATTTCAAGGAAAGTATAGTTCCAAAGAAAAGAGGATATTCACTGAAGGCTCATAGCAGAATCAGTACCAATTCTCATAGATGTAATCATGGGAATTGTGTGACTGCAGAAAACTGATGGGGTCTTTTTCCTGACGTTCCATAAATTGAAAGTCTTTATCTTTATCTAAGAATTACAGGGCATACCAGCCGATACCTTCATACCGCCAGCCTAGACGGTGAAGGGCATTGACTTCTCTTGCACTGGTCGTGTAGTAATGAGCCCCTACAGCCGCATTTGGATTATACAAACGGTAAACCGGTCTTCCCTGGGCGGTTGCCTGGTCTTCCCAGCCTAAGCTTGGTGAAGCCCAGCCGATTCCTTCATCGCGCCAGCCGATACGAGTCAAATAATCGCGCTCATCTTCGTCCATGGTGTAATGGTGGTCACCCGTATTGGGATTGCAAAGTCGATACACATACCAGCCTGAAGTCGGTGTATTCCAGGCAACGCCTTCATCTCTCCAGCCATAGCGTAGAAGAGCATTGCGCTCATTCGAGTACAAGGTATACAGATGTTCTCCGGTATTGGGATTGTACAGGCAATAAAGCGGATAGCTTCCGGCAGCCTGGATCTGGCTTGGTACCAGGGCAGCGGCCATCAATAAAAATGAGACACATCCTGATGCGATTCGTTTTGCGAGTTTTGTCTGGATCATGTCGATCCCCCTTTCATTTTTTGTTGTCCTTCGCAAGATAATGGTTAAATCGTGTGCCGTCCAGGGCAGATTCAATCAGTGGTTCTCTTTCCAAATGATTTTGAACAGCTTAAATCAACCAGCCATCCATTGAAGTTGTTCTATTTCCATTGT
This sequence comes from Erysipelotrichaceae bacterium RD49, assembly GCA_015233825.1. GTDB lineage: Bacteria > Bacillota_I > Bacilli_A > Erysipelotrichales > Erysipelotrichaceae > Allobaculum. The sequence continues at coordinate 1,891 of JADGIS010000253.1, forward strand.
AATGAATTAAATACAGCCATCAATATTTTTAACCAGATAGTGACAATGGTGTAAAGTTTAGAAGCTGGAAAGTCTTTCTGGATTCATTATTTATAGCCCATTTAATTCAAATCTAACCAGTTTTTCCTGTTTCCTAGTGAACTTTCCTTTTAAATCCGAGATTGAATTGTCGCGAATAAAGCCTCATATTTCTTCTTTTCAGAGGCTAGGCAGACCAGAGTATAAATGGTATAAACGGCATAAGCAGCTTTATTACAAACTGATGAGTGAAGAAGCAAAATATCCAATATCCAAATCAAAACAATATCGTCTAGTGTTTCGTCTCAATGACATTTTGAATAATTTCTTAGTCGTAAATCTGCCCTGTACCATATCTTGGTTCAGGGTACTTTTTTGTCAATAGTTGAATGAATTCTACGAAAAGTAGATACACTCA
>JADGIS010000254.1 GCA_015233825.1 Erysipelotrichaceae bacterium RD49
AGATGTGTATAAGAGACAGACAGACATTAGGTGAATAACATTTTCTAGCAACTTTATACATTAAATTTAACTTTATATAAAGTGACTTTGTTCGTTCTGCTTGCTTGGCTATTAACTGTTTTATTCCGAAAATTCTGTTACTATTGTAACCAAAATTTTAAGATAACAAACTATCTTCAATATCCCTTAATAGTATTTATAATAAATTATTTTAAACATATTAAAATCATTTTTTATTTATTAAAGCTGGTGAGCCGTTATTGCCAGTAGTTTCGGTTACAAATTAGTGAAAAGTTTGGGGTACGAGTTTCTGCTTTTCTTTAGATGCTCGGCCATTCAATGACCGAGTAGTTCACACAGGGGACAGGATAGTGAAATGTTTTGAAGGAAGCCGAATCCAAGGTTTATGGGTTTAGCTGGTTCGGGTTTGTCTTTGCTTTAGGAATGGGTCCACCGGTCAATGAATTCCAGAAGACAGCAAGGATGACGATTGCTGCTCCAAGCAAAGATAAACCAGAGAGTTTTTCATAGCCGAACAGCGCAACGAGAGTGGGATTAAGAATTGGTTCGACCGTACTGATAAGAGATGCCTGCAACGGAGCGATTAACCCGGTACCCAGTGAGAAGAACAGGTAAGCCGCCCCGACTTGGAAAGCACCTAACCAAATAATCGATAATGTTGCCGGCATCGTCCATTGACAGCGTAAAGCCAGTGGGCCTAAGCAAATCAAGGAGATCAGCTGCCCGACCAGTACCGAAGAAAGGGCATCCCCGCCTTTTAGGGAATTAATCATAAATAAGATCGCATAAAAAAAGCCAGATAGAATGGCCAGTAGATCTCCCATCATATGGCCTGCGCTGAGAGAGTCGAGAAAAAAGCACAGGATACCCGTAAAGACAAAGAACAGAACCCAGAGTTCCTTATGGGACGGCTTTTTATGGAACAAGATAAGATTGAATAACACAATCCAAACAGGACAGGAAAACTGCAGAACAATCGCATTACCGGCGGTAGTCATTTGGTTGGCTAAAACAAATAGACTGGTCATAGCGGCGTAAGAGATGGCTCCGAGAAAAGTAGTCCAGTTGAGAACGAGTTGGCGGTGCGTAAAAATCATGAATCCACCAATGACCAATGCCCCAAAAAAGGAGCGGGCGCCATTGATGGCCAGCGCCGGCCAAGGACAAAACTTAAGAACCAGGCCGCCAGTCGCAAAGAAGACTGAGGCCAGAAGCATATAGATGATTCCCTTCTTTTGCTGGGAAGACGTTTTAATTTGAGTCATTTCTTCCTCCTTCATACCTGGAACAGGCGGTTGGAACTTTTGAATGAGCAGATCGCCAAATGCAGCTTCCGCTTTGAAGAATCGTCATTGAGAATGGACATTTGTTCAGCCGGCTTTCAATATAATTTGGTTTCGCCGCACTGTCCAACAATTGCCGCAAGTGGCATTCAAGGCAGGCAAAAAGAGTGTGAATCTGCTGCCAAACAGAGAGAAGGGGCCAAAATAAGGGATTGAATCCAATAGAAATGCCGCCGTATCCGATTTATGTCCTCTAAGAGGATGGATATATTTCTGAAAGAAAAACTTTAGAAGAACTTTTTTAATTGATTGTGATAAAACCTGGGGCTCAGACGGAGTGTAGATGAAAGATCTTTCACCACACAACAGAAAAGGGAAGTTCATGGAAGAAAAGAAATACGAGGAAGCGGTCAGGATGTATCTTGACGATGTCTATCGACTGGCATTGTCGATCACATCTAATGAAGCGGATGCGGCGGATGTCTGTCAAGAAACATTCATCAAGCTATCGCAAAGCAGGCGATCATTTGAATCCGATGTCCATCTCAAAAACTGGCTGTTGAAGGTTTGTGCCAATGAGGCTAGTGTTTCGTCTCAATGACATTTTGAATAATTTCTTAGTCGTAAATCTGCCCTGTACCATATCTTGGTTCAGGGTACTTTTTTGCCAATAGTTGAATGAATTCTACGAAAAGTAAATACACTCATCCCATTGGTATTTGGTAAATCAAACTGGTAATTGAAATATCAATCCTGGCTTAACTTGGGATAAAGATGATCAAGCTTGGTTCTTGCGTCATTTACTGTAAACTGCCAATTGATTGC
>JADGIS010000255.1 GCA_015233825.1 Erysipelotrichaceae bacterium RD49
AATAAAAAGTTAATGTTTATCCAAATAAAAAATACCATTTTTCGCTTCGAAATGTAGGAGAAACGAAAAATGGTAAATATAAAACTCACGACACCTAAAGGTGTTTCGAATTTATGAGAGTCCTCAGAGAAAAAAGAAAGGAAAAAATTATTTTTGGATCAGGAAACCTTCTGCTTGATTTCCTTGGTTTTACATCGCTCCTTAAATGTCTATATGTTCAAGAGTATTTGATAACTCAAGTTATCAAACTGGACTTTTATATGTTTTATCGGCATTTTCTCTAATTCAATTTAGTCACCGGTCATTTTGTGCACTTAGAACAATCCAACCGGCTGCCCTTACCGAACAGAAAACAAGTTTCTATCCCGGCTGCTTTTGAATAGCACAGCCCGAAAGGATGTATAGGCATATTGTCGCATCCAAGATTCATTTCGTCCAGATCACAGGCCAGCACTCGAAACTCAGCCTGGTGCTGGCATAAAAATGGCCTCCGTAGCAGAGACATGACTTAGATGTCGTGTCTCATTTACAGAGACCAGATTACAGCCTGGTTTCATTTTTATATTGATTGTTCTTTCATTAGGGCAGGATTGGATGAACATATCCAATCAGTGGTGTGGAACATTCAACGCTGAATTCAGCCGTTGTGTAGCCGTTCCATCCACCATGAACAGCACGACCATTGCCAATATAGATGGCAACATGTCCTTGGTAAACAATAATGTCACCGGGAACTGGATTGTCCGTTAAAGGTCCTAAAGACAGGTAAGCGGATGGCGCACCATGGAAGTTAATTCCAACAGCTTTTAAAGAGTTGGTCACAAGCATGGTGCAGTCCTGGGTTACCCCGATCTGAGCCAGAGCTGCCTGGGCAATGCGGTCATAAGCCGATGGATCGCCAACACCAATTCCATCAGCACCATAGGTATAGTTGCCGCGAGTCACATTGGTTTCCATTTGGCCATTGGCCGCAAAGCTGTATTGATTTTGATCGATGGTTTTAATTTCACCGCTGACTGCGCTGCCATCATCATTGAGAAAGTATTTGGTTCCGTTGTCTTCAACCCATCCTGTCTGCGTTTTTCCATCCGCATCGAGAACATAGGTTTTGCCGTTTTCCGAAACCACGCCAGTTTCTAACTGGCCATTTGTATTGTAGTAGTAAGTAGAACCATCACGGTTAACAAATCCTGTCTGCATTTCTCCGTTTGCATTGAAGTAATAGCTTCCAGCATCTGTTGTTAAAGTTCCTGTTAATTTTTCACCATTTTCGTCGAGATAGACGGTTTTCCCATTGATCTGAGTAAAACCAGTTTTACGAGCTGCCTGTACGCCTTCAGTGGTAACTTTTTGACGGTTGTTTTCCAGACCTGTGATCTGAACCGTTTTTACGACAGGCTCATTTTGTGCTGCATATACAGGAGCGCTTGTAAAAGCTCCAGTCATCATCAGAGTAGTGCCCAGCGAAAGAACTGCTTTTTTGAATTGTTTTTTCATGTTCGCGTCCTCCTTGTTGACTCGAACAGATTACCAATCCTGCTTTTCAATCGCAAAATGACCGGAAAATATTTGTTTAGAATTTCTTAATATTTTGTTTTGTGATTCATCTTAACGAGCGATAAATAAAGGGCATATCATTTGCTTATGGGAAAGAATGGGATTATGTTGAAAATCATGTAATTTCAATTTGTTCATAATATATAAACATTTATATCCGCTATCTAGCCTGTTCATATACAAATTGATAGCGATTTCAGGCTATTTTCCGGGATTTTTCGAATGCGTTTGATTCAATAATCTTTAATGTTGCTTTAATTTATCTTCTATGTATGATGAACAAAAAGTAGTGCTTTGGATCTTTTCAATCCCTTCTTTAACCAGTCATTACTCCTCCTTGATGGGATATATACATCACATTTACCCACCAAAATTTTGACAGAAAATGAAAGAAAAATCCGATCCGCGATCAAATTCCTGCCTTCTTTTGAAAACGGTTACTGAATATCGAACAAATTGTTTATCTATCTTGCTCTTCAATCGCTTTTCTCCAGGCGACCAGAAAATCTTGCCGCATTCGTCCTGACCTGTAAATCTCACCCCATAAAAAACGCCCTCTGGATCAAATACTCCAAAGGACGTTTAGACGCTTCTAAGGGTTAGTGAACTACTCGGTCATTGAATGGCCGAGCATCTAAAGAAAAGCAGAAACTCGTACCATGAAAACCGCTATATTGGAAAGACAAACCGTTTAATCCGATATGGAAATCAACAGTATTGTTCTCCT
>JADGIS010000256.1 GCA_015233825.1 Erysipelotrichaceae bacterium RD49
GATTTTAATGTACCCCCCTCCACCCCAAATAATGTGGATATCTGGAATGCTGGCCGTTTTGTCCTTAATTCCAAGACACAAACAACAAAAATCAGTCTGTGAAAAGACTCATGAATTATTCAGGTTTCGTTCTATCTTTTTCAAGGTGACGATAACATTTTGATAAATATATAGTTAATCTTAGGTGTTGTTATCGCATTTCTGTAACGTAGCAATAATTTAAAGTTCAAAAGCTATTGAACAGAGAAAGATGAGGGAAAATAATGTTACCAAAATTCAGAAAACTGTTTGCGATCGGCTCGGCTCTGGCCATGGCTACTGCTCCAGTTGGTACCGTTGTCTTGGCACAAGACACTGTAGCAGATACTACAGATCAGACTGGTGAACGTGAACCTTACAGCATTACTGCCTATGACTTTTTTGCAAGCCATAATACAGCTGATGGCGATGCAGCATGCAAAGTTTTAAAAGAAACCTATCCACAATACGTATTTGATGGGGATCGGTACGACGCAACTAACCTGTACAACATGCTGATCTCTTTAAAAATCATCGAAGACTCCAACGAAATCCGTAGAGAAGACGGTCTGAAAGAATTCCGGGTGACTGACCAGATGATGGCCTCATCACAGGTTCGTGCCAACTGGTCAGAAAAGAATTATCTGGCCAACGGAACCACTGTCCATGCTCCTTTGAAATACTCCGGTGATGGCTGGGCATTCTGGGGCGAAAATTTAGACTCTTACGGTGATCCTAGAGTTCCAATGGTAAAAGGTGAAGGAACATATCGTATTCCTCGGAACTCTCTGGATGCTTGGTATTACGAAGAAAAGCAATTGTATTTAGCTGGACGCCCGGATGAAGCCGGTCACTACCGTAATCTGATCAGACCAGAATCCACCTTAAGTGGTGCCGCTTTTGTTTATTCACCAAATCGGTCTGGCAACACCAACCTGCAAACCTTCTTAACGCCAGCGGATGGCACTCAGGGCTATTCAGTCAGTGAATACCGCCAGGATCTTGAGGCCTTCATGCGTCAACACAATATCCCGCTTAATCGCTATGAAACTGTCGAAAAAGTCGCAATGTATCGCGTTTATAACCCTAACTCCGGTGAGCATTTCTATACTTCCGATGAAAATGAAAAGAACCATTTAACCGCATTAGGCTGGAAAGACGAAGGGCTTGGCTGGAATGCACCAGAAGAATCCAATACACCTGTATATCGGCTGTACAATATCAATTCCGGTGACCACCACTACACGACCAATAGGGAAGAAAGAGACAACCTGATTACGATTGGCTGGTCTTACGAAGGAATTGGCTGGTATTCAGATGATGAAAAGGAAGTTCCTTTATATCGTTCCTATAATCCAAATGCCACCACAGGCTCGCACCATTACACAAAAGACAAGGATGAACATAACTACCTGATTTCCGTTGGCTGGTCTGATGAGGGCATTGCCTGGTACAGCATGAAATAGTACTCGCTGAAACGAAACGACTCCAAACAATAAAACATAAGGGCTGAATTCCACTTGTTTTTAAGCAGGTAGATTTCAGCCCTTTTTTTCTTCTTCAAATTTTACTCTTCTATCAAGCTTCTCAAACGATCGGTGATATTCTTTATAGCCTTAGCCGATTGATCGCTCACGACTTCCCAAATCGGTGCTGTACTCTGTGTTTTGGAAAAGTATCGTCTTGCACAGGAAAGGACAGTGCCTACATCCTGCTTTTCAATCACGGCATCAAAAGCTTCATCGTAAATAACTATGTCGAATTTTTATGGAGTTTCATCATCCAGTTCAATTTCATACAAACGAGTTTTGGCTCGTTCTTCCACTAGTTCCTGCTTCCAACCTGCTTCGTAGAGGATCTGGACGTTTTCAAGCGTATCAAAAGTATTTACAGTTCATGTGACTTGGACAGTCTGGAAATTCTGTTTTGCGGACAAATTCAAAAACGCCTTCTACACACCATTTCATATAGTCAGAACGATCTAAACCGATTGGCTTTTCTTAGATCCCCGCTTCGATCGCCTGTTAATCGCCATCTCTAAAAAAATACCTGAATAATTCATAGATTTTTTCACAAGTCTATTTTCAGGTGTTTTGTTCTAGAATCAAGGACAAAATAGATGATATTTTAATTGCTCTTCCAATTTTCAGTTAGAAAGAGTTTGTTGTAATTGAAAAGATGAGTTCAGGAAGATCAAAATCAAAGAAATTGTCCAATTTGCCCACGACGAAAAGACAGTCCGAAGACTGTCTTTTCGAAATAAAT
>JADGIS010000257.1 GCA_015233825.1 Erysipelotrichaceae bacterium RD49
CGGAATTTTGATACGTGCTTCCTTCACGACCCCCCTTACGGCTGGACCGCTTGCACTTCTCTACTCTTGGCGATGACTCCCGAGGCTGGACTTACCAGCAAGCTATGCACCATGCCCGGCACACAACGCAAAAACAGCAGGCGCATACCTGCTGTTTTGTATCTTTTCATAGGAATTACTGCTTATGGCTGGCGGGTCCGGAAGGAAATTCCCTCATCCATCCAGCCGGCTTGAACCAGTGAATCCCGTTCATAAGAAGAGATCGTATAGTGGTGGTTGCCATCATTTTTATTGTAAAGGCGATAAACCACTGGATCTGAAGCTTTAGGGGATGTATACCAGGCGATGCCTTCATTGTTCCAGCCGATGCTGACCAGCGAATCCCGCTCATTGAGATCGAGCGTATAGTGGTGAAGGCCGCTGTTGGGATTGTACAGCCTATACATCGGAATCCCCGCCGCCTCAGTTTCGGTATACCAGGCAACGCCTTCATCGCGCCAGCCAGCTTTTACATCAGCGAGCAGTTCGGCATAATGCGGGGTATAGAAGTGTTCCCCCGAGTTTGGATTGTATAACCGGTAGACAGCATGATCAGTTTCCGGTGTGCGGGTATGCTCTTGCAGGAATGATTTGACATTCTCGTCAATCAATACCGCTCCATTGAGATCATAGTTATTGTAGGCGATCGTATGAATAGCAGCGACTTCATAGCGGGAATTAAAGATGGGTGAGCCGCTTTGGCCAGGTGCAGAGTCAATATTGTGTTGGTACACATTGGCAGGGGTATTGAGCGAGTGCGCAAGACGGCCTGTTCCATATTTCTGCACCATCTCATCTTCGTTTGGATAGCCCGCTGGCGTTGATTCATACGGATAACCGCACAGCGTAAATGTTTCTTCCTCACTGATCAGATCAGGATCCGCAAAGGAGAAATAGCGGGTCTGACGACCAATGGGTGAAGGCAGCTGAATAAAGCCAAAGTCATCTTCCGTCCGGCCGGTTTGTAAATAGGATGGATTGACAACCATCTGGTCGGTCGATACGGTAAAGGTTCCAAATGGCGCGTTGCCCTGATTGGCACCAGGAGTCACCTCAATCGTACGGGCAATGGTCTGCAGACGACGATTATAGAGACAGTGTCCAGCTGTCAAGACCTGGTTTTCGGAAACCATAAAGCCGGTTCCGACTTCTTTGTACCACATGCCGTTTTTTTCATAGGTAATCAACAGTTTGCAGATGGCTGAATAGGGAAACTGCGTCGTATCGGCAACAATCTGACGCTCATCATCGCCTAAAAGTTTGTAAGGAACGATCAACCCATCGTCATCATTTTGATCTTCAAATACAAGATCGTAGCCCGCCGGCTGTATGACAACTTCATCTTCCGGGGAAGCATAAACAGGCATGGCGGGTAAGAGAAAACTGGCGCTCATCAGCGAGCACAGCACAGTTTGAATCCATTTTTTCATACACGTTACAACAGGGTTCTACTTCATCCAATGAAGCGGAATTCTTGCTCCTTTCCATCGCCCCTGCTCCAAATTCCATTTTACTGCGTGATTTATATTACACTCTTCCAATTTTATTTCATAGCTTCTATCAATTTTCAATACAGGATGGGTGAAATGACGCAGTTTTCAACTTATTGTAAATGATTCTATCGTTATCTAAAACAGGAGATTTATCGCCCGAATTCTAGAAACGCTTACATTCTGTCTGCCAGGGAGACAGTTTATTTATTGTACCGACGTGTTTTTTAATTGTCAATTCTCTCTGGTTTTTCACAATATATTCCGCAGCTTTAGTCTCATTTATATTGACACGTAACGACGAAGGTCTATTCAAATTTTAAGCCAAGGGTAGTGTGGGTTGGAAAAAATTGACCTGAATTTATCAGCTGTTGTGCAGATTCAAAAAGCAAAGAAATTAAATCCTGTTCAGGTATTATAAATCTTTTTTTACTATGGATCCCAGCTTTCTGACTTTCGAAATCCTGATCCTGGATGGATGAAAAACCCATTCTTGGACATGGTATCGTGAACTACTCGGTCATTGAATGGCCGAGCATCTAAAGAAAAGCAGAAACTCGTACCATGAAAACCGCTATATTGGAAAGACAAACCGTTTAATCCGATATGGAAATCAACATTATTGTTCTCCTCTATACAGTCCGAACAGAGACATGCCCTGTTAAGACAGTGGTAGTTCATATGGCTGTACATAAGTACAGCTTCGTCTTTTAAGATCCGGCTTGATTAAGCTGGATTTTTTGTTGT
>JADGIS010000258.1 GCA_015233825.1 Erysipelotrichaceae bacterium RD49
GATCAAGACTGTAAGGCGACAGGCTTTTGGCTATCATGACGATGGATATTTTTTCCTGAAGATAATCGATGCGTCATACAATACGACAGTCAAGAATCCCAAATCCCACCGGATTTTTCAGTGAGCCAAAAAAATTATCTTTAAAGAAGACTGTAGCTATATGTTTAAAGGGAGAAGCACATTAGAGAACATTGATTTTTCTAATGTAGATACTTCAAATGTCAAAAATATGTATATGATGTTTTGTGAGTGCTCATCTTTAAAACAACTTAAGTTAGATTTATTTGATACATCCAATGTGACAGATATGAGACTGATGTTCTCTCGTTGCAGTTCTCTAGAATCACTAGATCTTCAATCGTTTGATACCCGTAATGTAACGACAATGTCTGGAATGTTTTCGATGCGAGTAAATGGAAGCCCCAGTGATAAATCTGCACTTAAAACCATAAATCTTAGTAGTTTTGACACATCTAATATTTACAGCATGCGGGAGATGTTCGATCACTGCAATCAATTAACTTCTCTTGACTTAAGTGCTTTTAAAACATCAAATGTCAAAGATATGAATTCAATGTTTGGACAATGCTCTAGCTTGCAGTCTTTGGATTTAAGAAATTTCAATACATCACAAGTTACCGACATGGGCGCTATGTTTTCTGGTTGCGCTGGTTTACAACATTTAGATGTTAGTAATTTCGATACTTCAAATGTAGAAGATATGTCATCAATGTTTGGTGGTTGCTCTGGATTCCAAAGCTTAGATCTAAGTAATTTCGATACCTCGAAAGTAACACATATGTTGGGGCTGTTTGCTGGTTGTTCAGGGTTGCAATCCTTAGATCTGAGCAACTTCAATACTTCTAACGTAACAAGTATGGGTTCAATGTTCCAAAACTGTTCAGGACTGCAGTCTTTGGATTTAAGTAACATTGACACTTCATCAGTAGGAACCTGGGCAAATGCTATGTCATCGATGTTTGATGGATGTTCCGGATTAAAATCTTTAGACCTTAGCAACTTTGATACTTCCAATATAGTAAGCATGCGGAACATGTTTAAAAACTGCTCTGCATTGCAGACACTAAATCTTAGTTCATTTGGTACCTCTAATGTAACGACCATGGAAAATATGTTTTATAACTGCTCCAGTTTAACATCTTTAGACCTAGCTTCATTTAATGTATCCAATGTGACAAGTATGGTCTCCATGTTCGCCAAATGTTCAAATTTGCAGGATTTGAATCTGAGTTCATTTGACACCATGTTGAATGTTACAAACGTGGATTCGATGTTTGGGTTTTGTACTAGTTTGCAACATTTAGATTTAAGCAAATTTAACACTACTTCAGTTACACAAATGGAGAGAATGTTCGTTAATTGCTCTGGATTGCAAACTTTAGATCTCAGTAGGTTCGATACTTCTAATGTAAAAGACATGTTTGCTATGTTCAATGGCTGCAATGCACTCAAAACCATCAATTTAAGCAGTTTCGATACTTCCAATGTAACAGATATGGGCTGGATGTTCGGTCATTGTGAAAGTTTAGACAATTTAAACTTAAACAACTTTAATACTTCAAAAGTAACCAATATGACTTCAATGTTTGAATCATGTTCAGGACTACAGTCCTTAGATTTAAGTAGTTTTGATACATCTTCCGTAGGTGGGATGTATTCCATGTTTAAATCTTGTTCCAACTTGAGAACTTTGGATTTAAGTGGATTTAATACATCTCATACGTCCGTTATGAATTATATGTTTCAAAATTGTAATAAATTACAATCCCTAAATATATGCAAATTTGACGTTTCAAATGTTACTCAGTGTAGAGAAATGTTTGCTGATTGTACTGAACTGTCTACTATCTATTCTGCTCCGTTTAAGTTTTCTAATACCACTTCTTTGTTTGCGGATGAAATATTTAAAAATTGCTCAAATTTAGTGGGACGTACTGCTCAAGGGGAGAAGCAAAAATTCAATCCATCTATGATTTCTTGGAAGATGGCTACCCCAGAAGGAGGATATTTTTCTGATCCTGTATGGATTCAACTAGATATCCAACATCCTGTGGATCCTGACTCTCCTGATCCTGATGCACCTTATTTAAATTTGGAATGGGATTGCTCTAATTTTCAAAGATTACCTTAATAATTCTCACAAAATCAAAAACGGTCGGAAACACCTTTATGAAACGTGTTTCCGACCGTTTTACTTTTCACCTAACAGGTGATGTCAAATGTGTTGAAATCCTGTACAATGCAATCT
>JADGIS010000259.1 GCA_015233825.1 Erysipelotrichaceae bacterium RD49
AGCTGGTATTTACAGGTATACTTGTGAATTTTGATTTAATTTCACAAAGTGATTAAAACTGTAGTGAAGAAACGATCGTGACAGATGAACAATTAGGTCTTCAAATCGCCATAAACTCACTTTTGTCCGTCGCATCTATTGAAAGCCGAAATATATAGTTGTCAATTTATAATATGATAACTAAATATAGGCGAATTTGATCTTCGTCGATTTTACGACGCTTTTCATATAAATTCCGTTGAATATACAACGTTTTTGGTATTATTTTAGTAGAAAAACAAACGAAAGGAGAGATTATAATGCTCCGTAGAAGAATTTATGATTCATTACTCGTCTGGAAAAAACAAGGGGCTACAAAAAGTCTTTGTATAGTCGGTGCCAGACAGATCGGTAAATCTACGATTGCCAGAGCTTTTGGTGAAGCTGAATATAAGCAGACGATTGAGGTAAACTTCATTTCACATCCTGAATATAAAGAGATCTTTTCTGCACCTAACCCAGAGTCAATTTTCCCTGCTTTGACTGCAGCCACTCAAAAAACGATTATTCCAAATCAAACACTTCTGATCCTCGATGAAATCCAAGAGTGTCCAAACGCTAGAACAGCCATCAAATTTCTCGTTCAGGATGGCAGAGTCGATTTGATCGAAACCGGCTCGCTTTTAGGCGTTGGAATCCAAAAAGTAACTTCCTATCCAGTAGGGTTTGAAGAAATTTTACCGATGTATCCTATGGATTTTGAAGAGTTTTTATGGGCATTGAATATTCCATCAGAAACAATTGACTACCTTCGTCAGTGTTTTGAACAAAAAAAGTCTGTAATTCAAGCAGTCCATGACCAAATGCTTTCCCTGTTTTATCTTTATATGGCTGTTGGAGGGATGCCTCGTGCAGTACAAACCTACGTGGATTCCCTTGATCTTGCATCAGTACTCACAATCCAGCGCTCGATTTTAGATCTTTATCGATTGGATATTTCTAAGTTTTCTGATCCAAAGAGCCAAATTCGGATTCAACAGATTTTTGACTCGATACCCGGCCAGCTCAACGCTAAAAACAAGCGATTTAAATTATCAAAGATCAATAAGACAGCTAGAACTTACCAATATGATGACAGCTTTCTCTGGTTAGAAGCAGCCGGGATTGCGCTGCCTTGTTACAATGTAACGGAGCCCATTTATCCATTAATCTTTAACGAAAACCGGCCATTATTTAAACTATACTTTTGTGACACCGGGCTTTTATGTGCTCTTTCGGGTGGCACGATCCAGTTCGAATTACTGAAGCAGAACGAATCTATCAACTACGGCAGCCTTCTTGAAAACGTATTTGCGCAATCATTGAAATCTAGAAATTTTAATTTATTCTATTTCGATGTCAAAACCATTGAACTTGACTTTGTAGTTGAAAATAATCGGCAGATTGATGTCATAGAAATTAAATCAGGCCAATATTTCAAAAAACATGCTTCTCTCAATAAGATTAGAGCCCAAAATGTATGGCCAATTCATCAATCTTATGTATTCTGTCGATCAAATATTGAAACCGAAGATGATATTCTCTATCTCCCTTACTACATGATTATTTTTTATGACCAAAAAAAAGTTGGTGAGCTGATTTGGAAACCAGACCTTTCAGCATTGATGAATCTTCCTGATGACCTTTCAGTATGACAATCACAAGCTTCTGTCATCGATCCATTTTCAATATCGAAATTTTACGTTGAAACTTGGATCAGCCGATTGCTGGATAATAAAAAACCTCTGAAGAATATTGGATTTCTCCTTTATTCTTCAGAGGTTTTCACTTTTCGTCTGGCAACGTCCTATCTTCGCTTTGACACTATTTTCGGCGTTCAATGGCTTAACTTCCGTGTTCGAGATGGGAACGGGTGTGACCCATTGGCTATCGTCACCATACTTTGCATGGACCTTTCAAAAACAAACACCAGCTTCGACATAACTGTGGTTACAGTTATTTTCTACGACTTGTCATTACCATGTTTTTTACCATGCTTCTGATTTCGTCGTTGTTTTGATCATTCTTATTGGAAGAAGAGGACTCAGTCCGCTTTGAATTCTATTGGCTGACTGAACTCATGCGCTTCCTGTTTCCGCTCTTCCCTCTCGTTATCTTAGATTAAGCTTTCGACCGATTAGTACTGGCCAACTTCATTTCTCGCGAAACTTCCATACCCAGCCTATTTCCTTGTAGTCTTCAAGGGGTCTTATCTACCGCAGATC
>JADGIS010000025.1 GCA_015233825.1 Erysipelotrichaceae bacterium RD49
AAGACTGTAAGGCGACAGGCTTTTGGCTATCATGACGATGGATATTTTTTCCTGAAGATCATCGATGCGTCATACAATACGACAGTCAAGAATCCCAAATCCCACCGGATTTTTCAGTGAGCCATTATTTATCACGAGATAACATCTTCAAATCAAATTTATAAGATAACTAACATGTCTAAGTATGACGAATTAGACCAACAGTACATGTCACCTACCACAATAAATAATTAAGTTATTAAGTAACTATTCCTGGTTTTAATAGTTCTATAGATTCAAGCAGAACTCGTCTTAATAGAACGTTATAAAGACTCCTATTCAGATGTGTAGATCATCACATTAGATTGCACGCGAAAATCAAATTATTTTGCACTTCAAAACGGTAAATTCGTCAGTTTATTTTGCACAAAATATCGATATCACCTATGACTCCTCAAATAACCTTGCATTGAGTGAGTGCCTTCGGCAGGACCAGCATACGCAGCTGGACCGCCGCTCGCTCAGTTCCGGAAGTTTATTTTTTCTTCCTACCACCCTCGCAGCCCATCTTCGTATAGAGGGATGGAAGAAAAAAGCGTTCTCCCGTATAGAGTGTATAGTGCAAATAATACTGATTGAAAACGTCAGAATAAATTTCATAGACTATGTAGACTAAAAAACAATTTATTTTGACGAATTTCCTCAAAAACGTACAACAGAATGTGACGTATAACATTTTCAGATGTTTACTCTATCCTTCTATCACCCCTCCTCCTCCTTTTGGTTGGTTGTTTTCAACCCAACACCAATCTTCTCTTTGATGTTTCTCGCAGAACATTGGATTTACAGACAATCCAATTACGAAAGCGATAACAAAGATCAAAAACCATCTACAAGAACTTCTCATTATCTATTTCTCTCTTTCTTATGTTTGTGATTCAATATTATCGAAATATACGATAGTTGAATACAGGGAAAATTTCATGAATATATGGAGGTTAACAATGGAAATTTATAACAGCTTAGGTCTATTTGAAAAATCACTTAGACTTAAAAACAAATTTACACTAGATAATATCGCTAATGATTTAGAAATTTCTAGAACATTTCTTAGCTATGTTGAAAATGGGAAGAGAACTTTGAGAAAAGACGACTTTGTTCGATTTCTTGAATATTACAAAATTGAATTTGACTTCGGTTTATGGATAATTGATGAGATTCGCCACTATCTCGATGAACTAATCACAGCATTGATTTACAGAAATAATGAGCAAGAACTTGAAATAGCAAAAGCGATTGCTAAGAATCGTAAACGATATGAACAATCTTTTGCTCTTATTTACCTACCTTTAATGGATATATCATTAACCATACACGAGATTTCAAGTCTATCTTCGAAAGAACTTAAAAAAATAATTTCAGAGGGCAAAACTTTTTTCTCACTATATTCTGAAGACGAAAGGGCAATTTTTATTTATGCTAAAGCTCGTATAGCGAAAAGAAAGGGCGATATCAGCCTTTCCGTTCAGTTATATAATCAAGCTTTGGGGCTTTTGAACGACAGGCAATGGCCTCAATTACAAGGAGTTATCAAAATCAGTTTAGCAATTGCACTTTCAGCAGATTCATCGTTTTTTAAAGCATATGAAATAACAAAAGAAGCGCAGGCTTTATTTACTAGATATAGCAATTATGTTCAGGCGTTAGCCTGCCAAAACAATCTTGCAAACTTCTTAATTGAAATGCAGTGTTATGAAGAAGCAGAGAAAATTATTAATGAGATTTTCATGACGAAGAAAATATTTGCTGATCCGCTCGTCTATACCTATGCGACAAGAACGATGTATCTGGCTTTAATCATGCAAGAGAAGTACAAAGAGGCCATCCTTTTTTCTAAAGACAATAATTCAAACTTCGAAAATGGCTTTATCGGTAATTATTGCTTAATCCCGTATTGTTATTATCGAGTGGGAGCTTATCAAGAGTGTTTGCAAGAGATCCAAGCACTCTCTAAAGAGAAACCAACCGCTGATGATAAAGCTTTATTTGCATTGCTTAAGGCAGTAATCAGAAATGATAAGGTAGGAATCGAAAAAGAAAAACAGAGAATGGAAAAGATCTGCTGTAAGCAGTATAACTGGTGGATGTTAATGGTGTTGTACCAATTGATGGTCTATTACTATACCTCTGAAAAGGAGCATGTGTTATTAAATGACGTCTATGCTAAGCAGGCTATGGTTTTCAGGCATAAACTCCCCCTTCCCGATCTGCAAAACTGATTTTTAAGTTTGTCAATTGTTTGTTATCAAGCAATCAGAAAATGAGCTATTTGCTTTAAGCAACACATCGTTCATCATTTAGCAAGCCAAAATCAACTGCGTATTTTTCATGAAATTTTGCGGCCTCCGGTCAAATTCCTGACCGTCTGTACAACATGAATGGAATATTTTTAGGAAACTGGCAAAGTTTTTCTCTTCAATCGATAGACTCAGATCAAATGCTCAATCAAAAAATGGTGCCTTGATATTTCATCTGCTTAAGTATGAAACATCAAGGCACCTTTTGCTAATGCTCTCTGCTATCCAGCCATGTTAGAGTGATACGGAGTGTCTCACAACCGTAACAATATACACTGCCAAATTAGATTATTCCGATGCATTTGCTTATCTTATTTCATAATCGGTGCACGATCTAAAACAGATTCTGTATATTCGAGTGATGTCAGGTCGTCCATTTCTGTCAGAACGCTCTGCTTAGGCTGCTATCCGGTTGACGGTTGTTTGGCAGGCTGACCGGTCTCTCAAATCCAATACCGACAAAAAAGCCAGACCTCCTTCTGGTTGGAGACCTGGCAGATTGTTGACAAACCACTGATAAACGGGTTCAGCTTTTTGTCGTAAGAGTTCTGGATAGAGATAATAGTACGTTCCCGCTTCCGCAAAGAACTCAGTCGGGCTGGTTGCGCCGTATTGGCTCAAGGCAGTTCCGTATTGGTTAAACAGGTTTTGCCATTCATCGGATTGGGCGATGAAGACATCTTTTCCTTCGTATTGAATATCCAGCAAGTGGAAAAGTTCATGGACGATGGTTTCTTTATACCCTTCGGGATCTGACCAGTCTAGCTGTCTGCCATCATGCGTGACATAGAGATACTTGTCAAATTCTTCAGGATCATGCATGTTCACATACATCGCATGTTGTTCAAGACGGACATAGCCCGCAAAACTATCAATATCCTTTTTTTCACCGGCATTGACTCGAAATTCATCTTCATCGACGAAATACAAGCCTGCCACATTTTCGGTTAAAAAATCCGGCATCCCATTGATCAAGTCAACGAGATATTGCTGGGAAACTTCATCCATGGGCATTGGATTGTTTCGCGTCTCGATATACAAGGGGATCTTGCTGTCTGTAAGTCTTTTCATATCGGCTAACAGAGGCTCTTGATTTTGGCGCTCAATTTCTTCGACTCGCGCTTTGTAATAGCGAAGCTGGGCAAATTGATTGGGCGGATCGATCAAAAACTTGACCTGGACCGCAATTAAAATAACAATTGCAGTTCCCCACATCATATACGAGTATCGGCGTTTTTCTAAAAATAAATCCAGAACGAAACTGACCGCTACAACCAACGGCATAATCCAGATCACATAATACCTGATAGCCACCTGCCAATAGGGCAGCAGGCCGGTTACCAGCAGCATGATGAACACCAGCGCCACAAAGATGACGATTCCAAGTAGCAGCGTAGGAAGAAACAGTGCGCTGGTCGAAGCAGATTGATCCGCTCGAACCAGTTTGCGCATGAATTGCTTTTTTCTCATATCGGTTTTCCGTATCGAATTGTGATCGACTGTGACACCCTGTCGATTCAACCAGAAAAAACCTAGTTCAATCTTGGGGCCAGAACCCCTTTTCAAGGGCTCCTGGTCTATGGCAGAGTCTTATCAACATTTCAGCAAAGCTGATTTCGCCACGGCTTACACAATCATGAAGGTTACTCTTCGCTAGAAGATTCGGCCTCAACTTCAGATTCTGGCTCTTCTTTGGCAGGCGGCAGATTCGAAATAATGCTGTCGATCTTTCGGCCGTGTTCTAAAGAAGTATCCTGAACGAAAATCAGATCCGGCATTTTTCTGGCTTTGATATTTTTAGCCAGCGTCGAGCGGATAAATCCTTTGGATGCGCGCAGCACTTTCATGCCGGCGTCATTGCGTTCCTGTTTGCCTAAAAAAGAAACATAAACTTTGGCTTGCGACATATCCCGGGTGCATTCCACATCGGTTACGGTCACGAAACCAAGCTTTGGATTTTTCAGTTCAAACTGCAGGATACGGCTGATTTCTTTTTTCAGAATCTGATCCATTCTGTCTTGTTTAAGCGTCATTTTTTACTTCCTTGTCTTCGAAAGCTTCGACAATGTCGCCAACTTTAATGTCATTGAAGTTTTCGATGGTTAAACCACATTCAAAGCCCTGGGTGACTTCTTTGACGTCGTTTTCAAAGCGGCGCAAGGAGCCGATTTTACCAGTGTAGATCACGATGCCATCACGGATCAGACGGCATTGGGAGTCGCGCTTGATCACGCCATCAGTCACATAGCATCCAGCAATGGTACCGATCTTGCTGGCTTTATAGATCTGACGAACTTCAGCCTGGCCGGTTACAACTTCTTCGTAAACTGGCGCCAGCATACCTTTCATCAAGCCTTCAATTTCTTCAAGGGCTTTGTAGATGATGTTATGCAAACGGATTTCAACGCCTTCTTCTTCGGCCTTCTTGCGAATAGCAGCCGTTGGGCGGATGTTGAATCCATAAATAATCGCATTGGATGCGGAGGCAAGCATAATATCCGATTCGGTGATCGTACCGACAGTCGAGCGGATGACGTTGACTTTAACGGTATCCACATTCAGTTTTTCGATCGAAGCTTTCATCGCTTCGGCCGAGCCTTGAACGTCGGCTTTAATCAGGATGTTAATTTCCTTCATATCACCTTCGGAAATCATGCGGGCCATATCTTCTAAGGAGCGGGCGGAAGTAGCCGAACGTTCTTGTTCAATCTGCTTCTGGGCACGGCTCTGGGCAATTTCAGCAGCGCGTTTGTAAGAATCGTAAACCATGAAGACATCGCCGGCTTTTGGCACTTCATTCAAACCGATGATTTCAACTGGGGTAGATGGTCCGGCGGATTTGAGTTCCATGCCTTTATCTGAAGTCATCTTACGGATACGGCCATAGGCACTGCCGACAACAACGGAGTCGCCGGATTTGAGTGTTCCCTGCTGGACAAGCAAAGTTGCTACCGGACCGCGGCCTTTATCCAGTTTGGCTTCGACAACGGTACCCGATGCTGGCACATCCGGATTGGCTTTGAGTTCCTGCATATCGGCAACTAACAGCAAGGATTCCAGAAGGTCATCCACGCCTTGGCCGGAACGGGCTGAAATTTCGTTGAAAATCGTATCGCCGCCCCAGGCTTCCGGCATAACGCCTTCATTGGCCAGTTCGCTCATGACACGATCAGGATTCGCTCCTGGCTTATCGATCTTGTTGACCGCAACAACCATCGGCACCCCGGCAGCTCTTGCATGGTCAATCGATTCTTTGGTCTGCGGCATAACCCCATCGTCAGCAGCAACGATCAATACAACGATATCGGTAATCTGGGCACCACGCGCACGCATAGCCGTAAAGGCTTCGTGGCCAGGGGTATCCAGGAAGGTAACCTTGCGGCCGTTAACGGAAGCCTGGTACGCACCAATATGCTGGGTAATACCGCCAAATTCACCTTTGACCACATGCGCATTTCGAATCGTATCCAGCAGAGTCGTTTTACCATGGTCAACGTGGCCCATGATCGTCACAACAGGTGGTCTTGGTTTGAGATCTTTTTCATCAAAGACGCGGTTTGCGATCTGGTCTTCGATATCATCTTCCGCAATGATCACTTCTTTGTGTGGTTTGACTTTGAACTCTTCACAGATCAGCTCGATTTCATCGTCCGTTAAGCTTGTGTTAATGGTTGACATATTACCAAGCAGAAACAAGAACTTGATGATTTCGGAAGAGTTTCGCTTCATCAACTCAGCCAGTTCACCGATGGTAATCGGAAGTGAGTAGGTAATTTCTTTTGGATACTCAATTCTGGGTCTGGGAGTATGGTTGTTTCGATTATTATTCCGGTTATTGTTGTTGTTTCGATTTCGATTGTTATTTCCGGGTTTGCGTTTTGCTGGCTTATTGGCCATTTCACCACCATCCTTCTCTAATTTTTCCCTGCATGAAACTCTGCTTCCAAATCAAAAGGAAGCCTTTTGGTTTCAGAAGCAGAACCTCATACAGGTTCTATTGACTGGTTTTCGGATTTGTGAGCTCTGGAAGATTGAACAGTTCAATTTCCGGATCATTTTGCTTGCGAAGCGCTGCTTTGATAATCCCGCTTGCAAAGCCGGGATCCAAAATGGCTACGGCTCCATTGACTTTGGAGCTGATCGCATCAAACTGCCAGGCTGGAAGCTTGATGAGTGCAATATGATAAAAGGCACACTTATCCTGAATTTTTTTGGCACGATTGGCCCCGCATCCATCACTGACCAGAACGCATCTGGCCTGCTCTTTTTGGATTGAGGGCAGTAAAGCATCTCCCTTTGCATACCGGCCGGTTTTGATGCACAGCTGGGCTAAAGAGAGAATCTGATCAGCCGGCACGGATGACCAGTTCCAGCTTGTCGTAGACTTCTTGAGGAATTTCGCATTCCAAAGCACGTGCCAGTGCTTTGTTTTTCTTGGCTTTTTCCAGAGTTTCTAACGATTTCTGGATGTAGGCGCCATGGCCGTTTTTCTTGCCGGTGACATCTACAATCACTTCGTTTTCCGGAGTGCGGACCACCCGGATCAGTTCCTGTTTGGGGAAGCGTTCCTGCGTGACCACGCATTTTCGCATTGGAATTTTACGCATATCCGTTTCCTTTCTTCCTGAAAACCGCCTGATCGAACTAGGATTCGACCAGGCAGGATCCTGACAGTTTATTGTGCCTAAAGCCGTCGGCAAGATCAATCCAAATTTGAATCTTTATTCAATCCGTGGATTTCCAATCTTTTTTGCCAGGCTTTTGCGGCTCTTCTGGTTCAGGAAAAGATGAGGCATTTCTCATCTAGTCATTTATGCTGCCATGTCTATTTAAAGACTTTAGCAGGATTTGTTCAACCTGTCTTCAACAGAAAGATCCCATGATTTTTCTGTTTTGAACAAGCAGGACAGATTTTGAATACCAATGGACACCGGTCGTGTTTAGTATTCATCGTCGTAGTAAGAATCGTATTCTTCGTAATCGATGTCTTCGTTCCAGGAAGCGTTCATTTCTTCTTCGAGTTCGTTGTTTTCGATCTCTTCAAGTTCATCTTCCGTATAAATCGGATGCATCGTATTGAAGGCAGGTCTTTTCTTTTCAAACTTGCGTTCTTCTTTTTTGCCTTCATCTTTGCGATACGGCTTGCTTGGCTTGGCTGGCGTGCTTTCAGGCTTGGCTGGTTCTACCGATTCAAACTTCGAGACATAAGTCGTTCTTCTTTCAGCCAGCGAACGACGGTTTTCTTTGGCAATACGCGCTGCTTCTTCCAGATCCTGCGCGTTGTCTGTCTGAGCCGAAGCCGAAGTTTCTTGGCCCGTTTCGTTTTCTGGAAGCCGTTGATCCTGGAAGACTTCATCGGAGTCAAATTCTTCCAGACTTGGCATCACTGCGGTCTGCCCGGATGCGCTCTTGAGCTCATCGATGCGCTGCTGTTGTTTATAAGCATGTTCCTGGGCTTTCTTTTCTTCGTATTCGTTGTGCATTTTTTCAACGAGTGAGCGCCAGTCAAGACCGGCAGCATCCAGTTCTTCCTGCGAGCGGATATCGATGCGATGACCCGTTAATTTGTAAGCCAGTTTGGCGTTCTGGCCTTTTTTACCAATGGCCAGAGAAAGCTGGTTGTTTGGCACAGCGGCAACAAGCGTCTTGCGCTGGTCCTGATGCACTTTGCCCTCTTTGTCTTTGCTCACGCGGCGCGGGTTTTTATCGGCTGGCAGTTTGTCACCAGCGTCTTCCGCTAAGAAGATTTCCACTCCCTGTGCTGGAGAAAGAGCATTTTTAACAAGTTCCTGAATATCATCAGACCATTTGAAAATATCGATTTTTTCACCCGCAAGTTCTTCGGAGATGGCTCTTACACGCATACCGCCCTGGCCGATGCAGGCACCGATCGGATCGATGTTTTCACGTTTGGATAAAACGGCCATTTTGGCACGCTGGCCAGGATCACGGGCAATGGCCTTGATTTCGATGGTTCCCTGATAAATTTCGGGCACTTCTTTTTCAAACAGCCGTTTGATCATATCATTGTCGGCACGGCTGACCATGACGATGGAGCCTTTGGATTCTTTATCGACTTTGGAGATGATGACTTTGATAACTTCATCTTCATGATACGTTTCAGTTGGAATCTGATCGGATTTGCGCATGACAGCATCTGTAGCGCCAGGCTGAAGCTTGCCATCGGGTGTGCCGCCCAGGCGGACCATGACAAACTTGTTTTCAACAGATACAACTTTACCAGTAACCATATCGCCGACTTTATCCGAATACTTATCGATGATTTCTTTCTTCTCGGCTTCTTTGATTTTCTGCAGCATGACAGATTTCACGGTAGAAATATCACCGCGTACAAAGTTATCGATGTCTGTTTCTTCTTCCAGAACATCCCCTACTTTGGGATTGGGGGTAATATCCTTGGCTTCTTCGACATCCAGCTGATAGTCAGGGAATTCAACCGTTTCGACAACATCCCATAAGCGGTAAGCCTTAATGCGGCCATCTTGGTCAAAGACCGTCTTGATGCGGGCGTCATCTAAATCGTTGCGTTTGCGGTAGGCTTTTTCGATGGCATCCGAAAGTGCCTCTTCAACAACGTCTTTAGGCAGGTTGCGGAAGTTATGAAGATTGAGAAACGCTGCCTGCGCGTTGTCGTTTTTGCTTTTCCTAGTAGTGTTCGTTGTTCCTTTTTTAGGCATATTTTCCTCTGTTGTTTTTTAGACTTTGACTGCACTTTTAATCAGCGCAATATTGGCTCGATCCACGTTCAGTTTTTTGGGACGGCCTTTGATAAAGAAGCTCAATTTCAAGGCTTCCGGTGTGACTTCATCGAGTTTGGCCATGACTTCGTGCATGCCATCCACAGGTTCTTTCATTTGAACCGTCACATACTTGCCGAGTTGGGCTTCAATTTGTTTTTCAGTACGCAGTTCACGTTCTGCGCCGGGGCTGCAGACTTCAAGCATGTACTCTTGCGGAATTTCGTCCGTTTCATCAAGATGCTTGGAGATTTCTTCTGAGCATGCAGCGCACAGATCAAGATCGACACCGCCATCTTCGCGGTCGATCATGACACGTAAAACTGGAGGCTTCATCTTCGTATCCCATTCCAGGTCATACAAAGTACATCCCTTCGATTCGAGCAGTGGTTCGATCCAGGTTTTCAGATTCTGCATTTACACTCCTTATAAATTAAATCTTAACGGAGAATGGATTTTCCGTTCTCCAAACAAAATCTAAGGGAGCGGATGTCCGCTCCCTTGGGATTGATTACAAAACCAGTTTAACACCGCAGCGATTCTCCATCAAGCAAAGACAACCGGACTCTTTGCATGAAGAAGCGTGATTTTCCTTTTACTTGTGGTTTAGTTGTCAGAATTGACATTGCCTTTGATAATATCGGCCACTTCCTTGGCAGCCCGATCTGCCTCATCATTGACAACGACGTGCTGGTACTTGTCTTTGTACTTCATCTCTTCCACTGAGCGGGCGAGTCTTTTCTTTATCTTTTCTTCATCTTCAGTGTTGCGGCCGGTTAATCGCTTGCCAAGATCTTCAACCGTTGGCGGAACTAAGAAAATCGAGACAGCTTCCGGATATTTTTCCATCACCTGCATTGCCCCGTTGACTTCGATTTCCAGCAGGACGTTTTTGCCTTCAGCCATCCAGTCTTCGATAGGCTTGCGTGGGGTGCCGTAGGCATTGTTGGCAAAACCCGCATGCTCGACAAATCCGTTTTCAGCGACATTCTTTGCAAATTCTTCCGGGGTTGCAAAATGGTAGGAAACACCTTCAACTTCTCCCGGTCTTGGATCACGGGTTGTCCAGCTGACGGAATTGACGAGATTGAGATCATCAAAGTCCAGCAATCCTCGCACTGTTCCCTTTCCTACCCCGCTGGGGCCGCTGAGAATAATAATTTTTGGTTCGTTCATATATCCTCCTATGCTTCTGCTTCTATTTAAATCGTCTTTACATCGTTTTCGTTGGCTGCGATGCTCTTTTTAAAATCTTTTGGATCCTCTTTTGGATCCTCTTTGGGCTTCTGTTTCTAGTTTACTCATTTCATCGCCCGAAACGACCGCTAAAGCCAGCCATCCCCCACTTTTCAAGCTGGATTGCCATCGCCTGCCTGTTCTTTAAAAGCTCAAGGCTTGTTTTCGGACGATTTTGTTTTTGAAGTGGTTCTTGATATATTTTGAATGGCCAGTCAGAATTGAAAGCCTTTCGATGGCTTTGAACCAGAAACAGGCTTATTTCCATTCTGGCCTCCATGCTTTGCCATGGACCATACAATTTGAAAGGAGAGTTCTTCTATGCCTTTTGATGGAATGCTTCTCAACCGCGTCGTCAACCAGTTAAAAGACTATGAAGGCGCCAAAATCGGCAAGATTCAATGTCTTAGCGATGAAGAAGTTTTGTTCTATTTACATAAACCCCAAATGGGCTCAGCCAGGCTAGCCTTGTCCGCCCATTCCAATACCTGCAGGCTATATTTGTGTTCCAGCCAAAAAGAACCGCTGCCAAACCCCAGCCCGTTTGTCATGATGCTGCGTAAGCGCATCTCCCAGGGGTATATCACGGAAATTGAACAGATGGGATACGACCGCCTGGTGCGGTTTCACATCAGTGCTTCCAATGAACTCTCAGACCGGGTTGAATATGATCTGTATGCTGAAATGATGGGCAAGTATGCCAACCTTGTCCTGGTCGATTCGGCATCCAACACCATTATCGACTGCCTCAAGCGAATCCCGGTCTTTGAAAACTCCAAGCGCTTGCTCCACCCCGGGGCCAAGTATACGCTTCCCGAAAAACCAGAACGCTACGACCCGCTCCATCCCGGGCCGCTCAATCTTGAAAAAAGCTTAGTCAGCCAGATTGAAGGCTTTTCGCCAACCTTGTCCTGGGAGTTTTTATTCCGTATGCAAAATGGCCAGCCTTATGAGCAAATCATGCAGGAGCTGGAATCTTCAACCCACCTGTATAAATACGACAAAGAATTTCATTGTCTGCAGCTGACTCATCTCAAGCAATCCGAAACCGCCTGGCCTCTAATGGAGGGCCTGGAAAAGCTGTTTGAAGCCGATGAAGTTAAAAAACGCATTGCTCTGCAGTGCGGAGACGTCTTTAAAGCCGTTGATCGCGAGATCAAAAAGCTTTCCCGCAAGCTGCCGCGCCTGCAGGAATCATTAGCCGAATCGCAAGATTTTGACCGGTACCGCCAGTATGGCGATGTGCTGTTTGCCAATCTGTATCTGGATAAACAGCCTGTTTTACAACTGCCTTCCTTTGAAGAAGAAGGCGTCATGCTTACGATTCCAATCGACATGCGCTATTCCCTCAAAGACAATGCCAACCTGTTTTACAAGAAATACCATAAGTTCAAGCGTTCCATCGAAATTCTTAACGAACAGATCGAAGAATGCTGCAACCAGCTTGAATACTTCGAGACCTTAAGAGAACAGCTCAACTACTGCAGTGCCGATGACGTGCTGGAAATCCGCCAGGAACTGGCCGATCGTCATTTCATTCGCTTCAAGCAGGGCAGCGCCAGGCAAAAGCGCAAGAAGATGCCCAACATCGTTGAAATCCACATGGGTGATGCCACCACCATCTATGCTGGCAAAAACAATCTGCAAAACCAGTTCATTACCTGGAACCTGGCCCATCGCGGCGATCTATGGTTTCACGTCAAGGACTATCATGGCTCCCATGTCGTGCTGCGAAGCGAAAATCCAACCGAAAACGAAATCCGCTTTGCGGCAAGCCTGGCCGCCTGGTTTTCGAAAGGGCGAAACTCATCAAGTGTTCCGATCGATTACACGAAAATTTCCAATTTAAAAAAGGTCCCCAAAAAGGGACCTGGATTTGTCACGATGAAATCATATCAAACAATCTATATTGATCCTGATGCCCACAAGCTGGAAGCAGCCATCAAAACCAAGCACGTCGATGAAAACGAAGTCTTCTAGTTTTTTAGATTTCTCGGCTCCATTCAAAGCTTACCGATTCGATTTGACGGGTTAGTCATACAGCTTTATTTATATATTACTATTTGTATAATTTTAATATTATAACTTTACTTCGCCACTTTTTCCTTTGAAAGAGCGGCTTTTTTTGCAGGCAGCAAAGTCTTGAGAAAATCGAGGCTTTTTAAATGGTGATCGTTATGGTAGACCAGCCAGTCTAACAAAAAAACCAGAAACGGCAGATCCCACGAAAACGAATAAAGCACCTCCAGCTGGTCAGGCTTGATCTTGACCAGGCCGCGCAGCTTTAACAAATCGTCTTTTGAAAACAACAGGTCACCGATCTGGGGATCGAAATGCTCCAGGCAGACAAAGCCGCCATTTTCAACCGACACCCCGGCAATTCTCGTTTTTTTTCGGCACACGACGCATTCATCAACATCCATGATCGTTCCAGTCTTTTTTAAGATCCCCGTCACAACCCGGCAGGCATGAAGCAAAGCCAGATTGGAATTCCCCTGCTGCAGCAAAGACCAGAAGGCTTCCAAATCCTGGTAAAGTTCAGGGTCGATGCCGTAGGATTCAATCAAGGCTGCCAGGATCGAGCTGACTGTCTGCATCTCGAGCGACTCGCCAACTTTCCAGTAATTTTGGTCCACCGAGCCATTGATCAAATACATCATGTTGTGCGAATACTTGGGATCATAATTGAGCGTTACCCGTGAAAACGGCATGGCCAGACGCTTGTTTTTGGATGTTGGCTGCAATATGCCGCGCGCATAGACCGAATAAATCTGGTCAGGCGTTGCCAGATGAAGGATGCCGTTTCGCTCTTCGTAATCCATCACGGACAAAACCAAGCCTTCGACTTTCGGCTCCCCTTCTTTGCTGACGGGAAACTGCATCTGCTGAGCCATACTTTTCCCTCCTATCTCTCGTTTTTCTGATTGTCATTTTTCGAAAAATCCCGACAGGAAACCTGCCGGGAGGGATGTTCATCCATCAAATCTTTAAAACAATTGGACAAACTTTGCTGGATCGAGACTATTTTTCGGAAAGTTCATCCAGGCCGAACTCCTTGATTTTTGATTCTTTATTGCGCCAGTTCTTTTCAACACGCACATACAGTTCCATGTTGACTGGTTTTTTGAGTTTTTCTTTGATTTCCTTTTGGGCAGCCAGGCGGATATCGCGGATCATGTCCCCGCCTTTGCCAATCAAGATTCCCTTTTGCGAATCCCGGTCGACGATGACCAAAAAAGACAGGTAGACTTTGCCATTCTTTTCTTCCATGCTCTCTAACAATACAGCAACCGAATGTGGAATTTCTTCATGGGTTTTCTGCAGGACTTTTTCCCGCACGAGCTCGCAAAGCTGGAAAACCAGTCCATGGTCGCTTTTCATCTCGCTTGGATAAAGAGGCATGCCTTCGGGCAGATATTGGCGGAAGACTTCTAAAACGGTCTCCAGATTGTCCTTTTTTAAAGCAGAGAGCGGAACAATATCCGCAAAATCGTAAATCTTGCTCCAGTAGGCCAAGCGCTTAAGCAGCTTTTCCTTGTTGAGACGATCGACTTTATTCACCAGCAGAACCACCGGCTTGCCGGCATCTTTCAACCGGTTTAAGACGAATTCATCACCCGGGCCAAACGACTGGGTCACATCGACGATCCAGCCGATGACATCCGCATCTTCAATGGCGATATAAGCATTCTTGTTTAATACCCGGCCAAGTTCCTGCTGGGGTTTATGAATGCCCGGTGTATCCATAAAGACATATTGAGTATCCTCATTGGTTAAAATGCCCGCGATGTTATTGCGTGTCGTATTGGGCTTGTCCGACATGATCGCAACTTTTTCCTGCAGCAAAGCGTTCATCAACGTCGACTTGCCAGCATTTGGCCGGCCGACGATGGCAATGACGCCTGATTTAAAATTTTCCATACAAAACCTCACTTCAGTCCATTTGTCAGCAATTCTACAAATGGAGGTACAAAAATGACAATACCTACCAAAAAGGCAAAACACGACACGATAAAGACGGCCGAAGCAGCCATGTCTTTAATCACCCGTGCTTTTTCATTGCGCTCTAACGAGATGTAGTCAACCGTCTTTTCGATGCAGGAATTGAAAATTTCTGCCATCAGCACCAAAACAACGGCTAAAGACACCCAGAGCCATTCGACAACCGTGATGTGAAAAAGAAATCCCGCTCCAATTGCAGCGATGCCGGCGATCAGCTGCCAGCGGATGCTTTTATCATGAAGCCAGCCATAGCGGATTCCCGCAAATGCATACCTGAATCTATCGATCAGCCACGCCATGCAGGATTTCCTTCTGAAGGCCGAACATGACTTCTTCATCCTCTTTTGTCATATGGTCAAACCCCATCAGATGGAGCAGCCCATGGCAGAAGAGAAAACAGGATTCCCGGCGCAATGAATGTCCGTATTCATGCGCCTGGTCTTTGATTGCCTGGGTATTGATAAAGATATCCCCCAGCTCGCTCTCCTCTTCTTCAATCAAGATATTGCTTGGGTCATCCTGCAAAGCAAAGGAAATCACATCAGTCGGCCGGTCAACATTGCGATATTCCCGGTTAACTTCATGGATCTGCTCTGGAGAGCAGAAAATAACAGAACAGACGAGATCCTCTTTTCGATTGAGAATCCTGCCGGCTTTTTCCATAATCGTCAGATAGTCTGTTTCATAGTCGTGATCAGGAACTTCCTGATTAAGTTGTGTAAATACGATTTCCATACCACCATTCTATACCATATTGGGAGCTGTCTTCATTTTGTGGCCAAACCATGCCCGAAACATCGTGCCGTGGTTTCAGATCCATTGGAAAGTGCAAAAGAGAATCAGCCAAAGAAAAAAGACGATTTCCAAGCGCTTGGAAGTCGTCTTTGTTTAAACCGATAGCTTTTGATGGGAAGGTCTATTTGCTGGATTCACGAATCAGCGGTGAAGCCTGGATTTCAATGCTCTTTTCAACAGATTTGTCATCGTTGTTGACAAGCATCTTGGTTAACATCCGCATCGCCAAAGCCCCCATATCGTAATCTGGAATGTTGTAGGCAGTAATGGTCGGCCGCATCATGGGCAGATACTTCGAATCGAGAATGGTGATGATTTCAAGATCTTCCGGAACACTGTAGCCGTTTTCCTTGGCCGCATTTAAAAGCGCGATGGCCTGGGAATCTCTAAAGCAGATGTTGAGCTTATGGGGTTTGTTTTCTTTGAGATAGTCAGAGAAGTATTCGTAGCTGGTTTTGTATGTGTCGTTGTACGACAAATAGTTTTCGAATTCTTTGCCAGCTTCTTTAAACGCATCTTCAGCGCCTTTTTTCATCTGCTTCATCATCGAAAGATTTAGCTTGTCTTCCACGATGGCGATGTCGTCAATGCCTTTTGCAAAGTAGTCTTTCACCAGCTGGTTGGCAATTTTTTCGATATCGACATATACATTGCCGACATGGTCATGCTTGTGGCCATCAAATTTGCCGCCGACAATGACCATTGGGATTTTATATTCGTTAAGAACATTCATCTCTTCTTCGGAGAAATTGTCATTGAACAAAATGACGCCATCTACCCGGGATTTGATGATGGATTCAATAACATCCTGCATTTTGGAGATGCCTTTGGATGTGGTGTGGAACATTACATTGTAGTGGTAAATGTTGGCAACATCCATCAAGCCATTGAGGATTTTCGCATTATAAGCCAGCAGCTTTTCGGACATGACAATCGAAACGGTTGTTGTCTTGGATAAAGCCAGTCCCTGCGCAACGGCATTTGGCTTATAACCGAGTTTTTCAATGACTTCCTGCACACGCAGGCGGGTATCTTCGCGCACGACACTCGAGTCGTTAATAACGCGCGATACTGTAGCCAGGGAGACATCCGCCTCTTTGGCTACATCATAAATTGTGATTCGCTTCATTCCTTCTTATCCTCAGTTTGATTCTCTTGTTCAGGCAAGTCAGGCAGATCTTCTTTTTTCTGTGGATCAAAGAACGATTTCAGTCCGCTGAAAATCGATTCGTTCAAGCGGCTGAGCCCTTCTTCCGAACGGTCTACAAATGTTTTCAGTGCTTCATTGCGGCGCAGGTCATCCACCCGGTTATCCACAAATTGAGCGGCTTTTTTGAATTCTGGAACTTCCATGAGCTTGTCGTAGCCATAATGAAGGCCGTCGGCAATCATCGATCCAGCCCCGATTAAGAATTCGTGGCCGGATTCCATGGTCTTTTTAAACTGTTCACTTTCTGCAACGTTAATGACACTGGTTCTAGTTTTTTCTAGCAGGTCATTGACTTTGTTGGCAGCAGTTTTCATTTCGGCTTTGATGCGTTCTGGCTGGGTGTTGGTTTTGAGCCAGTCTTCAAGCTGAGTGAAGATGTCTTCGAGTTTCTTTTCAGCTTCATTGACAACTTCTTCATTTTGTTCATTGCCAGCTTCCCGCATGGCTTCCAATGCCTTCTGGCTGGCTTTTTCCATTTCATCAATGGCGGCCTGGCGGGCATCTTCGCTGGCTTTTTCTTCCTCGGCTGATGCTTCGACTGGAGCGGCTTGCTCTTCAGGTTGGGCAGCAGCTTCTGGTTCAGATGCAGCTGGAGCTGTCTGATCAGGAGCTTCTAAAAGTTCTTGTTTTGGATCGGGCAGTTCTGGTAATACATTTTCGTTCAAATTTTTTTCTTCATCCATGATTGAGTCTCCTGTTCCTACGGGCTAGTGGGCATCGCTACCATCGTTTTTGGCGATGATTTCTTCATCTTTAGCAATGCTGCCTAGATCTTCAGTGATCTTCTGAAAATCGGCTTTGATCGCGTCAGCATCACGAGCCTCACTTTGTGAAGCTGGAGAGCCGGCGGGCTGACCCGTTTGTTTTTTCAGCTTTCCGCCAAGCATTTCAGTGCCTTTGGAGAAAACATCAATGGCACCCATTGCTGCGCGTTTTGCGGAAGCCTGGACTTCATTAACGGTGTTGGATACCTGGCCGACTGTATCGAGCGGGCTTTCGAGTTTTACAAGATCCCGGTTTACCGCTTTGAGTGTCTCCTGCAATTCACCCATCGTTTCAATGACGGATTTGAACAACAGGACCAGATAGATGATCGCAATCACGCCGGCAACGCATAAGGCGATCCTTGCAAGATACATCAGGACATCTAAATTGATTGTCATACTCTTCCTTCCTTAACAAATGTTCTATTACCGTTGGATTATACCATCAATCTCTCACAGCTAATGAAAGGAATGAAAATATTTTCAGAGCTTGAAAAAAAACGACCTGCATTCTATGGGTTTCTGAAGGATTCTGCCTGTTTTTGATACAGATTTGGACACGTGCCTGCAGAAACTGGCCTTCTGGCAGTTCGGGTTTTGCACGGACCCAATTGCACCTCTATTCTGGCCGGCCGTTTGCTTTTCTTGTCATGAGCACCTGGTTTCCGTTCAATGAAAGCCATTTTCGGCTTCGACTTATTGTAGGCGCTTTTCATGAAGCCGATTACAAAAAACGGCCTATATTTCAAGATTGTCAGACACGGCCAAAATCTTCCAGATTTTCACCTGAAGTGATTTCAAAATCTTCTAACTCTTGATTTGAAGATTTTAAGAATTCTCTGGTTGAGTGTCTGGACAGCAAATCAGATGGGGTTTTTAAGCCAGTCTTTGCTTAAGCAGGTCTTTGAGCAGGTAGATATTCTTGCTGGACATAAACAAATACACCGCTGGGCCCGCTTCTTCCAAAGTCTTTGCCCCATCCTGGTCAATGGCAATCAAGCGCCCATGTTCCAGGCGGTCAAGCAGATCCTGGATCGTGACTGTAATGGTTTCATCTTCACGCTTGGCATTGGCCTCAAAATCAAGGACAAAGCTTTCATCGGCTTCATTGAGCGAGTCAGCAAACCTCTCTAAGAAAAACTGCAGTCTTGAGTAGCGGTCCGGTTTATATAAAGCAACCACTTTTTTACCAGGGAAACGCTTGCGGGCTGAACGGATCATCTGCGAAATCGCTGTGGGGTGATGAGCATAGTCATCGATTAAGACGGAATTTTTGACTTCTTCAATGACAAACCGGCGGGCAATGCCCTGGAAATCGGCAATCTGCGCAGCAATTTCCTTGGCTGGCATGCCCAGTTCATGCGCCAGGGCGAAAGCCCCCAAAGAATCCCAGACAAAGGGCAGTCCGGATTCTTTCAAAACAAGATGCACCAGAATCTGGCCGTCTTTTTCAACGTCCAGTTCAGATCCATTTTCGTTTTCAACCAGGTGAATCCCCCGGTAGTCATTGTCTGCATTCAGGCCATAGGTAATGACGGGCACCGGATAGTTCAGATCTTTTAAATACGGATCATCGCCAAAGATGACCGCTTGTTTTTTGATCTGGTTTGCAAAGCTTTGGAAAGCGGAAATATAGTCATCGAGATCTTTGTAGTAGTCTACATGGTCAAGCTCGATGTTGGTAATCAAGGCATAATCGGGATGGTAAGCCAGAAAATGCCGTTTGAACTCGCAGGACTCCAATACAAAGTACTCAGCATCCTGCGGCATATGGCCATGGCCGTCGCCAATCAGATAGCCTGCCGGCTTCCAGGCTTCCAGAATGTGGGCCAGCAAGCCAGTGGTAGTGGATTTGCCATGACAGCCGGCCACACAGATCGACTCATAGTCCTCTAAAAGCCGGCCGAGATATTCGTTGTACCAATAGACTTGGACATCGTCCATGGCAAGCGCCTTCTTGATTTCAGGATGATCTTGGTCAAAAGCCAGGCCAGCAATCACCGTATCGCCAGGCTGGATATTGTCGGCATCAAAGGGCAGGATCTCAATCCCCCGCTCTTTTAAGCCGTCTTGGGTAAATACATATTTGGTAATGTCGGAACCCCGGACATCATGACCGAGCTCATGGAGAATTTCCGCAAGCGCAGCCATGCCGGTTCCTTTAATTCCAGTAAAGAAAACTCTCATTATTTCTTGCTTCCTTTTTTTGCATTCTGCTCTTCCAACACAGGCTCTAATAACTCCGCCCGGCTTGCACCGGCCCGGTTTTTCGGACTTGTGCCGCGGGAAAGATAGCTGCCAAGATCGGCAGTGATCGTTGGTTTCCCGGCTTTATAGGATACATTGCTGGCGTAGGGTTTGGAAGGAGCAGCTTTTTCGCCTTTTGAAGAGGCGATGGCAGCAGCTTTGCCGCTGACAGCTTGGGCTTTCTGCTCGTCGGCTTCTGCAGGAGTGCCTTGAGGCTTTGGTGCATCAACTTGAACAGTTTCTGGTTTATCGGCTGGCGCTTGATCCAAATCCGCTTCTTTGGCAGGTGCTGCTTGCGAAACCGGAGCCAAGGCAGCAGCTTCTTCTTCAACAGCCTGCTCTAAAGCGGAATACTGTTCGGATTTGCTTTCTTTGCGGGGAGCTGCTTTTTTTGCTTTGGAATTGGATGCAGCTTTAGCCGGTTCAATCGCAGGCACTTTTTCCTTTGTACGGGCCGGAACGGTCATCGTGCCATAAATGGGACTGATGATCTCTACCATTTCCGTCGCATCCACTGGTTTTGGCAGATCCACTGCATTGTGCAGGGCTTCGGGTATAATCTCTTCATCGGCAAACGTGCCATAGATCGGGGAGATCACGCTGGAAAAATCTTGCCGACTGACAACGGGCTGATTTCGGCCGGCCGCAGCCCGGCGCACCCTGGTGCTCGCCGCCTTTTTTTGAACTGGAGCTTCTTCAACCATCGCTTCGTCAATGCGCGACAGGAAATTGCTTTGGGGCGGAGCCGGCGTGACTTGCGGGGTTGTATACAGCTGGTCAGGGGCATATTGGTTTTGCAAATAGTCTGACGTCCCTTGGTTAGCGGCATATGGATTTGGTGTCGTATAGGTGGGCTGCCCAAAAGCAGAAGAAGCCGGCGCTTGGGACTGCACAGGCACCGCATCGACAGCGGACTGTACCGGGGCAGCTGTTGTCTGTTCGATTGGAGCAGAAGCCGCTTCTTCTTTGCGATGGAAGAGACCGCGTTTGGGTTCACTAGCGGCGACAGTCTCCTCTTCTTCTTCGTAATCATCGTCATCTTCTACAGTTTCATAGAGAAATGACTTCATCATGTCTTTAAAACCCATGCGTTACGCCTCCTTTACTGAATTTAAGAATTCTTGAATTTCTTGCGGTGTTTTGCGGAGTTTTGAGACAAAACGGCCGATTTCTTTACTGTTTTTAAAGACGGTAAACGACGGAATTCCAAGAATTTCCTGGTCGATGGCTTCATCTAAAAGCTCATCGCGGTCAAGTTTATAAAAATCGAAGTCAGGATTGTCTTTTTCTATCTGATCCAAAAAAGGAACCAGGTAGAGGCAGTCCGGACACCAGTTGGCGGACCATAAAAAGACGACAGGCTTGGTTGAATTTTTGAGCTGATTGACTTCTTCAAGGGTATGTATCTGTTTCATCATGTTAGTCTGACTTTCTTATTGGGCTGGGTATTTATTTTTTGTAATTGTTCCAGACGGAACGGTAAATCGGCTTGCCCTGTTCAACAAATTTCTGTTCATATTCCGTCAATGGATCTTCAGGATGGTCTTCTCTGCGAAAATCCACGCTGATTTCTTCCATTGCATAGCCAGCTTCTAAAAAGGCAAGAATCGAATATTCAAACAAGGACGGATTATCTGTCTTCATGATGATCTGTCCATTTTTGCAAAGCAAGGTGTGGTACTGCTTCAAAAAGGCTGGTGCAGTCAGGCGCCGCTTGGCGTTGCGTTTTTTGGGCCAGGGATCAGAGAAGTTTAAATGAATGATATCCACTTCTCCCGGCTTAAACCATTTCTCCAAATCCGCACCGTCCCCATAGATCAGGGCCAGATTTTCAAGTCCGGTTTCGTCAAACTTCTTGGCAGCCAGTCCGGCAGCACTTTCATTTTTTTCAACGGCCGCAAAGGTATCCTTGGCATACAGCTTGGCCATGGCAGCGGAGTAGCCGCCTTTGCCACACCCGATTTCA
This sequence comes from Erysipelotrichaceae bacterium RD49, assembly GCA_015233825.1. Taxonomy (GTDB): domain Bacteria; phylum Bacillota_I; class Bacilli_A; order Erysipelotrichales; family Erysipelotrichaceae; genus Allobaculum. Next base: position 21,315 of record JADGIS010000025.1, read on the forward strand.
AGATGCAGTTTTCCGTCTGGACGCTCTTTTTTCCAGCGGCCGATTTTTTCTTCTGGATTTAAGATGCGCGAAGGGCTTTGGGTCAAATAGTCTGCCGCCCAGGCAATGCGGCGCATTCTCATTCGTTGGCCAGCCTTACAATCGCATCTGCATAAATGGCGATTGCTTCTTTCAAATCCGCAACGCTGATCGCTTCATCGGCTTCATGGCAGCCGCCGACCTGCAGGTCTTTTGGCGGCTTGACCCATGGCTTTTCCGGACCAAAAGCAACGAAGTTATCGAACATTTTGGCATACGTACCGCCGCCAATGGTCACCGCTGGCGAGAACGTGTCGCCTGAATACTTGGCATAGGAAGCCATCAGGTCTTTAACCAGCTTTGAATTGGGGTCAACGAAAAGTGGGTCTCCGGCGTATGCAATTGCTGGGGCAATCGTACCGCCCAGTTCTTTGCAGGCTTCTTCAAAGCCCTTGATGATTTTATCGGGATTGGTGTCGTTTGGATAGCGGATATCGATCAGGACATGCGCATGACCTTCATGAATCGTGATGATTCCCGGATTCATCGTTAAAAAGCCCATATAAACGCCGTCGATATCAATGCCCTCCGGGGTGCCTTTCCAGTCTTTGAGCAGTTCGTACAATTCGCCAGCCAGTTTGTCCTGGTAAGCCTTGGCGATGTAGTTGAGCAGCAGCACGCCGGCATTGATGCCAAGATAGGGCATAGATCCATGTGCAGCTTTGCCTTCCGCATAGAGATGAACTTTGCCATCCTCAACACTGCCGCGGCCTTTAAGATCATTGGTTTTTAAAAAGAAATCGTACATCTTTTCATCAAACTGATCCGTATTCAAAATCGCATCAGCTTTGGCGATGACGATATTGGGACGGGTGCCTGCTTGGAAATCTTCGATAAGCGAAGGCTCATCGCTGTCCAAAGTAATATGCAGGTTTCCCTTTTCGCCATAGATCACAGGGAAATTGGCATCAGGCGTAAAGCCCATTGTCGGGATGGGACCGACCTTAACGTATTCTTTGATGCCGCCCATGCCGCTTTCTTCATCGGTTCCGGCAATGAGCATGACTTTGCGCTTTAAAGGCACATTGAGATCCTTGAGCATCTTCATGGCATAGTAGCCAGCTAAAAGCGGTCCTTTGTCATCCAGAACGCCGCGGCCATATAAATAGCCATGATCTTCGGTGACCGCCAGCGGATTTTTCGTCCAGCCATCACCAAGGGGAACGACATCCAGATGGCCAAGAATGCCTACGCTCTCCGAACCATCGCCTAATGTAATTAACCCAGCATAGCCATCGAAGTTTTGAGTCTCGAAGCCATCTCGCTTGCCCATTTCCAGCAGTGTATGGAGGGCTTTGGCTACATTCGGGCCAAATGGGGCGCCTTGTGCGGCATGCTCAACATCCCTTGTGGATTCAATGGACACAAGGTCGTTGAGGTCTTTTATATATTGATCAAAATATTTATCAGTGAGAGTTTTAAAATCCATATTAAAATCCTGTCCTTTAACAGAATCATTCTATCACAAGCTGTTGTTTGACTTCTTATGCCGCTAATAAGACCAAAGAAAAAACCAGAAGAATGAACTCCTGGTTTCTTTTTACAAATTTGTTGAGGAAAGCAATCCAAATGCGGTTTGATCCCTGCCGGCAAGTTCCAAACGCTGGTTTGGCTGGTTGGCAGCGTCCTCGGCTTTTGGATTCATCCTTTCAAAAGCACCGTATTTTCGAACTGATCTTTCAAAATCAAATCCCGTCTTACAGAACTGTCTGCCCATGGGGTGGATCACAAGCTGTCTATGCAAAGACAGCTCCGATTTTGAAAGCGGTCGCAGCCCTATTCTTCTCCAGCTGGTTCCGGTTTTTGATCGTGGTCTGCTTTTGGTTTGTGGTGATCAAATTTTCGAGGACCATTTGGCTTACGGTTCTCTTTGCGCGGGCCGCGGTTTCGTTCAGGTTCTTTATAATCGGCTGGTTTTGGCAGCAGTGCTTTCGCCGAAACTTTGACTTTGCCATCTTCGATTTCAGTGACTTTAACGTCAATTTCATCCCCGATTTTCAGAACATCTTCGACTTTGCCGATGTGGTTCCAGGAAATATTGGAAATATGAAGCAGCCCATCGGTCTTGCCAAACAGATTGACAAAGGCGCCATAGCTTTCAATGCGGACAACTTTGCCTTCGTAAATATCGCCCACTTTAGCCTCCCGCACAATTTCTTCAATCTTCGCTTTGGCTTTGTCGATGGCTTCTTGGTCTTTGTGATAAATCACAACCGAGCCGTCATCTTCAATATCGATCTTGACATTGTCGCATTCCGCAATGATCTGGTTGATCATCTTGCCGCCTGGACCAATGACATCTTTGATCTTTTCAGGATTGATCTTCATTTGGGCAATCTTTGGTGCATAAGGCGAAAGTTCTTTGCGCGGCTCAGGAATTGCTTCCAGCATGTTGGCCAGGATTTCCTGGCGGGCTTTGTGGGCCTGGGCGAGGGCTTCTTCAAACACTTCTTTGGTGATCCCTTTCACCTTGATATCCATCTGTAAAGCGGTAATTCCCTTTTGCGTACCAGCTACTTTGAAGTCCATATCGCCAAAGTGGTCTTCCATGCCCTGGATATCGGTCAATACGGTGTATTTACCGCTCTGCTCATCCATGATCAGCCCCATGGCCACACCGGCAACAGGTGCTTTGATCGGAACGCCAGCGGCCATTAAAGATATCGTACCCGCGCAGATCGAAGCCTGCGATGAGGATCCATTGGATTCGGTGACTTCAGCAACGGTGCGAATGGTATATGGGAATTCTTCTTCACTGGGCAGCACTTTGGACAGCGCTCTTTCCCCCAGTGCGCCATGGCCAATTTCACGGCGTCCAGGCGAGCCCATGCGCCCGGTTTCACCAACCGAATACGGCGGAAAGTTGTAGTGATGCATGAAGCGCTTATTTTCCACTTCCGTCACGTCATCGATAATCTGGTTTTCATTGAGCGCACCTAAAGTGGTCGACGAGATAACCTGGGTTTCCCCGCGAGTAAACATCGCCGAACCATGAACGCGCGGCAGCAGGTCGATCTGGGAATTGAGCGGCCTGATTTCATCGACTGCCCGGCCATCCGGACGAATCTTATCTTCCACAATCAAGCGGCGTACTTCATCAGCTTCAATAGAGCGGCAGATTTTGCCAGCCTGTTTGATTGCTTCCGCTTTGTCTTTTTCGCTGGCATAGTCTTTTGCTTCGTATTCCGCTTTGGCTTGATCCACCAGATTGTCGATGGCTTCATAACGTTCGAGTTTTTTAGGAATCGACACCGCCTGGCGGATGGCTTGTTCATAAGTCTGGCGAACAGCCGCTTCCAATTCAGGATCTGGCGCATAGAGTGTCACTTCCCGTTTTGGTTTGCCAACAGCGGCGATAATCTGTTCTTCAAAAGCGCAGAGCTCTTTGATCTTTTCGTGACCAAACATCAAAGCGCCAAGCATGACTTCTTCACTGACCTCATTGGCCCCGGCTTCTACCATGTTGAGCGCCTGGCTGGTCCCGGCAACGGTCAAATCAATTTCAGAGCGTTCTGCCTGTTCAACATCCGGGTTGCAAATATACTCGCCATCAATCAATCCGACTTTGACACCGGCGATGGGTCCGCCAAATGGAATATCGGAAATGCATAAAGCCAGCGATGCACCAAGCATCGCAGCCATTTCGGATGGAGCATTCTGGTCTACGGACAGAACGGTGTTGACCACCTGAACTTCATTGCGAAAGCCTTCCGCAAAAAGCGGACGGATCGGGCGGTCAATCATACGGGCAGTCAGCGTTGCGTGTTCCGTCGGGCGGCCCTCACGGCGTAAAAATCCACCTGGGATTTTGCCCACGGAATACAGCTTTTCCTCATAGCTGACTGTAAGTGGAAAGAAATCGAGTCCTTCTTTGGCTTGTGGACTCGCCACAGCCGTCGACAGGACAACTGTATCTTCATAACGGACTAGAACGGCACCGCTTGCCTGTTTGGCAATTTCGCCGGTCTCTACCGTGATGTTTTTTCCACAAAAGTCAAGATGAAATACCTGTTTAGACATCTTGTTTCGTTTACCTCTCTTATTTTGTCAAGGGACATCATAACATAACAAAATTTGACAATCAGCTAAACATCACAATTCCATTTTCCTAACGCAGAACTGTAATTTATTCACATAAAAATGGTGAAAAGGCATCCATTATTTTCCAATGTTTGAAAAGTGTAAAAGACCCTTCGATAAATGAGGTCATTTTGGCCTTGACAGGTCAAAATAGTTACATTTCTAGCTGCGACCAGTGTTCGGCTTTAGCCGGCGGGAGAAGGGTTAAGATATAAGATCCTTATCTAAGCCCCGCTTTGAGGATTGAAATCCCAAAGAGAATTCAAACTCAAATTTTATGGGATACGGCCCAGCATCGCAGTACTGGCATCCCGCATACCCCTGCCAATGCAGGACCAGCCTTGAGACTTCGGTAGAATCCGAAGATTCTACTTCAGCCAGCTTCGACAAGGGGGGGGTAAAACGCATATAAGTCAGATACTCATAGGTTAAAACTCATCTGGAAAACCACTTCCAGATGTTAAAGCTTGAAGGTGAATAAGCGATGATTTTTATATCAGCAAAATTAGCTGAATGAAGTCAGGCGGCTTTCGAGCCGCTTAATTTTTTTAGTGATGCAATAAGGCTGTAAACAGCTTTTCCATAACAATCACCTCTTTCTTCATAAAGCTGTTTGATTGTCTTTCTTGGTGTCCATTTGGTTACTTTGGGATGGTTTTCATACATCCATACGAGATTATGAGCGGCATTGATGTCCGCATTAAATTGCCCATGTACCTGGCAGATGGCATTTTCATCCTGAATAATTCATGAGCTTTTTCACAAATGCGTTTTATATGGATTTGTTCTCGAATTAAAGACAAAAATGGAGATCACTAGGTTATCCCCATCATTAGGGATGGACAAGGGGTACGGCAGAAGGCAAAAAAAGAAGGCTTTAAAGGACGAATAATGAAGAAAAATTGGGCTTGTGCACGACAAAAAGACAGTCCGAAGGCTGTCAAAATTTTAAATTAGCTTTATAT
>JADGIS010000260.1 GCA_015233825.1 Erysipelotrichaceae bacterium RD49
CGATCTTATAGATCTTCTCCCTTACTCTGGGAAGATCCCCAAAGAAATCCGGGTCAAGTAATCATAAAACACGGCTACCCTGAGCAGAAATAAGCGCTGCTCAGGGTAGCCGTGTTGCTTTTTCGGACGCCTATGGCAATGGTTGCTTATAGGCATGATTATGTAGGATTAGATGATGGACGTCACGGTCACGGGTTTGACGCTCTCGGTCAAATAATCATAAAACACGGCTACCCTGAGCAGAAATAAGCGCTGCTCAGGGTAGCCGTGTTGCTTTTTCGGATGCCTGTGACAATGGTTGCTTATAGGCATGATTATGTAGGATTAGATGATGGACGTCACGGTCACGGGTTTGACGCTCTCACTGAAAACTAGTGTTCATTCGTCTTTCAGAAGACCGAACCAGGCGATACCTTCATAATTCCAGCCATAGTTAACTAGAGCATCTCGTTCCTCTTGACTACTAGTATAGTGATGGCTTCCCACACTCGTTGCATTTGGATTATATAAGCGGTAAACTGGCAATCCTTCTCCTTTTTCAGCTGAATAGAATGGTGATCCTTCGTATCTCCAGCCTAACTGTACTAACATATCTTTCTCTTCAGCATTGGTAGTGTAGTGATGATCATGGTTATTTGGATTGCATAATCTGTAAATGGGTATGTCCGAATTTGCTGGAGTATCCCATTCACAGAATTCATTCTTCCACCCATTAGATACTAACTGCACCCGTTCAGCTGCATTAGTTGTAAAGAGATGTTCCCCTGTAACCGGGTTATATAATCGAAGTACAATAACTTGGTCAGCATCTGAACCATCAGCTGATGGCTTACTTGGGCCAGTAGGGGAAGATCCATTATTTATATTATTACGGATATTTTTTTCTCCAATACGAATTGTTGTATATGATTTAGGAAGACCCGTATTTATTCTTTCTTTGATTTCCGTCTCTCCAGAATACTTATTCACAACAGAAAATCCTTGAGTATTCTTCTCTGTCTTTTCATATTCAATTTTGACCTTCTGTGATTGTGATTTTAAAGTATAATTAGTCATCGTTCCTGTTAATGTAAACGAGGTGTTATTATTTAACTTTTCAGGTTCAGCAAGTTTTAAACCATTTACATCTATATCAAATACTAATGGGGAGAATGTAGTATTCTGGAACTCTTTAAGATATGGAAGCGAATTAAGTAACTTTCCCCAATCTACCTTAACTAGAATCTTAATTCCTGTGGCCTTATCGTTTTCTTCATACCAGACAGCATTCTCTAGCTCAACGCCATAGCCTGAGCAATTAACCAGACTATTAGGATTGTCACTATGAGAAATTGGAAGACTGGAAGTAAATGTATATTCTATTGTTCCTTTCAAATCATCTAATCCAGTTAAAGAGACCAGCGTATTTGCGGGAATGCCTCTATATACAGAAAGGTTTGAGATGTTTTTACTGATTAGATTTTTATATTCTGATCCGGGAATAGTAATTGTACTATTCGCATTGAACGCCGTAAATGGCTTGATTTGACTATAATTTACTCTTAAAGAATTTCCAGCTTCCTCTGTATAGTCAAATATTTCTTCACCAATAAACTCTTCGGCATGGACCAGAAGAAAGCCATTCAAGTTCGTTGCAGTCATGGCAGCTAATACTGAAGCAAAAATTCCGTTACGAATGTATTTTAATTTCATATTTTTTCCTTTCTTAGTTACTTATATCAATAGTTAAATAGATAATTGATTATAAATCTTGTCAAAACCTATATAGATTGGATGCGACAGACAAAAGTGAGTTTATGGCGATTTGAAGACCTAATTGTTCATCTGTCACGATCGTTTCTTCACTACAGTTTTAATCAGTTTGTGAAATTAAATCGAAATTCACAAGCATACCTGTAAATACCAGCTGAAAAATATAGTCCAATACCTTTTTGGCATCCTCTTGCGCATATCTCAGGGCTCTTCTTACATTGATAGCTGTGATAGCCAGGAAACAACCCATTTTTTTGCCCAAAAAGCCCCTGTACGGAAGATTATCAATTTTTTGATTTCTTCTCAGCTGGCTTGGAATCGCCTCTACACCATTCCTGAACCGGTAGTTTTCTTCAAACTCATCACTTCTGATCGTTCGCTGGATTTCTGCTCTTTGAATCATCTTCCTGGAGATATTGCCAGACCGAACTCTTTTGTGTTCCTTAAAAGGACAATTGCCACAAGCCGCGAAGGGACAGCCTT
>JADGIS010000261.1 GCA_015233825.1 Erysipelotrichaceae bacterium RD49
TTTTTGTCTGATTCCAAAAATGTATGTTCTTTATAAAATAAGTTTTCGAAATAGCTTAAAACCTTCAGGATCTAAGGGAAAATCGAAGATTCGATTATTCAAAATGTCATTGAGACGAAACACTAGCCTTCCGATGAGTCAATTTAATTATTCTACTAGTCCTAATCTGACAATTTTAGAAGATCCAGATGAGCCTGACTACGACTATTCCGTTAGAGGTGTCGCAGATAGCTATTGGCAGACTGATAGTACAGTTGAGCCAAAACCTGTTCTGAAATATGGAACTTATGCTCTTAAGGAAGGTAAAGATTATACGATTACCTATAAGACTGACGCTAGCGGAACTAAAGGTACGATGACCATCAAAGGTAAAGGAATCTTTGCTGGTGTGAATAAGACTGTTCATTACAAGATTAAACCTGCCGACAGCATGAAACGCCTTTACAACCCAAATTCTGGCGAACACTTCTATACTTCCAGTGAGTATGAAAAGAGTTCACTGGTAAGACTTGGCTGGCGGGATGAAAGTGTTGGATGGACTTCTCCAAAGACTTCAAATTCTCCTGTATATCGTCTCTACAATCCAAATGCAGGTGACCATCACTATACGAAGAATGCTTCTGAAAAAGATATGCTTGTCAGCCGTGGCTGGCGCTATGAAGGTGTCGCTTTCTACTCGAATGATGATCAGAAGAATGGTGTCCCCATCTATCGTCAGTACAATCCAAATGCTAAATCCGGTGCTCATAACTACACCTCGAATCGTGCAGAACATGATCGTTTAGTAAGACTTGGCTGGCGGGATGAAGGTATTGCTTGGTACGGCGTTGATACTACCAAGTAAGATATTCTGAATAAAGTATTTCGCTATAGATATTTGAGCGGCTGCCCAGGTAAGGCAGCCGCTTTCTTACTACGATTCGAATTTTGATTCATAAGATAGTTGCTTTTAATTAACCTGCGATAAGAAGATTACTTTGGCTTTAGTTGATTTTGATCGACTGAAACTTGCGTAAGTGATGTGGTCTATTCGAATGAGTTCATAAATGCGATAGTAAAACACTCATCACTAAATGGTAGAGGAGAAAGTATGAAGGAAAACGAGACTCAAGCTGTTAAAGACAAAACAAAAAACAGAAAAAATGGAGGATTTGATTTATTCAAGAGCCTGAAACAGACAGCGGACCAGGTTGGAAGACTTGCAGCTGAAGCGGGAGATAATATTGGAAAATTTGCATCAGATCCTGCCGGAAATCTGGGAAAGTTTGCTGCTGATGCAAGTAACAATTTCGGAAAGTTTGCAGCGGATCCAGCTGGCAGTATCAATAAACTTGCAACAGATGCTACACATAACATCGGAAAAACCGTAAACAACCTTACACACGCGACTCAGGAGATGACGACTAAATCTACCCAGCAGATTCTTAAGACACTTGATCAGAATGGAGATGGAAAAGTTGATCTCGAAGATATGATCATTCTTGGATTAAAGACTCCGGGTATTCGAATTGATCGGGCAGCCTTTTTACAAAGTGAATTAAAACTCAAACTTCCACAAGAAGTCATTGCCCAAGCAGTTGCTCAAAATCCGATGAAGGCTGGTATTCCTTCTGATCTCATTGATAAGGTTGCTGACGAAGTCGTTAACTATGAGCGTAACTGTGTTTCGGGTATTTCCGCACTTTTAGGTGCCCCTGGCGGGGCAGCAATGGCCGCAACTATTCCAGCAGATATGATTCAATACTATGGATATATGCTTCGAGCCTCTCAGAAATTAATGTATCTCTATGGTTTCCCTTCTATAGATATTGATGAAAACGGGCAAATTCTTGACTCTGCTACGATGAATATTCTGATTATCTGCTTTGGTACGATGTTTGGGGTTGCGAATGCCAATAAGATGCTTAACGTTATCGCTACTCAGCTAGGAAAAGGTGTTGAGAAGCAGTTAGGAACGCCTTGAAAATAAGTCCCTATAAGTCAGTTTTTGAACCCTTTGATTCGATAGTTCCATTTATTTACTTTCCCAAAATATGTGATATCGATGGCATCCATCTCTTCGTCTGAAACTTTTTGGCCGAGTGAATACTTATGGTTGTCAACTACACATTTAACAGTCAGCCCCTTCTTAGTGGTTGTAGAGCCAATCAGTTCGACAACTGTTTCAATATCGATAAGAGGTTTGCCTTGCCAATTTCGACTGATATAGCAGAATAACCGGTGCTCAATTTT
>JADGIS010000262.1 GCA_015233825.1 Erysipelotrichaceae bacterium RD49
TACAATACTATTATACCAATCAACTTACAGGCAAAAATAGGAATAAATCAATTCGCTAGAGCAATGGCTCTTTGTCTGTGCTTGATGAACATGAGGTACTGGTTTGCACTTTTATCGGGCGCATCTTGATGGGATTGAAAGACTATTTCAGTTTTTGTCCCAAATTAATGAAAAAACCCGGCTTAGCCGGGGAGAGTCTGGTTATGCGAGAAGAAAAACGTTAGAAATGGATGGGCTATCCATCGAATTAGAATATGAAAGATCATCGTAAACAAGAGGCCGGTAACCGCGGAATCTTATTTAGTATTTGCTGATCAATTCGAAAACTCGTCAGATCGTTTAAAAAGAGTAAATTTCGCAATAGTAATGCCAAAGCGCCAAACGAATAAACGCTTTACCTAAAGCAATATAAGAATTTAAATTTTAAAAAATAAATACAAAATTCATATTTTCACCATATAACAGGTGGTCGGCATCATCTTTGAAAGTGCAAGCTTTTTCGGCAAAAACCGGTTTTTCCCTTGCACTTTACCACTTCAAATATCCTGATTTCAACGATAGATAAAGCCGAAAGGATTTGATCAGCAAATACTATTTACAGATCGATTTTCAAGCCATAAGTAACGAACAGAAGCAGGTTAATTCAGCTCGTAAAGCTCTGGTTTTCCAAGCAGGCCGATGGGTTCGAGTGGAATAAATTGGGAGAAGAGTTCCCGCTGGCTTCGCGCCAGAGTTGTGACGACATCGACTTCAATGGCTGGATTTTGAATCTTCTCTATGACAAACGCATAAGGTGGAGCAATCTTGGTTTGTTCTTGGCCATCTACACGGACGGTTACCGTTTCAAAGGCCTGAGGAAAAGTCAAAACAGCATTTTCTAAGCCTTCCGGCAGCTCAAAATAATAGCGCAGCGTGCCGGAAAAACGTGGATACTGAGCAGCTAAATTCGAGAAGTCCGTGGTGAAGGGAGCGCAAAATTCTTGCTCGTTAAACGATTTGAGACGAACTTCAGCCTGATCAATCGCGCCTACCAAAATGCCGGCTGTATGGCTTGGGCTTTCGGGAGCAGTTTGCACAAGGATCAAAGATTCATAGGGCTGCAAATCGATTTCGATCTGGCTATCTTTTGTGTGGTTTACGGGCAGAAGCGTATTGGCAAAGGCATCATAGATCGCAAACGAATCAAGATCTGGCAGGGCAGCGGTGGTGTGGATCGGTTCAGTAATGCTTGTATTCATCAAAAAATAGGCTTTACCATCGGGCTGATCGTATTCATACACACGCAAGAACGGTATCACGTTGACAGGTACGATGCTTCGATAAGGTTGAACTGCCTGGCCAAGATCTGCTAAAGAGATCACTTCACCTTTGCCATGGTAGTTGGATGGTTTTTCGTCCACAAAAAGGACGTTTGGGATGCGGGCAATTTCTTCATTGAGCCAGGCTGGCAGATAGGTGGCAGCCGGTACGATAAGTAAATCAAAGGGATTTCCATTGATGAGATATTGGCCATCTTTGATTTCGGCTTTTTTGAGATAGTGCTCGCTGATCAAAGTGCCGTCAACCTGGTTTTGTTCGAGGACTTTTAGGATTGGAGCATCTTTGCCTGGATTGCCAGTCCATTCGCCAACTGCATGATAGAGAACCCCGATGCGAGTAGGATGGCTGCCGTTGGAAAAGAGATGAGCCAGCCGATCGGCGTATCGGCTCCATACGCCAAAATGTTCAAACTGCGGATTCATGCCATGGGCATAGAAATGAGGCGGGCAGTCCCAGTCCGGGAATTTTTTGGGACCAAAAGCATGCGGAACGATGTAATTTACCCCATGGCTGATCATGAAGTCGGTAATCCACTTCATTAATTTCAAGCCCTCGCCCCAGCCATAGGCACCAAAGGCTTCACACATGACAGCCCCATATTTGTCGGAGTTCAATTTGGCTTCCTATGCAGCAAGGCGGGGAAGCATGTAATGGAAAAACTCGCCATAGGTGCCGCCGGTCATCTAATGCGGCAAGGAAACCCCATAGCTTGCTGTGGGGAGGAATTGCCGCCCTCACCTCCTGTTCGATATTTAGTATTTGCTGATCAAATCATTTCAGCTTTATCTATCGTTGAAATCAGGATATTTGAAGTGATAAAGTGCAAGGGAAAAACCGGTTTTTGCCGAAAAAGCTTGCACTTTAAAAGGTGATGCCGAC
>JADGIS010000263.1 GCA_015233825.1 Erysipelotrichaceae bacterium RD49
ATCTGTAACTAAAGAGAACGTGCTCAAAGTTCTTCACGCGCAACATTATAGTAAAAGCAGAAGGTTACGTCATCAGGCTCCCAATTTTCATCATTAGGGGTCGCGGCGAGTGGTGCTATTTCTTTTCACATCTTTCGATGGGCTAAAATTTTAGCATGCAGGATATTTCCTTCAAGTACGGACTTTTTTAATACCTAGTATCACCGGCGATGCCGAAAGGAGGCCTATGGAATCCAAGCTTTTCGGCCAGTGCCCTTACGTTACAGCACAAACTGTCGTTCAAGGCAAATGGGCCATTCTGATTCTTCACGATTTAAGCAAAGAACCTGTCCGTTTTAACACGCTGCTTCGGATCCTGCCTTCAATGACCCATGCGACTCTGGCCAGGCAGCTCAAGCAGCTTCAAGAGTATGGACTGATCGTTCGCAAGGAGTATCCGCAGATTCCTCCGAAAGTGGAATACTCCTTAAGTGAACTTGGTCAGGAATTTTTACCTACGCTGGATGCTTTCCACCAGTTTGGCCTGAAATATATGGAGTATCTCAACAACCAGAATCCTTCAAGGCCAGATCCAGCCCAGAGCGAATCAGAAATGCAGACGAATCTGCATTAAAAACGGCAGTGTGATCCCAAACTTCACGCCTGCTTGCAAACAAGGCCTGATGTTCTGGCTCAGACTGCCGTTTTTTTTGGATTTTTCTTCGGTATCTCTGCTTCTTTGAGATCCGGGCGATGGTTTTTATCTTTATAGAGAAGCTGAAGCAAATCCATAATGGCGCTTGATGAATTCTTCCCGATCTTTCCTGGGCAGCCGATTCAGGAAGCTCTTTTTCAAAAAGACAAAATCCTGCAGATTATAAAGAACAAGAAGCAGCGTCGTCTGGGTTCAGGAATCCATCGTTTCATTGCTGAAAGATTCAACCTTTTGGATCAGCTTTTCATTGGCTTCTAAAAGCTGGTCACAGGGAACATACTCAATGACTGATTGGGCAAGCTCTTCAATATAAGAAACCACGCCATACTTTCCGTCCGTCTGAATCGGATTGGCTTCAATCTGGTTGACCAGAACGTGAAGCAGGGCATATTGCGCAAAGCAGAGTTCAAGATACGGCACCAGCCATTCATCCTTTGGAAGCAGCTTGTTTTGGGTATATTGGTTAATGAGCTGCATTCCTTCCTTGGCTTCTTCAAGAATATGAGCCAAAGATCTGGAGTCCAAGCTTGCTTGGCTTGTCCCTTGAATCGCCTGCGCCAGTTCATTGAGGGCTTCAAGCAAATTGATTTCAACCAGGCAGACCTTTTCATACACCATCTGCCCGATCATTCGATCGGGCTGCCAGAGATTGAGCAAAAAGGCAATCGTAATGCCGACGCCAAGCACGCAGAACTCAAGCAGGATATTTTCCATTGAAAAGTCCTGGTCCAGCAAAAAAACCGTTCCAAATACCGCATTGACCGATAAGGTATCCTTCCAGCCCAAACTCCAGAGCACCAGGACAATCAAAAACAAGTACAAGCCATAAGCGGCATAAACCGGCTTGATGCGTGGAAAGATCCCCCAGCAAAGAAAGACAACCAATCCATACGAAATCAGCCGCTTGTAAATTAAGGATAGAGTCTGCTTGCGGGTGGTCACCATGATCGTCAGCAGTGCAATATTGCCCGCTGAGGCTGGATGCGGCAGCTTTAAAGCCGTGCAAATCAGCACTGCCATCGCTGCACCCAGGCCGATTTTCAACGCCTCCAGGGCGTTGAGTTTAAACTTCCGCATACTGGGAAGCCAGGATCGATATCGATGCATACTTTGCTCACCATTCTCTTTCAGGTCTGGTCAGCGTTTCCCGCTGGCTTTTTCTCATTGTCCAGACGCTCTTTTTCGTATTGTTCTTTGGTGATCGAAAAAACAAGATGGGGCATGGTATAGCCGCGATACTGTTTGATCAAGGTCTGAATTGGTTTCATGCCATTCGCCAGGGCTACCTTCTGGCTGGCCAGGTTGGTATCCCGGATGATCGAAGTGATCGCTTCAGCGTGAAGCTTTTCAAAAGCCAGTGCTTTACAGTTGGAAAATATCGCGACAATTACGACATTCCTTCAAAGATGCATCTTCTCCATAGAGGATCCGACTTGCTTTACACCCACTGCAGGGCGTTTACCTACTAGATCTAAAAAATCTGAATCTT
>JADGIS010000264.1 GCA_015233825.1 Erysipelotrichaceae bacterium RD49
GAGGAGAACAATACTGTTGATTTCCATATCGGATTAAACGGTTTGTCTTTCCAATATAGCGGTTTTCATGGTACGAGTTTCTGCTTTTCTTTAGATGCTCGGCCATTCAATGACCGAGTAGTTCACCCTTAGCAAACAACAGAAGATCTGGGCAGCGAATCTAGAAGTTTGATCAGTCCAGGTAAAGGAGTAAATTCCATGCAATATACTGAAAAATCGGCTTTGCCTTTAATTGAGGCAGCCTATTCCAATATGACCCAGACAGAGAAAGGAATCGCCAACTATTTTCTTGAAGAAAACGAACCCAGTGATCTCTCTTTAAAAAATATGGCCAGCCTGCTGGCCGTTTCTGAAGCCACGCTGGTCCGCTTTGCCAAAAAGTGCGGCTTTAAAGGGTATCGGGAGTTTATCTTTCAGTATGGCAACAGTCTGGAAACCAAGAAAACCAGTGAAAACATTGCCCAGTCTTCTTTGCAGGTGCTCAATGCCTATCAGGATCTGTTGACGAAAAGCTACAGCCTGATCCGGGAAGAGCAGATCTGTAAAGTGGCCCAGATGATTTCTGAGGCCAGACGGGTATACGTCGGCGGAATTGGATCGTCAGGATATGCGGCACGGGAAATGGCCTACCGATTCATGCGGGTCGGAGTCGGTATCGAGGCTTTTGATGATGTCGATATGATGCGGATGATTTCTGTTTTCCGTGATGACCAGGACCTGGTTTTCGGCCTTTCTTTATCAGGAACCCGGCCGGAATTTCTTGAATATCTCAGTGTCGCGCACCAGAGGAAAGCGAAAACTGTTCTGATTACATCCAGTCCGCGCGAATATTTCAAGGAGTTTGTAGATGAAGTCATCATTGTTCCCTCGCTGCTTCATCTCAATCACGGCAACCTGATCTCGCCACAGTTTCCTCTGCTGGTGATGATTGATATTTTGTATGCAGCCTATATGCGCCAGAACAGGCGCGAGAAAGAAAACCTGCATGGTCAGACTGTCCAGCTGGTGGAACGGACACAGATTCAAAACGATTCCCAAAGAAGCGGCGAGAATCAGCGAAAAACAACCCAATAAAAAATGGAGAAATAGAAAATACCGTCCCAAAGAAATAACCCGAACAAGCAGAATGGCTGAACAAAAGGAGTAGAAATTAGAATGATAAAACGTATTTTATGCTTTGGAGATTCAAATACCTGGGGATATTGTCCTTCTGAATATCGCCGTATGGATGAAAGATGGACGCGCCATCTGGATGGAGGCCTGGATGAGCTGGAAGTCATTGAAGAAGGTCTGAGCGGCCGCAATGCGGTATGTATCGATACGTTTCAGCCGGAAAAATCAGGCTTTAAGGACTTTAAAACCGCGATTATGACCCATCATCCCCTTGACTTGATTATCCTGATGCTCGGAACCAACGATCTCAAGTCGTCCTATCACTCTTCGGCCCGCTTCATTGCCAATGGCATTCGCCAGTATGTTAGGGAATATATGAATCCGACGCTTTTTGAGGGCATGCCAACGCCAGCCTTGCTGGTCGTGGCTCCCGTACTGCTTAGAGATCATTTACCTGAACTTCAAGGTCCAGGGGGAACTTTCGATGCTTATTCGGTTGCTCAGTCTAAATTATTGGCCGAAGAAATTCAAAACGCCATCAAACCCTATCCGGTCTATTTTCTGGATGCTTCAAAGTATGCCCAAGCGAGCGACTTTGACGGAATTCATCTTGATGAAACCAACCATCAGCAGCTGGCCAAAGCCATCAGCAGCAAAATGCAGAAGATTTTTCAAAAAACCAAGGCTCAATCCTGAATAGATAGGCCATATCCGGCTTTGTATCTTTCCTTTACCAGAATCGGTCTGCATTTCAATTCTCAAGGAGACAATGATCGGCTTATTCAGTATCTGTCTCTTATACACATCT
>JADGIS010000265.1 GCA_015233825.1 Erysipelotrichaceae bacterium RD49
TGTCTCTGTTCGGACTGTATAGAGGAGAACAATACTGTTGATTTCCATATCGGATTAAACGGTTTGTCTTTCCAATATAGCGGTTATAGCGGTTTTCATGGTACGAGTTTCTGCTTTTCTTTAGATGATCGGCCATTCAATGACCGAGTAGTTCATGGGGAAAGCATATTGCCTTCCTGCCTTTTTATAGAGTTCGAAACAGCTCTGGATTGATCAAAATTCAAGGAGCAAAGATTGAGTCTTTCCTTCTGCTTTTTTCAAGCCAACTTGTATGAAAGGATCTGGTATACCTGGTGCTGGGTCACTTTCAGCCGCAAAGAAAAAATCCTTCTAGTCTTAGAAGGATTTTTTCTTCTCGTTTTAGTTTTATTTAAGACGGATTAAGCTTTCTGGTCCGCATCAACGAAACTGAAAAGATCTTTGCCGCGAATCTGGTCAAGGATCATGATTTCATCTGGATCGATACGGCCAACTAAATTGCGCTGGCCATCGTTTTTCATCTCTTTCATGACGATCTGCACTTCACCAGCATAATGCTTGCAGTTGTCATTGACGATCAGAACATCCCCTTTTTCAAAAACAGGTTTGTCCGATTTTCTCGGGGTAAAGTCTCTTCCTTTGTACAACATGCGGCCTAAGCGGCTGCGAAGCATATAGTTCATGCAATCCCCTAAATCCAAGTGGGCTGGCGATTCAAACAAGTCTTCTTTTTCGAGATCACTGATTCCTTCTTCGAGATGAATCTTCAAGGGGATTCTTTTGACCTGGCCGGCAGGAACGAATTCTTTAAGGAGATCGCCAAAGAAGGGGTCTTCATGGCTGAGGGTATCAAGCGTAGGGTAGGCTTCTTCCATCGTTTTGCAAATGGCCTTGAATTCTTCCTCTGGTGCAAAAGCATTTCCAAAGATCGCTTCATCGACATTGTCCATCGCCAGCATGTGCTTGAGCTGGCTTTCCACTGGAATATCGCGATGCTCTTCTATTGTAGGCAGGCCATCTGATACGGGCCATGGTCCATGTGTACCTGGCTTTTGGGAACTTAAAAACATGGCCACTGAAATTCCCTGCTTCTTCAGGGCTTCGTTGGTTGCATTCACCACTTCAAAAGCAGGACAGGTATACCGCTGGGGATAAAAATTATGGCAGGTCAGAATATGATCTGGATTTCCACCTTGCTCAATGATTTTAGCCGTAATGTCGCTCATCGATGCATTAAATTCAATTTTGATTCCATCTTCATTGTTGACAAGAATTACGTCTCTTTCATCGTTAAAGACGCCATCCATCCGGACAATATCAATTCCCATTTCTTTAAAGACAGAAAGATCATCTGCTTTGGCACCAAGTCTGGCAAACAGGGCACTGTTGCAGTCGCCGGAAACAATCATTCCATATTTATGGGCGACTTTCGTAAAGTTTTTGAAGTAACCAATCAGTTCTTCTCTTGTCCCCTCCACCGAAAACAACGAAGTAAACACCTTTTCAAATCCATTTTCTGAAGCCAGCTTTAAATAGTTATCAATGTCTTCCATCGATTCCTGTTCCGGGTAAAGCGAAACACCAAGCCGAATTTTTTTCATAAACTCCTCCTGCAGGATCTTGCTGGAATGGTTCTGGCTGCTTGTCTTTCGAATCTCGCCTTTTGGACAATCGTTTTCAATCACTCTTCCCCTTTTCAATCTTTCTACAATCCTTCTATATGATTTGATTTGGGCTCAATTTTTTCGATCAGCTGAATTGGGGCTGTCCATTTAAGCAGTCAAAATGATCCATCCATCTCTCTTCCATGCTTTCTCTTTTCAGCATACCTTCTTCATCCAAAAATTTAAGGCCAGTTTTTGCCGGATTTCAGGGATTTTAGACGCTGGTTTTTCAGGTGGTTCCATTGATCCTGGCTCTCGCTTTTTAGATTCACGACCAGGCTGCAGCCGCTTTTTCGACCGCTTCACTTAATCAATGCTTTTAGAGCATAATAAAGTTGCATTCATACCAATGTCATTAAGCTAACCATTCTAAGCTTAATATGTCTTTCTTACGTGAACAATTCTCGATTTATAAAGATGGGGCTTTGATTTGACAAATCAATATAATCTCAAATCATTTATATAGTAATGACG
>JADGIS010000266.1 GCA_015233825.1 Erysipelotrichaceae bacterium RD49
TGGTGTTTGTTTTTGAAAGGTCCATGAGTAAGTATGGTGACGATAGCCAATGGGTCACACCCGTTCCCATCTCGAACACGGAAGTTAAGCCATTGAACGCCGAAAATAGTGTCAAAGCGAAGATAGGTAGTCGCCAGACGAAAATAGACCCGGAGTCAGAAGATTATTCTTCAGTGACTCCGGGTTCTCTTTTTTTTACTGGAGGATCAAGAAAAAAATGGTTTTTCAGGTTCTGATATTGCTTGATTGCGATAAGAAATTAGTAGGGAACGGTAATGCCTGGGCCATCAGAAAAGGAAGCCACAACATATGAAGGCTTTCGGATGACCCCATAATGGCCTTTACAATAGTTTTCAAATTCTTTATACAGACGTTTACTGGCGTCTATAACTGTTTCATCGGGACGGACACGAACCGGTTCATTTTTTTTATCGGAATCTGTCCTTTCATAAAGAGCGATTTGATAGAAGTCCAGCGTTGCTCCATGCAGATCGTAGCAATGGACATTCATATAGAAATCGGCTAAACAGCTCTGAGCTTTTTCTTTTCCCACGCTGCTTTCAACTATTTTCCAACAATTGCCCAGCCGGTCTATGCACTGGTTCAATGAGATGCCAGATTGCTGGACAGCATGATAAATATTTGCAACCACTCTGGCAGCAGTGTCCAGATTGAAAAAGACGGAATAGGCGAGCAGACCAATAAGCCGATCGTTTGGCGCACTCTTCGGCATCTCATCTTTTGCGTATTCTTCAATCAAGCTTGTTTCGGGATGAGGATAAACGTTCAGCCAACCAAAATTATTCTTAATTGAATCATAACGCGTACAATCATATTCTCCGTTATCATTTTCTGGAAGAAGCGAAAGGCTGATGAGTTCGCTGCGCATCGGATCTGAAAAATTTGGTTTTCCATGCAGGTCATCATAGCTGAGAAGAGCATAACCTTCATCTTCGTAGCGCGCAATTTTTAAAAATTCAATGAACTGCTGTTTGGTGAGCTGACCTGGCTCGCGTTTTTCAAGATATTCCCAGATGTCTTTAACCGGCATGTATCCATCTAGATTTGCAAATCCTTTGAGGATATTGCGAAGCTTTCTGGATTCTGCATCTTTAAAACCAGCCTGCCGATAAAGTTCAGTTAAATCTTTTCTTCGATAGGCTTTCGGCATAATCAGGTTATAGGGCTTTTTTACTTTGACTGCTTTTTTTGGATTTTTAACTGCTTTGCTTTTTGATTTTCCCATTTTTACTTTTATTCCTTTCATCATGTTAGGCAAGGATACCCCATCCAGAACTGCTAAGCAGTTTGGGTGGGGAGGAATTGCCGAATTCTTGTTTCTTTTAAAAGATGGCGGACTTTGCCATGCCTTTCAGTAGGCATTAAAGGCTTGCCATCCATATCCAATACATCAATCATATTCTTATCCTCGAAATAGTAATGCATCTTGGAAGCTGAAAAAGCCTTCCAGAGAAGTGTGTGAAGCATCAGCCTTCGCCAATGTTATAAGAGGTTTGTCGATCTGCATACTGCACCTGACCTCAGTGCTGGTTCACACAAATCCGCAGATTCCAGGACTAGAGCTGAACATCCTGGAGTGCCTATTTCAACTTGTTTAAGGTTAATTATCAAATAACGTAGTCAGTTAAGACTCAGGCTAGTCAATCAGGCTTGAAACAGATGCATGAAAGCTTCTTATTTCAAGCCCCATCCAGAATCACGTAGTGATTTGGGTGGGGTCATTGACTGAACTGTATTCACTGGGTTTTGTCTCATTTATTATAACGGAGGCAGCCTGTTAGTACTTATTCGTAGGAAATTAGAGGTTTTGGATAAATTGCTACAACGACTATAGTCGGTGGATCATGAAATGCTGGACGATGTTTGCAGGAGAAAGATACTGAATCTCTGGCAGTGGATTGTTGTTTTGGAGGATGAGATTCAAATCTGAGTCTTCAATCTAACTTAATGTCTAGATAAATCAATGTCATTTAGCTAAGGGATAAAGCTGTGTAAATTGTCTTTCAAATGTGAACAATCCATTTGTGGTAGTCACCTTATACAAGCTGACTACCAATAAATAAGCTTACGCATCAAGAATGTACTT
>JADGIS010000267.1 GCA_015233825.1 Erysipelotrichaceae bacterium RD49
AAATGGATCCAGCACTATGAAAACCAAACGAAAGATCTGGTTTCTAAAACAGCCGTGCGGATTATGAAATACCTTAAGAAAAATGAGATTGATACGCTGATTGTTGGACACAACAAGGGACAGAAGCAGAACATCAACATCGGAACCAAAAACAACCAGAAATTCTGTACAATGCCAATCAACCTGTTACGCCAGCAGCTTGAATACCGATGCAAAAAAGAAGGAATTCTGTATCTGGAAACAGAAGAAAGCTACACCTCCAAAGCTTCGTTTTTGGATGAGGATGATCTGCCTGTATATGGAGAGGAGTCCGAACATGAATTCAGCCCAAGAAGAACAACCAGAGGACAGTACAAATCTAAAAATGGAATGGGAATCAATGCTGACTTGAATCGTGCAGCGAATATCGGACGCAAGCTGCTTCCTGAGCTGTTTACTCCAGAGATGGTAAACTTCGAAGCTGATGTATGGCGAATCCAATCCTCATCCGCATCAAAGCAAGCCATTCAAAACAAAATGTCTGACTCAGGCAAAAAAGACCAGCTTGCCAGAGGCAAAACCGGTCAGTTCAATCAGACATCAGCCCTTTCGGGTATGATGCGGTGAATAGGCTCTGGACTACTGAGACGTGATGGCGTTTTTGAACAGGAAATGTCCGTTTTGAACTTCGACTCACACGACCACATCCGTTTCGGCTCCTGAAGCCCCGTCCAAATGGACCACTTTAAAGGTTCTTTTTAGGACAGATGCTGATGCATTTGTCCGTTTGGGCGGGGAGGTTCACTGATCACAAATTTTGTAGAGGATAAATTACGTCAACAGATTGTCGAAAAAGTTGAGCTGATTGAAACGGATGGCCAAAAAGACAGGATTACCCCAAAGAAGCAAAAAACAGGATCGGTCACTGCACCAATTGACAAAAGCAAAAAATTGATGAATAAACAAGTGTCACTTAAGTAAAAATACATGAAACAGATAAAAGAGCTGGGTTTTTATAAGATTCCAGCTCTTTTACTCGTTTAAAGAGCAAGATAAGAAAAATATTCTTTAGCCAATTATGGAAAAAATTAAGAATTTATCAAACTTTATGACAGAAAGAATCTGAATTGTAGAAGGAAAGAGTATAAAACGTGGACTTCGTAATTTTGACCAATTTGATCATAGTTTTACACTCTGTACTCCGGTAATGGAGAATCGGAAGCGGTTGAAAAGTTATGCAAATTATGTAATTCAAAGTGCAATCGTAATGCAAATAAGTATGAAACAAAACGCATACAAATTTCGATAAAACCTTGATTTTTGAATTGGTAACGCGTAATATTACACCATAAATAAAGCGTCTAAAGAAGAAGGTGTCAAAGTTGATGAGGAGTGCAATGGAATGCAAATAAAGCGCAAACAACCATGCAAATCTAGACGCGAATATGGGAAAAAGGAGGAAACATGTCAAAAGGAAAACGGACCACAATCGTGGTTACCGCCCCTCTAAGCGGGAAAGTGATTGCGATCACTGAAGTCCCTGATCCAGTCTTTTCTGGAAAGATGATGGGCGATGGTGCAGCGATCCTTCCAGAAGACGGAAAGATCTATGCTCCAATCGATGGTGTGCTGACAACCATCGCGCCAACCCAGCATGCGTTTGGATATACAGGCGAAAACGGTCAGGAAGTGCTCGTTCATGTGGGATTGGAAACAGTTGGCTTGAATGGGGAAGGCTTTACAGTTCATAAAAAAGCAGGAGACAAAGTGAAAGCAGGCGATCTGGTTGCCGAGGTTGACTTAGAATTCCTGAAAAATAAGGGCCTTAATACTGTCACTCCAGTTGTAATCTGCGGTGGAGCTGATGGTGCTGCAATTGAAATGGTCAATACAAATGTAACAGGTGGTCAAACTCCAGTCTTAGAGCTGGCCTTTGATGAAGCTGAAGAGCCTGCACCTGTTGAAACCAAGACAAAAGAAATAGCACCACTGGCCGCGACCCCTAATGATGAAAATTGGGAGCCTGATGACGTAACCTTCTGCTTTTACTATAATGTTGCGCGTGAAGAACTTTGAGCACGTTCTCTTTAGTTACAGAT
>JADGIS010000268.1 GCA_015233825.1 Erysipelotrichaceae bacterium RD49
CTACACCTGGAATCGTCATCAAAACTGTAATAATCTCCAGATATTCTTTACAAGCTTCCTCAATCTGGCTTTGAAGCAGTTTAATCTCTGCTTCCAAAACCTTCTTGTGGGCAAGTAAGACTTGAAGCTTGTCCTTTTCCAATTGGTCAAATGGGATTTGGTCCTATGTCAAGATTTAGTACACTTAAAATAGAGGTTTCATATCAGTAGAAGTCCTCATTGCTTTTTTAAAGGGTTTTTCTTTTCCCTTAGTTGATTACTATCCATTTCGCCTTCCGGCGACCAGCCTGTGCGGCTGGACCGCACCAGCGTGGCACGCTGGACCGCAGCTCGCTCCGGTGAGGTGTGTGGGACTTTCACTCGCCGCTTGCTCGATGACCATCGTCGCACATTCGGTCTACGGCTGAAAAGGGCCGCTGTCGCTTAAACCCTTGTCAGCCTGCGACCGCCTGTGCACTCTGGTCTTCCATCGAGCGAAGCGACGGTGAAAGTCTTCCAGGTCATCTGTTATACCCTATGACTCGCCACGTTCTCGAGCGGGCTGCGCCCTTCGAGAACGGGATCCTGGCAACGCGGGTATTATCCTCCCGTCCCTGTTTTTTCTGTAGATGTAGTGTCCTGTGTTTCATTTTTTAGAGGCTGTGCATTGCAGTTTGCCTTCATCTGCTCAAAGGTGTTTGGAGACAGGTAATTACAGTGGCTATGAATGCGTACCGGGTTATAGAAACCTTCGATATACTGATCGCATAAGCGATAGGCTTGCCAGTAGTTTTCCAGCTCAAATCGGTTGAGCCACTCTCTTTTGATTAGAGAATGGAAAGATTCAATGCACGCATTATCATAGGGGTATCCCTTTTTGGAGTAGCTGCGAATCATATCTGAAGTCAGCTTCTGATAGTAGCTGCAGGTAAAATGGACCCCCTGATCGGTATGCAGGACAATTGGCCGGTCGGATTTCCGCCTGACTTTAGCCCTTTCCAGCGCTTCCAGCACATCTTCAGCTTCCATGGTTCTGGATAATTTCCAGGCAATAATCTTTCTTGAAAAGAGGTCCATGATACAGGTTAAATAGACAAACCCTTCCTGCCGGGTATGAATATAGGTAATATCAGTACACCAGACTGCATTTGGTTGATCAGGATTGAACTTTTGCTTCAGAATGTTTCTGAGCTTTTGATCCGTTCCTGGGGGAATTGAAGGCCGCTGAGGCTTTTTTATCCATTGCGCTCGGATGCCCATCTCTTTCATATAGATACCGACGGTTCGATCTGTAATCGTGTAGCCTTGCCTGCGTAGAAGAATTCCAATCTTCGGGGCGCCGTAATTTTGGTGACTCTGATCATATATTTTTTGTATTTGTTTTTTCACATCTTCTTTACGTAGCGCCTGATTACTGGGTTTTCGATTCAGGAAGGCATAATAACCAGATCTGGAGAGGCCGAGTAGTTTAAGCACTCTGGCCACGGAGAAGTCTTCTCCTTTTTCGCTTTCTTCGTGTACCAGACTATAGAGTGTGGAGCTTAACTTCCCAGAATGCTTATAGCTTTTTTTAGGATTTTCAGCGCCTCAAGAGCATCTTTGAGCTCTTTTTGGAGGCGGGCATTTTCCTTTTCAACTGGATTTGTATAGTGGCCAGATCCAATAAATTCCGGTTCACCATCCTCTGACCGCTTTGCCTGTGTCTTGAATCGACTCAAGGTGCTCAGTCCGATTCCAAGGTTGTCTGCACATTCTTTCATCGTCAGATCGGGATGGTCTTTAACATATTGAAGGGCGTCTCTTCGCTGCTCTTCGGTAATTTGTTTTCGTTTGTTTGCCATAGAAATACTCTCCTGTTCGTTTTGAATTGTAGCTCTATGACATAGAACCGGTTAGAAACAAACTCTATTCGGTTTGTCCACTAATTATTCTAACTTCAATTCCATCTACCGCTGCAAGAATATCTTTTCTAGAGGCCTTACAGCGTCTGTCTACACATTCTAAAATCTGCTCATCTGTCCAAGTATCGTTGTTCAGGATAATTTCAAGGATTCTTTGAGCGCTCTTTGTCTTAATTGTTGAAAAAACGCTATCC
>JADGIS010000269.1 GCA_015233825.1 Erysipelotrichaceae bacterium RD49
GGTTTTCATCGGTTTGATCCGCTTGAATGTCTTTGTCATTCGCTGCAAAAGCAGAGGTTGCCTCATCACGAGACTGCTGCAGAGAAGCCGCACTTTTATTGAGGTTTCCAATATGGTCGGCTTCTTTCTTGGCTGCTTTAGTCCGCTCCGCCAGTTCGACCTGAACAGACTGCTCTGCCTGGCCACTGGTTGTGATGGTTTCGTATGGAAGAACCATTTCGTTTTCATCGCCATCCACTGCTTCGAATGAAGCAGTATCGGATGCATCCTCCACTGCCTTGGCAGTTTCGGCTTCATCCTCGCCGGATGATTCAGCACTTAGAGCTGACATATAGTCAGGCTTGTAAATGTTGGCCATGTCTTCTCTGGTTAACCGGCCAAAACCAGAATCGGCCTGCGCCGCGGCTTCAGGGCTCTCGTCCTTTGCCAAGCGGGCCTCCTGGTCTTCTGTGGACCCAGATTCCATCGATTCATTTTCCATGAAATCTTTATCAACATGGGCTGTGGTACATGCACAAACGCACAAGCCGGCCGCTTCTTCAATGGCCTCGTTCATCTGGTCCTGTTTTTCGTCCTCTGAAGCAGGGACGTAATTCCCAGGCTGGTTGCGGTGGTCAAAATGAGCGTACGATGGATAGGAATCCATACTGCTCTTGCGTTCTTCATCGCTCATCTGGTTCTCAATCGAACTTAAGTTCTCTTCAGAAACAGAAGGAGTCAACTCAGAAGGACGTTCTTCTGTATGGCTGGTGCCAAAGGCTGCATTTTCAGCAGCTGCTTTTTGCTTAGAGGCAATTTCTTCTTCATAGCGGGAGTCATTCTCCATCGAATGAACAGAATCTGCTGGAATTAAATCGGCAGCAAAGCCCGTTTTCATGGCTTCCTGCTGCTTTTGACCATCGTCATTGAGCGCACCAAATTCTGGCTGAACTTCCTTATAGGTAAAGATTTCGGCTCCAGGAATGGAGTTAGGTGATACATGAGATCCGGAAATAGCCTTAAAGGCTTCACAGGTCTCTTCATCCGCCGTCAGGCGGTACTCCCCATTGCCGTCGTCCATAAAGACGCAGGCAATTTTTCCGGTCTGCGGATTGCAGATCTCGGAATTGGAGGTGTAGGCATGGAGGACTTCCGTAATGTCGCTGCTCGATACTTCGAACGGAATTTCATCTGGAATCTCTTTCCATGCGTTGGCAAGGTTAAGGTTGCCGTCGTTATTCTGCGCGAGTGTAATCAGGGCTGCTAATACTTTTTGTCCATCGGGGGATTGAATTTTTAATGTCATATGAATGCCTTTCTTTCTGACCCGTATCGGATCAGAGGATCGTATTCGGCATTGACTAGTATGCTGAACAATCAATCGGCTGGATTTTCATGTTCATTAATTAAGTAAAGCTTTGTGTTTTCAAAGAATGAAGAAAACACCTTAAAAATGAGTGAACGCAGTCACGACGCTTCTCTTCTGGCTGAGAATCATTCTTCGTTTCAGCCGAGCAGCGCAATATCCAGAGACTGCAAAGCAGAAAGACAATAATTGAAATAATCCGGATTTTTGTTCGTCATCAAACGAACTCAGTTAATGCTTCCTGGTTGTAGTATGAGCTATTCACCGGATTGGGGCTAGCAAGATGACTGTTTCAAATCAATGAAAATATACCAAAAATATGTAAATATTCCATAATAAAATCTAAAGGATTTAAATCAATTTTAACAGTAATTTTCTTTTCAATTGATATGCTTCAGTTATAAAGAGATCTATTTAACTATAAATTCGACCTGTATTATTTTATCAAATTCAATTGATAAAAAAGCCTGAACCTGTCTCTTATACACATCTGACGCTGCCGACGAATAG
>JADGIS010000026.1 GCA_015233825.1 Erysipelotrichaceae bacterium RD49
CATGCCAGAGAGCCGCTTCCTACGAAACCAGGAAAAGACCGAATTGAAGATTCAGAATATGTTCGCAATGGTCATGCTTGCGTGTTTGTATTTACAAACCCAAATACCGGATGGATTGAAGGGCATGTAAGTGAGCGGAGAACCAGGAAAGACTGGGCAAGAGAGATCAAGTGGCTGGTAGATGAAGCCTATCCAGAGGCCAAAAAGATCCGACTGGTTATGGATAACTTAAACACGCATACCATTAGCTCGTTATACAGTACCTTTCCGCCAGCAGAAGCAAGACGGATTGCCAGAAAGCTGGAGATCCACTATACACCAAAGCATGGAAGCTGGCTGAATATAGCCGAAATAGCGATTCATATTCTTTCTGTGGAATGTCTAAACCGTCGAATTGAAAGCTATGAAAATCTGGAGTACCAAGTCAACTGCTGGAATGCGCGCAGAGAAAACACGAAAGCAATCAATTGGCAGTTTACAGTAAATGACGCAAGAACCAAGCTTGATCATCTTTATCCCAAGCTAAGCCAGGATTGATATTTCAATTACCAGTTTGATTTACCAAACACCAATGGGATGAGTGTATCTACTTTTCGTAGAATTCATTCAACTATTGACAAAAAAGTACCCTGAACCAAGATATGGTACAGGGCAGATTTACGACTAAGAAATTATTCAAAATGTCATTGAGACGAAACACTAGCTTGATGAAGAGCTTGCGCCGCAGCTTTTCATTTCTCCCGATCGGATAAGGATGGATTCAAAATGAAGACGCGACTTATCCAGTCAAAAAAGTCCTTGAATCCTGCCTCCAAAAGCAGGTTCAAGGACAAAAATGAAATTTTCAAACAGGTTACTCCAGAGACTGTGAGAGGGTCAGTTCCTCAATATCTGCTTGCTGAGCGGCCATTAATGGTTCGTTTAATAAAGCCTGCTGCTTTTTGGCTTGCTCTTGGTCTGCCTTTTCGCGGCTGGCGGCCAAGTACTTCTGCAAGTCCCGCTGCATGATTTCATATTGTTCCAGGCCCATGCCTTCCAGTCTTTTTTGCATCAGTTCGGTAATCTCACGAACTTCCTTGGCTGCTTTTTCTTCTTTCTGCTGCTTCTTTTCTTTCTCGCGGCGGTCCATTTCCGCGCGAATATCCCGACGTCTTTGAGCAAGCAGGCCATTGAGCGCGCCGCCTAAAATGAAGGTCAGGCTGGTTAAATACAGCCAGAGCAGCAAGATAATGAAACCTCCAAGCGTTCCATAGATGACAGAGTACTTAGCGAAGTTTTCCACATAAAATGAGAAGGCCATACTGGCTAAAATCCAGATCGTCAACGCAAAAATAATGCCGGGGGCCAGATATCTGAATTTCTGGCGGCCGTCCAAAGACAGGTTATAGACAATCCCCAAGGAAAAGAACATCAATACAGCCGCACCAGCAAAACGGCCATAATCCCATAAGCGTAAAAGCATCGTCGTGGCTGCCATCTCCAAGATGCCTTGATGCAAAAAGCGCAGGATAAACAGGATGACGTTTCTGCCAAAGACAAACATCAGCAAGGTTAAAACCAGGGTAGCAGGCATGATAATCGCCCCGATGATTGTCTTGAATAAGAATTTCAGCTGATTGGCTGCCGGCGGCTGGCCATAAGAAGTCCGGATTGTTTTCATCAAACTGCTGACGACCCGCCAGGGAAAATAAATCGAAAAAATCAGCGCAAAGGTAATCATCGTTGTGGAGGGTGCATCCTGCACATAACTTAAGTATCCTTCCAGCAGGCTGATGATACTGGCTGGCAAAACGTTTTGAAGGCCGGTCAGCATCGCCTCGATATTAATATCCAGACTGGCAACCATCAGCGAAATCAGAATGGCCAGAGGGAAGATCGAAAAGATCAGGTAATAGGTCAATGCTGCAGCCCGCGTTCCCAGATCATCTTTAAAATAGTGGACAATCATCTGCCCCGGCAGGGTATCCAAAAGTGGCTGCAGTTTCGTGGTAAGTCCGGATTTTTGTTGGTTGGCCATAGCGATCCTTGACAGCCAGGTTTCTGGCTGTTTATTCCCTTCTAACCGATCCAGATCGGATCCTTTTAACTTGAACAAGGCTCATTTTACCCAATCTAAAACCTGCCTTCATCAATGAATCCGGCAGGTTTTGATTTGCTGTAGCGCTCTATATTGTATCGGCCAAAGGAAAAGAAGTCATCCTTTCTTTTTTCCTCTGCTTTTAAAAAGAGCCAGCTTTTTTATATCCAATTTTGCTTTTCAATGCTGATAGCGTGCCTGAATTTGTTTTATTCAAACACTATGCTTCTTGAAAAAGTCTATTCTTCTGTGGTATCTGTTGTTTCAACCGATACCGCTTCTTCGGCTGGCTGCGCTTCTTCTGGCTCATCCAGCGCAATGGATATAGGCTTGCGGTCATTCATTAGATTTCTTGCTCTTACAAAGTATTTGAACGAATCGTAGCTCTTAAAGTTTTCTTCGCCATATTTGTTTTGAAGATAGCGGTACACTGCTTTGACCGATACTGGGAAACGGCTGAACAGCTGACGAATTTCATCTTCATATTCATCGAACTGCGACTTTCTCGTTTTTCTTTCTTTGGGCTGAGCATAGGGGTCTTTCCAGATCTTGGCAACGGTCTGGCGGGCAAGACCTGTTTCCCTTGCGACCTGTGAGAAGGTTGGTTTTATGCATCCTTCTGGAGATTCCTGTAGCTGCTGGAATAATACCTGTAATTTTCTGACTTGTTCTCGAGTAGTCAAATCTTTTCTCCTTGAGAGCCTGGAGGCTCTTCCTTTCCTTTACCTAATCAGAATTATCATACAATCGCAAGTGTGAATTTTAAATTCCACGCAATGATTTGTCTGTTGCCTAATCATTTATATCCAAATACCCGTCCAAGATACTTGGGCTATTTTTTCCTGGCGATTTGTTCTTCCTGATTCTTAGATTAATTATCGCCGATTTCATTGAACTTTGGCTATTCCTGTTACGAAAAGAATCACTAATTTATCCGAACTCTTTCACTATTTGCCAAGCAGGCTTGATTCAAGCAAACTTATTTCAGCCATTCAAGCAAGAAGTAATTTCTAATTTTTAATTTCAATGCCGCTTCTTTTGCACATTCAATTGAAAACGCACCAAAAGGAGTCTGATCTTTTCAGGAAAGTGATACTCTTAATTTATATTTTTCGTTTTGTATATTTCAAAAACATCAAGCCTATTCCCCCCAAAACGATAAGGAGAAAGAAATTATGAATAATCTGGATTATCTAAGCGAACTCAAAGAATTGATTGACCTGGCCACTAAGCAGGAACTTGCGGCGGTTCTGTATGATCTTGGCAAAGATCTGCCCAAAGCCGCTCAGTTTTTGTTAATTGAGGCCTTAAAGGATGCGAGAAATCCCCAAAGCAGTACTTCCGGATCCATTGCTTCCAAGGTCCATGAACTGGAAAAGAAATGGGCTGCCCTTTCCAATGCCGAATTGAAACTGGAAGCAGAACCTGTCTATGGCGAAGATCTGCTGGTTGATGCGCCCGAACGCTTTATTTTAACGGATGAACAAAATGTCAGCGGCCTGATTCAAGAAAGCGAAGCCCTGATTCATGAAGCCATCAGCGCTCGTGACTTCAACACGGCCTTCAAGCTGATGGCCCTGCTTCACGATACGCCGCTTTCACTGGCTTTTATGGATGCCAAAGTCGATGCGGATCATGTACTGTCTGTGTTAGAACGCCATGGACTGGTGGACGAAAAACTCGAAAACATCTGGCTTGAAATGCTCCCTGCTTACTTTACGCAAAGCAATGACTCCGCCGAAACGATCTTGGAAAACACCTACAACAGTGCCAATGCATTTGGCTTCTCACTTGCCATTCTGCGTCCGCTTTTTGAAACGCATGATTTCAGCGCCCTCGAACGACAGAATATCGCCCGGGCTTGGAAAAACTGCCTGCTTGAACATAAGGCCGATCATACAACCGATGGCCAGGAAGCATTAGCCCAGGCCGAAAGCCACTTGCCTGAAACCTACTCCGATCTGCTGTGAACTACTCGGTCATTGAATGGCCGAGCATCTAAAGAAAAGCAGAAACTCGTACCATGAAAACCGCTATAACCGCTATATTGGAAAGACAAACCGTTTAATCCGATATGGAAATCAACAGTATTGTTCTCCTCTATACAGTCCGAACAGAGACATGCCCTGTTAAGACAGTGGTAGTTCATATGGCTGTACATAAGTACAGCTTCGTCTTTTAAGATCCGGCTTGATTAAGCTGGATTTTTTGTTGTCCACTCTTGGGATCTCTTTTTGCCAAGATCCAAAATTGCCTGCTGGCGGCTTTGATGGAACGGATTTGCCGCACAGATGTTTAAAAACTCTTTGTCATCTGCCCGCATAGCCAAAACAACAGAAGCGTTATGGTCAGCATCATCTTCATGACCGCCCCAAATTCTATTCTGGTCGAGCTTCCATTTACCGACCAGACTTTGGAATTAAGTCCAGAATCAAAGCAAATTTTGATGCTTTTAAAACAGTCTGAGTCTCTTAAACGCAAAGAGATTGAAAAAGCTGTTGGCTTTTCCCAGTCTAAGACAACGAGACTTCTTAAAGAATTACTTGAAGCGAAGCAAATTGCCAAAATTGGTTCTGGACCAACAACAAAATATAAAACCATTTAGAACCTGTTCAAAAATTTAAAACCTCAGAATCCGGATTGCGAATTCTGAGGTTTTATTCAACTTAAATGCGCATAAGTATTTACTTCATAACTGACTTTATACAACGGTATCGGGAAGAACAAGAATTTCTGCTTCTTGTTCTATTCGAATTCAATCGTTCCTGGCGGCTTCGAAGTGATGTCGTAGAGTACACGGTTAACGTGAGGCACTTCATTAATGATGCGGTCCGACACGCGGCCTAAAACATCCCAAGGAATGCGAGCCCAGTCCGCTGTCATTCCATCAATGGAAGTAACAGCCCGAATCGCAACTGCATAATCGTAAGTGCGCTGATCGCCCATAACGCCGACCGAACGCATGTTGGTCAGAGCCGTAAAGTATTGCCAGATATCGCCTTCCAATCCAGCCTTGGCAATTTCCTCACGCAAGATGGCATCGGATTCACGAACGATTTCAAGTTTTTCGTCGGTAATTTCACCGATGATACGGATACCAAGTCCTGGTCCTGGGAATGGCTGTCTCCAAACCATTTCATGAGGCAGTCCTAATTCTTCACCCAGAGTGCGGACTTCGTCTTTGAACAGGGTATTTAATGGCTCAATCAGCTGGAAGCCCATATCTTTAGGCAGTCCGCCGACATTGTGATGCGATTTGATGGTTTGCGCGGAGTTGGTTCCTGATTCAATCACATCGGTATAAAGCGTTCCCTGGGCCAGCCATTTCACGTCTTTGCCTTCGAGCAGTTTTTTCACTTCTTCATCGAAGGTATAGACGAATTCGTTGCCAATGATTTTCCGTTTCTTTTCTGGATCGCTGACGCCAGCCAGTTTATCCAGGAAACGGTCTTTGGCATCAACGCGGATCAGGTTGATATTCATGTTTTTGCCGAAGGTTTCCATAACGGATTCGCCTTCGCCTTTGCGCAGCAGACCATGGTCGATGAACATGGCAACCAGCTGGTCGCCGATGGCTTCATGAAGCAATGCGGCAACAACAGAGGAGTCAACCCCGCCGGAAAGACCAAGTAAAACAGTATCGTCACCGACTTTTTCCTTGATCAGCTTTTTCTGCACTTCGATAAAGTCATGCATTGTCCAGTTGGCCTGGGCTTTGCAGATGTTGAAGACAAAGTTCTTGAGAATATCATTGCCATATTCAGAATGGCGGACTTCCGGATGGAACTGCAGGCCATAAATATTGGTTTCGGTATTTTCGATGGCTGCGTATGGGCAGGTGGAGCTTTGCGCGATCACCTCAAAATGCGGTGGAAGTTCGCTGACCTGGTCGCCATGGGACATCCATACCGTTTCTTCTTTCGGAAGACCTTCAAAGAGTTTATTTTCTTTCACGATCTCAATCTGGGTACGGCCATATTCTTTTAAATTGCTGGCTTTTACATGGCCGCCTAACGCTAAAGTAAGCATCTGCATGCCATAGCAGATGCCCAGGATTGGAATTCCGGATGTATAAATGGCAGGATCACATTTGGGCGCATTTTCTTCATAAGCTGAATTGGGTCCCCCGGAGAAAACAATGCCTTTGACATCTTCAAGAGCAAGTATTTCTTCGAGGGTCATAGAGCCTGGATGCAGTTCGGAGTATACGCCGAATTCACGGATCCGTCTGGCAATCAATTGGTTGTATTGAGAGCCGAAGTCTAAAACGACAATCTTGTCTGGCATAGTCTGACCTCACTTTTCTATTCTGACTTGTAATGCTTAGAGTAAAGGATTTTGAATCTCCTGCAACCAAATCCAGCCGTTTTTTCCGGTTTACAGGAAAGATTCGAAGTATTCTTTACTTATTGTATACATTTTTGGAAACGGTTTTCTCACGAAAGATCAAAGCTGCAAAATTCTTGACGGACATCTTCAAGGCTCAGCCGTTCTGGATGCTCAAAGCTTGCAATCTGCTTTTCCATCCAGGTTACGTCATACCACTTTCCATTTTTATAGCCCGCCTTGGCAAGCAAGCCGTATGGCCTGAAGCCCTGCTTGATTTGATAGTGGAGGCTTGCCTGGTTGCTGGCGGTGGTGCAGCTGATCAAGCGCACAATGCCCATCGCCTTGCAGATTTCTTCCAGCCCTTCATAGAGCTTTCCAGCCAGTCCATGATGATCACCTTCTTGAAAGTAGATCGTCAGCTCGGCATCAAACTGATAGGCTTCTTTGCCTAAAAAGGTATGGGCGTAGCCAAAGCCGATGACTTTGCCTTCATACTCAGCCACCAAATAAGGATATTTCGCGGCAATTTCCTGCTGCTGGTCAGCAAATTCATCATAGTCAGGATTGGTCCAGGACAAGTTGGCCGTAGAGTTTTGAATATAGAAACAAATAATTTCGTATACCGCCGGCAAGTCAGCAAGCCTTAAAAACCGAATCCTAACATCAGTATTCATTACTGCAGCTCCAGTCCGGCATCCGCGCTCAGCGATTCATCGGCCCGGCGCCCATTTTGGTAGGCAATCTCGCCGGCAATTGCGATCATCGCCGCATTGTCGGTACAACAGCTCATCGGGGGCACATTGAAGTCAATTTCGGGATGCTGCTTGGCCAGTTCCTGGACTTTCTCGCGCAGTCTGCTGTTGGCTGATACGCCGCCGCCGACAATCATCTGTTTGACTTCCGGATGATCCGCAATCGCCTTGCGGACTTTGGTAAAAATCTCTTCCAAGGCCGTTTCCTGGAAGCTGGCGGCTAAATCTTCCATCTTCCATTCTTCATTGTTTCGCTCCATCCGTTTGACAAACTGCAAAACCCCCGACTTTAAGCCCGAAAAGGAGAAATCGTATTCACCTGGGGCTTTTGGGCGCGGCAGTTTATAAATGGGTTTTCCCAGCTTCGCCAGTTTATCGATCTTTGGACCGCCCGGATACCCAAGATTGAGCACGCGGGCAACTTTGTCATAGGCTTCACCAATCGCATCGTCCTGGGTTTCACCTAAGATTTCAAAGCTGTTTTCATCTTTCATATAAATCAGTTCCGAGTTGCCGCCGCTGACCAACAAGCCAAGCAGGGGGAACTGCAGGGTTGTATCCAGCTTGTTGGCATAAATATGCCCAGCCAGATGGTTTACCCCGACCAACGGCTTATCGAAAAGCATCGCCAAGGTTTTGGCAGCCTGCACACCGACATGCAGACAGCCAATCAGCCCAGGGCCCTGGGTGACCGAAATCAGATCAATATCGTCCCACGTCAGCCCCGACTCTTTGATCGCTTGATCAATGACCACGGAGATATTTTCTACATGAAGCCTGCTGGCCACCTCTGGAACGACGCCGCCAAACTGAACATGCGTATCAATCTGGCTGGAGACCACATTCGACAGGACCTCTTTCTGGTCTTTGACAACGGATGCAGCCGTTTCATCGCAGCTGCTTTCAATCGCAAATACAATCATTGTTTTACCTATATTCTTATATTTATTTATTCTTATTATTTATTCTTATATGTTCTTGTTTTTACTTCCTGGTTTTATATTTCTGCTTTTATTTTTCTGATCCTGAAACAGGTTTAAATCCCCAAGCCCATCACCAGGGCATCTTCGCCATCGGAATAATAATTCTTACTCAAATGGATCGGGGTAAAGCCGCGCTGTTCGTACATCGTCCTGGCTGGTGCATTGCCAACCCGTACTTCCAGCGTAAACAGCTCGCAGCCTTCTGCTTTTGCTGTTTCAATGGCTTGATTCAAAAGCTGCCAGCCTTTGCCAAGCTTGCGGTATCCCGGATCGACAGCAATGCTGGCCAGCTGGGCTTGCTCAAACATGATCCAAAAAATTGCATAGCCAAGAATAAGGCCGCCCTCTTCCAGGACAATCTGGTGCGAAAACGGGTTCTGGCTCAATTCATATTCAAAGGAGTCCCGGGTCCAGGCTTCTTTAAAGCTGATTGTTTCCAGATCACAGATCCGATCCAGGTCGGCTGGTATCATCTGGCGGATCATACTTTATAGCTGTCGCTTTCTTTCATATACCGCGGGATTAAGGCGTGGACATTTTCGACTTTTGCGGCAATCGGGACAATTTTTTGAACATTTTCAACAAAGGCCGAAGGGGCCGCTTCGCGATTCACCAGCCAGCCTTCCCCAAATAAGGTGCCTGGATGCTCATCTAAAAAAGCCGGAACCTGGTCAAGAGACAGGATACCCATCCAGGAAGGCTGGCCGTTTTCGAGATGGGCCGCATACGCCCGGCCGCCGCGGGCATCGAGAATGACATTGGCTTTTGGCTCATCGCCTGCATACATCTGGAAGGTCGAGACCGTTTTGACATCGATATCTGCTTGCGTACCTAAAAGTTTGGCACTGGTCATCGCAATGCGAAGACCCGTATACGATCCCGGGCCATCGGTGATGATGACTTCGTCAAGATCGCCAAGTTTCCAGCCTGTACTTTCTAACAAAGCTTTGAGTTCGACAAATAAAGTCTCGCTTTGTTTTTTAAAAGCATCGTGGACAAAACTGGCCGCCACTTGGCCATCTTCTAATAAAACCAGCACGAGATGTTTCCATGCGGTATCCATGAATAAGCTTTTCATATCTTTTTTATTCCCATCCTTCCAGCAGTTTTCTACTTTGCGGGCCATGAGCATTGAGTTCCACTTCTCTTGAAGTTTCACCTGTTTCTTTCAGCGAAATCGAGATATGGTCTGCTGGAATCTGCTCCGCAATATAATCGGCCCACTCGACCACACAGATGCCCTCTTCAAAGCATTCCTCAAAGCCCAGATCCTGGTGGGCACCTTCCAGACGATAAGCGTCCATATGGTATAAGGGCGTTCCATCGGCAGTAGTATACGATTTCATAATCGTAAAAGTCGGCGAATTAATCGTCCGCTTTACGCCAAGTGCTTTGCCAAAAAAACGGGTCCAGGCGGTTTTCCCGGCGCCCAGATCTCCGTCCAAAGTGACGGTGATCGTCTGGCCTCGCAGCCGGTCTGCCATCTTTTGGGCAAAGGCTTCAGTATCTAAAAGAGAATTGAGAATCAATTTCATACCTATTCCTCAACGAGAAAGCTGATCAAAACTTCCAATAGACTCTTGCTCAGCCCTCTTCCATCCATTTTTCTTTTTTCGCGTCTTCGCTTAAAGTTTAAATTTTTGTTATTTTTTATGGTTAAGCCGATCCTGGTGGATCATCGCTTTAATGGCTTGAATCTGCTCAATCCGCTTGCCGACTCTGGCTTCACTGCCCTGGTCTGTCGGCTTGTAATAAACATGGTCTTTCAGCTTGGGCGGCAGACATTCCATATCCGTCATATGCAGTGGATAGTCATGCGAATACTCATAGCCATCCCCATAGCCAAGTTCTTCCATCATGCGCGTCGGTGCATTGCAGATGTGAAGCGGAACGGGTTCCTCAAGGGTTTCTCTGGCATCATCCCTGGCTGCAAAATAAGCAGTTTCCAAGGCATTGCTTTTCGGAGCCAAAGCCAGGTAGGTAATGGCATGGGTTAAATGAACCGAGCATTCCGGCATGCCCAGATACATGCAGGCCTGGTAGGCAGCAATGCAGATTTCCAACGCGCGAGAATCCGCCATCCCTACATCTTCACTAGCCATCCGCACCATCCGCCGGGCAATGTATAAAGGGTCTTCTCCACCCTCTAACATCCTGGCCAGCCAATAGATGCAGGCCTGGACGTCGGAGTTTCGCATCGATTTATGTAAAGCAGAGATCATATCATAATGCGCGTCCCCTTTTTTATCGTAAAGCAAAGTGCGCTTGCCCAGTACCTGCTTGATAATCTCCCCATCCACATGCACACCATGAATATCATCCGGCGAATTGGTAATGATCATCTCCAGCGTATTCAATGCAAGCCTGGCATCGCCATGGGCAAAGTGGGCAATGGCATAGATCTGCTCGTCAGTAATATCAATTGTCTTATCGCCATAGCCTTTCGGTGAATGAAGCGCCTGATTGAGCAGATTTTGGACCTCTTCGGTTGTCAACGCTTTTAAAACGAAGACTTTGCATCTCGAAAGCAAGGCGGAGTTGACTTCAAAACTTGGGTTTTCCGTTGTCGCCCCAATCAGCACAATACTGCCTTTTTCGACATAGGGCAAAAAAGCATCTTGCTGCGCTTTATTAAAACGGTGAATTTCATCGATAAAGACAATCGTGCGCTCGCCTTGGCGTCTGGCCATTTC
This sequence comes from Erysipelotrichaceae bacterium RD49, assembly GCA_015233825.1. Classification (GTDB taxonomy): domain Bacteria; phylum Bacillota_I; class Bacilli_A; order Erysipelotrichales; family Erysipelotrichaceae; genus Allobaculum. Next base: position 10,835 of record JADGIS010000026.1, read on the forward strand.
CGCCTGGGCCATGACGGCTTTAATCTCCTTAATCCCGGATTGGACAGCAGAGAAATTGATAAACCGGCTGTTGGTCGTGGCAGCGATAATGGAAGCGAGCGTCGTTTTGCCTACCCCTGGCGGACCCCAGAAAATCATCGAGGAGATCGTATCTTTTTCGATCATATTCCAAAGCAGCGATCCTGGCGCGACCAGATGCGACTGGCCATAATACTCTGCCAAAGTCTCGGGCCGCATACGGTCTGCCAGCGGGCGAAGCATGCTGCTGCGCATTTCACGTTCTTGTTTTTGTTGATCTTGTTCATCCTGATCAAAAAGATCAAATAACGAATTCTGCTTCATAGGCCTATATTATACCTTAAAGAATTGATCTTCGAAGTGTGCGTCAAATGGCGCATCTTCTGCCCCTGTAAAAACCATCTCCCAAACGCAAATGCCATTCCTGATCCAGGTCAAAATGGCTTCTTCTTTTTGAAATCTGCATTCAAAAACCGCAGCAAATCAAGCTTCACTGCGGTTTGGGTCTTGGTATTAGTCGATAATCATGACCAGTCCAAAAACCAGAATCAAGAAAATGATGGTCAGAAGAATCGCCCAGCGCACGAAATAGCGGTTGCGCTTATGGGCATCGACTGGCACATTGCCGACAATTTTTCCTGTCTGGCCATTGATGGCAATCAGTTTGTCTTCGTCGTTGTCATAGTCCATAAACAACAAATACGCTGGCAGCAATGCATATTGGGCATCCAGGCTGGATGGACGGATATTGGACCCGGTCAGATGCAGGCCTGAATATCCATTGATCGTCGAAAGCATCGCATTTTGGAATGTATTTTCTGCCCGGCTCTTGGAAAACTGAGCCGTCTGGCGGGAATCCCGGTCATACTTTTGGGCCATGAATCCTGGCAGATAGCCGGAGTTGTAAGGGACCATTTTGGAGTAATCAAAGGGTTCAATTGAATCCATCGCATCTTTAGGCGTCTTGGTGGTGCCAATGACGGGGACTTTGTGAAACCACTGGCTGCCGGCGCGATCGATATCATAAACATAGTGGTTGGTGATAATCCAGTCTCCTGAAGGAATGGTCATCGTCTTCTCACCGCTGGCTCTGATTTCACCATTCATATTGACATCGAACAGCCAGAACGGCAGATAGATCGCCTTGATCTTCTCAATGACATTGGCTTTGGAGTATTCAGGCGGATAAAAGGGCTTATTGCGAATGTACGCTTCATAGAGATCCTCAATCTGCTTTTTATCTACCGCAAAAGGAATCACGCTTTTGGGTTTGAACTGGCCTTTGATTTGATTGTCGATGACCATTGGTGTTCCACAAAAGACGCAGGTAGTTGCCACCGTATCGTTATCGGTCACCACTTCTGCCCCGCAATGGGGGCAGCTGTAGACAACTAAATCCTCTTCGATCTCTGTCGAATCATCCGTTGCTTTGTTAAAACCAGCTTCACTGGCTTTTTGCGGGGCTTCATCCAGCGCATCAGCCCCATAGACTGCATCGGGGTCAAAGACTTCAATCGGCTCATGATCCTGGTCATTGGATGGGTGGCCATTCTGGAGAGGATCATGACGATGGGAGCGATCATGCACTTCAAAGTCGCTCAGGGCATAGGTGTTGCCGCAAAAGTCGCATTTGAGCTTATCGATCTTGGGATCAAAATGGAGTTCTCCTCCACAATTGGGACATTTGTATTCCATTTAGAAATGACCTCCACTTCCGGTATGGCCAGCTGAACCGCCTCCGCCGCTGAAGCCGCCGCCTGACGAAGTCTGCTTCGGCTTGCGGACACGGGTTTGATAGGTGCGGACAAGCCGGTCATCGCGTCTGACCAGATTCAAGCCGGCCTGGTAGTTGCTGGCTTCAAGGCTCACTTTCTTGTCGCGATGCTTGGCGACTTTCAGGCCAGTCATCAAGCCGGCAATCAGCACCCCGGCAATCACCGAACCGATCGATCCGGCAATCACGAGGCCTTTATTGACAATAATCCGGGTAAAGGGTCCATAGGCATTGGTCTTGATCGCAAAGTTGCGCTCAACCCCTTTTAAAAAGGTCCTGGCAGACTGCCCGAATTCACCATCGTACAAATCATCTGCTGCATTTTCGGCAATGGCATCCGTTTTATCCTGGGTAAAGTAGCTGCGTTCTCGCTCGCCATAGGCATCCACCCAATAGGACCGGTCCGCCATGTTGATCATATAGCCGATATAGCCCTCTGGATACTTTTGGGTGCCATACTCTTCAATGACATCCCTGGCATAGTTATCCGAGAACCCGGATTGGTAATCGGTCAAAATGAAAACATTGGTATCATAATCGCTGGCAATCTGGTTGGCGATTGTCTCCAATTCTTGGATTTCCTGATCCGTAAACAGCGCTGCATTGTCTTCTACGCGGGCATCAGCCGCTCGAATCGGCATCTGAATCATCAGAACCATCGCACTGATGATTAAAAAATATTTCCAGACTTTTCTCATAACCTTCCTCTAAGGACAGATTTTGCATTCCATGGGTTCTGTCCATTTCGTAAATTCATTATACGCAAACCGGCTCAAACTTTTAGAAAATCTCGAGGTTTCTGACCTTACATCTTTATTGACTTTCTATAATCAATTGCAAAGAAAATCAAACCAGAACCGACTAAAAAGTTAAAATTGACCAAACCATCCCCTCCATCTGCCTCCTGCTTGGGGGCTGGCTTTCTTCTCGCACGACAGCAATAGAAAAGCAGCAGCTTTCTTTTTCGTTTGAAAGCTGCTGCTTTTCTTTTTGATCGTAGTGATGGATTTGTTTGATTGCTTTACCAGGCTACGCCTCGTCTCTTGGCCAGAAGACAAGATTTTGCGGCACATAGTCATAGTAGACGTTGATGGTATTGGAATGGCAGACATAGTAGTAGTTGCCGATCTTTTCATACTTTGGAACGCCGCGTTCAACATCCATGAACCATTCAAAGTCCATCATGCGCGTCACAGAAGACTTAAGATAGTGGGTATGCTTATCCACATGGCCGTTCATGAAGTTGTCCATCGCAGGTCCAGTGGTTAATTCTTCATAGGCGTTGTTAGGATCTTCGCTGTAGGTGTAGCTGATCGTATCCCCGTTGAAGAAACCATTGGACAGGTTTCCTGCAGCAGCCTGGATTTTTTGTTTTCCAGAACCTGTTCTAAAATACATCGCGCTGCCTGCAGGGCGGGCATCCGCAAGACCAGAAGCTTTCTGGATTTTCTTGCGTTTTGGCTGGAAAATCAAGACCTGTCCTTCGCCAACATTACTGGTTTCAATCGTGTCATTGTTAATCGGCGAATACCCCGCCAGTCGGCCGTTCTGGAACATGTAGTAGCGGTTTTCAAACTGGCCATACAAAGCATTGACAAGGTCGGCTAAAATCATGCCTTTATCATGCAGGTTCGTCAGGTCGCGGTGATTGGCCGCGTTGGTTCGCATTTGGTTTTCAAAATCATTCAGTGTATTGGTAATTTCGTTGATCAGGCTTTCCGGCGGGCAGTTCAGGGACATCCCATACCAGCCGATTCCTTCCAGAGTCCAGCCCAATTTTCCTAACGCATTGTTTTCAACCGCATCTGTCGTATAGTTATGCGAGCCAGTCGCGGCATTTGGATTGTACTGCCGATAAACGGGTACCCCGCCATTGGCTTCATTGGAATACCAGCCAATCTTTTCAAACACCCAGCCTAAGCTGACCAGGCCATCCCGCTCCTGGGCATCCGTGGTGTAATGATGGTCGCCGGCATTCGGGTTATACAAGCGGAAGACAGGCGTCTGACTGGAAGAAGGGGCATACCAGCCAATTCCTTCAAATTCCCAGCCTAAAGCCTTCAGGCCGTTTCTTTCTTCCACATCAGCCGTATAGAAATGTTCACCGGAGTTGCGGTTATACAGACGATACATCGTGATGGCATCCTGCTGATAGACCTGTCCGGGATCCGGTTCGGTGCGATTGACAACGCTGACCTCATTTGTGGACCCGGCAGTTTCCAATACTACCGCTTCTGGGGCTTTCACATCGACCGCCACGTCCTGGGCTGCCACAGGAAGACTTGCCATCAGGGATAAAGCGGTCATCCATCCGACCGCAGTCAATTTTTTCTTCATACAATTTTGTTTCCTCTCAACCAACAAATGGCTCACTTATCAAAGGCTTCTTTTTTCCAGACCCAATCCCTCTGAAAGCGAACCAGTTTCTCTTTTTGAGATGAAAAGAGCGCAGTCACCTATGGCTGGCTCAATTCCCTTACTTAGATATAGATTACGGGTTTCAAGAGGAAAATCAACTGTACCCAGAAAAAAGAACCCGATTTCAGCATTTATGAATAAGATTGAAAACAATATCACACGATTTTACAACTTATCATGATTCATTTACCTTAGTATCTTTCTTTCAATTCAAGGCCATCTGATCTCCGTTTTGAAGACATAGCGGGCCTGCCAAAAAGACCGGCTTGGCCGCCATCCATAGCGGCGAATTCTATGGATGAAGCCCAGCCGGTCTTGATTCTAATTTCCATTCAGGCAAACGTTTCATAAACGACTTTGCGGGCATTCATGGTTGCAAAATCAAAAGGATTGATCTTGGATACTTTATTGCCATACAAGCTGGTAATGTTTTCAAACTCATAACCAACTTGTGGGGCCAGCAAGATCTTGTCGTACTGGCCCATGCAGACTTGATCCAGCTGGCCAATCGCCTGGGCTTCCACTCTGGCCTGGCTGCCAGACTGATCCAGAATGTTTTGCATCAGCTCGGCAAAAAATCCTGATGTGATGCCGGATGTGCATACGAGCAGAACGCGCTGGCAGCCATCAATTTCTTTTTCCAGTGTTTCAACTGGGCTGGATTTGCATTCCAGCAGATCTAAAAAGGAATGGACTGCCTTGCAGGTATCATGCTCATCAATCGGCTGCAGGTGCAGATAAAATCTGTTTTCCCCCGTTTGGATATCAAAATTCAAAGCAAAATGAACAGTGTATTTTGTGATGCTATTTGCCGTCACATCTTTGTCCAGAACGACAAACAATTGTTTGCTGGCATCAGGCGCCATCAAAAAAACCAGGAGCCAACTTGGATTCCTGGTTTGAGAGTCAATTGTATCGTTTCTTTCGTTTTTACTTCTAGTAATTCGAAGCATCATGGGCATCGAACCACTTCTGGACTTCGCCCATCGTTTCGCCCAGGCAGCCTTCTTCAAAGGGCACTTTCAAATTGGCCAGTTGAATCAGGCCACGGAAGGGCAGCGTGCCACCGGCCGCGCAGAGTTTTTTGTAGTCTTCAAAAGCAGTCGGATCTTCTTTTTGCATTCGAGCCCAGAACTGCAAAGCGGCCACTTGGGCCAGGGTGTAATCGATGTAATAAAACGGATGGAGGAAGATGTGCAGCTGGCGCATCCACCAGCCGCCGCGCTCCAGAAAGTCGATTTCGTCATAGTCCTTTTGCGGCAGGTATTGTTTTTCCAGTCTTCTCCAGCAAGCCATTCTTTCATCCGGTGTCCAGTCTGGATGCTCATACACCTCATGCTGGAAGTGGTCGACCAGTACGCCATATGGCAGGAATTTGACGGATCCACTTAAATGCGAGAAGTAGTATTTGTCGGTATCTTCTTCAAAGATATTTTTCATCCAGGGCCAGGTGAAGAATTCCATAGACATCGAGTCGATTTCGGCACTTTCCATTGTTGGCCAAGCCAGTTCAACCGGGAAAATATCTTTCGAAGACCAGTACTGGAAAGCGTGGCCAGCTTCGTGGGTCAAGGTTTCGACATCATGGCTGGTGCCGTTGCTGTTGGCAAAAATGAACGGGCGCTTGTAGTCACTGAGCGAAGTGCAATAGCCGCCGGCCGCTTTGCCCGGTTTGGCGTTGAGATCCATCAATTCATCATCGACCATCGCCTGGAAGAATTCACCCGTTTGGGGGGAAAGTTCCTTATACATATTCAAGGCGCGATTGACGAGTTCTTCATCGTGATATTTCGGTCTTGGGTTGCCGGATTCAAATTCAACTTTTTCATCCCACGCGGGCAGCGTATTTCCTTCATAGCCATGGCGCTTGGCTTGTTTTGCATACAGATCCATGCAGACCGGTACGACATCTTTCAAAACGTTCCGGCGATAAACTTCGACATCATCTTTGTCATAGTCTAAACGCAGCATACGGATATAACCAAATGGGATATAGTTTTCGTACCCTTTCTTTTTCGCCATCCGGGTTCTGATTTTAACCAGCTTATCGTAGATTTCGCCGATTTCTTTTTCATGGTCGGCAAACCATCCCCAATAGGCTTTATGGGCTCTTTTGCGGACTTCCCGGTCTTTGTCATTCATCTTGTCTTCCAGGCCGGCCAGGGTATAGGTCTGGCCGTCAAAGTCGATCTGGGCGGACGCCACGAGTTTCTGGTAGTCGCTGGCATACTTGTTTTCTTCCTGCAGATCTTCAATGATTTCTGGCGAAACAACTTTCAGAGCAAATTCATTGGTCAAAAAGAACGTCTCGGGAACATCTTTTTTGAGCTGTTCGACAAAAGGCGAAGCAAAGATCGTACGGATGATATTGTTCTGGGCGTTGCCAATCAATGGATTGATTTCGTTGAAGTAATCATCTTCCTGGGTATAAAATTCGTCACGGGTATCGACCGTATGACGAATGCTGGCGATATTTTCCTGGGTTGCGTAATGAGCGGACAATTCTTCATAGTCCACAAACGCTTTGTAAAACTCATCGTAGTCTTTGGCATTGTTTAAGCGGGCTTCAATCTCAGCGATCGCTTGCAAGACTTCATCCTTGTCCGGATGCTTATATTCCATTTCAGCAAATTTCATAGAACAGACTCCCTTTCAAGTTCATACTTGAGCCTTGTCAGCTTTACCGCTTCTCCAAACCCTGCCCTGCGTTGCCCCGTTCCCTTTTGAATGCTGCATGAAGTTGTTTTCTTCGTGATGGATAAAGGACAGCTTAGAGAGATCAGCCGATTCGATTCCCGCTTTCTTTCTTCTTGAATTGGGAACACAGTAAAAAAGCGAAGCATCTTTCAGCTCGCCAGATCGTCATAAAAGCGGCAGGTATTTTGACAGATTCAAAATCAAATCGGTCAAAAATTATAGACGGTGTTTTCAAAATACATGACAGCGGTTCAAGTATCGTGAACACAGTATACAACCTTCCAAAAACTGTTTCACTCTTTTCTATCTCGCTTTTCAAAAACTTCCCGCTGATTTCCATTTCCTTTCAGGTGGATTTCAATGTTCAGCTCAGCTTTGGCGGCCTGAAGGCTGCACTTTCCTGCCGGCACGGCTTTTTGGAAAAGAAAAAACCGGCCAAAAGACCGGCTTTCCTTTTCCCATTTTTTGCAGCAGCTTGATCAGCCCCAGATCATTAAAATCAGGGCAATCACAGCTGTAAAGAACAACATCACCAGCAAAGCGGTTTTGCCTATTGTCGCCCAGGCCGCTGCAACCAGCGCCTGGAAGTCGCCTTTCTCAAGAACAGTTTCTTTATAAGGCTGGACTTTTTTGAGGTTTTTTACAGAGTCCGTGATGGACGTGAATCGATCGCTCAAAATTCACCTGCGAAGTGGCATTGTACGAAGTGGCGAGGCTTGATTTCCTTGACTTCAGGCACTTCTTCTTTACAGATATCTTTAGCAAATGGGCAGCGCGGGTGGAATTTGCATCCTTTTGGTGTGTTCACGTTGGATGGAATTTCACCTTCGATCAGTTTCATTTCCGAACGTTTGTCAGGATCTGGAATCGGAATGGCACTCATCAACGCCCGGGTGTACGGGTGCTGCGGGTTGCTGTAGATTTCATCTTTATCGCCCAGCTCGACCATGGAGCCAAGATACATCACCCCGACACGGTCCGAGATATGCTTGACAACCGAAAGGTCATGGGAGATGAAGATATAGGAAATGTTCTTTTCATGCTGCATGTCCATCATCAAGTTGATGATCTGCGACTGAATCGATACATCCAGCGCCGATACAGGCTCGTCACAGATGATGAACGATGGATTTAAGGCCAGCGAGCGGGCAATGCCGATTCGCTGTCTTTGTCCGCCTGAAAACTGGTGCGGGAACCGATAGCAGTAGTAGCTTGGCAGACCGCATTTTTCCATCAGGTCTTTGACGTAAGCTTCCAGTTCAGGACCACGCTGGAACTTGCCATGGGCAAGCAGGGGTTCTGCCAGAATGTTGAAGACGTTCATTCGGGGATTCAAAGAAGAATAGGGATCCTGGAAAATGAACTGAATTTCTTCACGCAGCTTGCGCATATCTTTTTTATTGAGCTTGGCAATATCTTGGCCTTTAAAAATCACTTCGCCATCCGTTGGTTCGTACAGACGGATAATGGTGCGTCCGAGCGTAGATTTCCCACAGCCGGATTCACCCACCAGGCCTAATGTTTCGCCTTCATACAAGTCTAACGAAATGCCGTCAACGGCTTTGACACAAGGTTTGCCAGGTTTGAGTTTCCCCTTGCCAAGAGGGAAATACTTTTTGACATTTTTGACTTCAAGAATTTTTTCAGCCATTGAAAATACTCCCTTCTAAGCAGTTTTTTCTTTTGCAACTTTACGAGCTGCATCCGCTTCAGCCACAGTTGAAGCATAGTCGCCTTTTACTTGGTCTTCATAAAGCCAGCAGCTCACCGTATGGCCGTTGCCCAGGTGCACCAGCGGCGGCTGGTTGTGCAGGCATTTTTCCTGGCACTTGGTGCAGCGGTCCGCAAAGTAGCAGCCTTTAGGCAAATACAATGGATTTGGAACTGTCCCTTCGATGACATTCAGTCTTGCCCCGTCTTCTGTCGACAAAGAAGGCATAGAAGCCATCAGGCCCGTTGTATAGGGGTGTTTTGGATTTTTGAACAGTTCGCTGACTTCGGCGCTTTCTACAACTTTACCGGCATACATCACGTTAACCCAGTCTGCAACCTGGGCTACAACACCAAGGTCATGCGTGATTAACATAATCGAGGTTCCGGTATCCTCTTTCAGCTGGTTCATCAGCTTTAAGATCTGCGCCTGGATGGTTACATCCAGCGCGGTCGTGGGCTCATCGGCGATGAGCAGTTTTGGATTGCAGGACAGGGCCATCGCGATCATGACACGCTGGCACATTCCGCCGGAGAGCTGGAACGGATAGTTGTTGACAACCTGTTCCGGACGGGCAATACCGACCTTTTTTAGTAGTTCGACCGTGCGCTGCTTGATTTCTTCATCGCTGACATTTTCATGAATGCGGATGTTTTCAGCGATCTGGTCTCCAACCGTATAAACCGGGTTTAAAGCGGTCATCGGTTCCTGGAAGATCATCGAAATTTCATTCCCGCGCACCTCGCGCAGCTTATCATCATCCGCTTTGGATAAATCAACGTGATAGCCATTACCTGTATAGAGAATTTTCGATTCCGGCAGGATTTCACCAGGATTGGCAACCAAGCCTAAAATCGACATGGCCGTTACGGATTTTCCGCAGCCCGACTCGCCAACAATGGCGAGAGTTTCTTTTTCGTACATGGAGAAACGGTTGCCGTCAACCGCTTTGGAATCTCCCCTTTTCGTATGGAAGTAGACCTTCAGGTTATCGACATCCAGAATTCTTTGTCTTTCGTCGCTCATATTGACCTCCTATTGAATCTCTTTCGGGTCAAAGGCGTCACGGAGACCTTCACCCACCAGGTTGATGGATACTACAGTTAAAAGACACATGATACCTGCTGGAACCCATTCCCAAGGATAATTCTGGAAAGCCTGGGCATTCTGGCCCAGGTTCATCAAAGAACCCCAGGATGGCTGCGGCGGCATGATTCCCATCCCTAAGTAGGAAAGACCGGCTTCGGTCAGAATCGCCCCCGCCATCTGCAGTGTGGCATTCACGATGACCAGCGAAATAACGTTTGGCAGCAAGTGCTTGAAAATCTTCGAGGAATCGGAGAAGCCTAAAGCTTCACAGGCCTGCATGAACTCCTGCTCACGCAGCGTCAGAATCTGGCCGCGGACCAGACGAGCCAGGCCAGGCCAGGAAAGAACACCGATTACCATCGCGACGGTATACATCTTCCGTTCGGTTGGCACCCATAACATAGTGGCAGCAACCGCGATAATCATTGGGGTAAATGGCAGCGAATATACGATTTCGGAAAAACGCATCAGCAGGTTATCGACCCAGCCGCCATAGAAACCGGCAATCCCGCCGACCAGACAGCCAAAGATAACCGTTAAAGCCGCCGCCAGAACACCAACTAAAATTGAAATTCGTCCACCCAGCATCAAGCGGTACAAGCAGTCACGGCCTTGCGCATCGGTGCCCAGCCAATGTTCAGCTGAAGGCGCCTGGTTCATGATCGAGGTGTCGTAGTGGTTTACATCAATTCCCATGATAATAGGAACAAAAATAACAAGGAGCACAATCAGGCCAAAAATAATCAATCCGGCCATAGCAACACGGTTGGCTCTGAATTTACGCCAGGCAATCATCCAAGGGCCGACGGCGTCGATCTTTTCGTCAGCTTGTTTCTCGTCAATTGCCTGCTGCTGCCACTTATTGCGAGGTTCGGATGTTTGATTCTCGATACTCATTCTCTTTCCTCTCCTCTCGATTAACCGTCAACCTTAACACGTGGATCGACGATGGAATAACAAATATCAGATAACAGGTTGCCCAGAATCATCAGCACTGCTGAGAAAACCAGGCAGGCTGTTGTCAAGGAGTTGTCACGCTGATTGATCGCATTGAGCAAGACACCGCCAATACCGGGCCAGACGAATACGCTTTCCAGAATGGTTGCTCCTGAAAACAGCGAAGGAATATACAGACCCAGCAGCGTAACCAGCGGAATCTGCGCATTTTTAAATGCATGTTTGTAAATAACAGTCTTTTCTTTTAAACCTTTGGCACGTGCCGTTCGTACATAATCCTGGTTGATGACTTCAACCATGGAGTTGCGGACATAGCGTGAGAAGGTTGCAAAGTTGGAGAAGGTCAAGACGATCGTTGGCAGCATCATATGCGCCATGATGTCCAGGATCTCCTGCATCGTACCGCCTGGATATCCAAAGTTGGCATACACGGAATCCCGCATGCCGCTGAATGGAATCCAGCTGACTTTCATACCGACGAAGTAAATCAGCACCATTCCGAAGAAGAATGTCGGTACGGAAATGCCCAGCAGTGAGAAGACCGTCCAGAAGTTGTCGGTGAACGATCCTTTCTTCACGGCCTGGCGGATGCCCACTGGGATCGCAAGCGCCAGGCCCAATACCATCGAAACGATGTTGAGCAAAAATGAGTTCCACACATAGGTGCCGATGACTTGGCCTACCGGCTGTTTCAGTGTGAAGGAAGTGCCTAAGTCGCCAGTTAAAAGGCGGCCCATCCAGCGGACATACTGCTCTGGAATGCTCTTGTCCAGACCCAGCTTTTCACGCGCTTTCTGTTTGACTTCCTGTGTAGCTTTTGTTCCCGGTCCGAGATAGGCAGTAACCTCATCTCCAGGCATTGATTTAACAACGCCAAAGATCACCATTGTAATGATCAACAGCACCGGGATTGAGGTCAGTAAACGTTTAATAATGTACTTTAACATACACACTCCCCTTTTCCCTTGGAACGTTTGACTTGAAAATCTCTGTAATTATAACAAAGAGTGTTACATGAGTGAATCTACCTTTGAAACTTTTTCAGCCTCTGCCATTTGCTTTCAGAGGTTTTCATGTATCCTATTTATTTTCATCAAACCATTTCATCTTGCCGTTATAGCCTTAAAATCTTTTATCTATCCTAAATTTCATCCATTTAAGATGTTAAATCCATCTTTAATAGCCGACTTTTCGAAACGCGAACCACGAATTGAATGAAAACAGATTTTTTTATTTTCATCCAATTTCTTCCAGGCGTCAGCGCCTGTCCCTCATCCGGACTCTTTGCGACCAAGTCCGGAGGATGGAAAGGCGTCCGCCATCTGGTTTCAGCCTTTATTGCAAAGATTAGATCTGGCCTTTGGGTCTGCCAGGATTTGTTTCGCCCCAAACCATCCGCAGACAACCAGACATTTTCCATGATCCTGACCAACAAAAAACCGCAAGGAGGTCTCCCTGCGGTTCATTGATCAGTCAAACAAACAATTTTGATTTCCGATAACAATTAAGCAGCCGAGGATTCGGTTGTTGTTGTGTCGTCAGCAGGAGCTTCTTCACCAGCGTCAGATGCCTGAACCTGAGCATCCAGGTTCAAAGATGCACCATCCATCGCCTGAGACCAGTTGCATACAGGACCTGTTTTGAGGCCTTCTACGCGTTTGTTGTAGATGTTGAACAGGTTGTTTCCGTAAATGCCAAGGAATGGAACAAGTTCAGAAGCACGAACCATGGCTTTGCGGTAGTTTTCTTCGGAAACAGCTGGGTCACCAGTCTGTTTACCAGCATTCAGGTAGCCATTCAGTTCTTCATCAAAGATCTTTGGATAGTTGTTGCCGCCTGGAACTTTTTTACCATTTACTTCGGTGTAGCCTTCAGCGTTGTTCATCGAAGTATTGGAAAGACCAGTGAAAGTCAGAGACATGAAGAAGGCGCTCCAGTCTTCAGCACTGTCTTCATTGGATGGGTCAGTAGTCGTAACCAGCGTGTTGAAGTCAACGGTGTTCTGTTTCAAATCAACACCGAGTTCACCCCAGGATTTGATAATGATTGGCAGCAGCATGCTCAATACAGAGTTGTTTTCTGTAGCCAGGAATTTGATTTCCAGTTTCTGACCGTCTTTTTCGCGGATTCCATCCCCACCGACTGTCCAGCCAGCGTCATCCAGAATCTGTTTGGCTTTTTCGAGATCATAGTCGTACGTTACAAGACCGTCTAACTGAGATTCACCCGTTACAACATCACCGGTTCCGGCAGCAACTGGAGACCAGAAAATTGTTGGAACATAACCCGTGGAAACATCTTTGATGTCATCGCTTGCCTGACCTTCTGGCCACTGATAGTAAGCATCAACGAATTCAGCACGGTTTGTTGCATAGGCAAGTGCCTGGCGGACAGCTGGATCTGCAGTTGGGCCAGCTGCTGCGTTGAAGCCAAAGTAACCCTGGGCAGCACGGAAGTAGTGGTCAGTCGTTACGGTTTCAACCAAAGAAGCCGGACCGATTACATCTGGCTGAATTTCTTCCGGCAGGTAGTCGATTTCCCCGGATTTCAGGTTGGCAACTTCTGTACCATCTTCAATGGTGCGGATTACGATCGATTTAACCTTGTAGTCGCCATCGCCAGTGTAGTTTTCGTTGAGAACAACAGAAGCGCCAGCGGATTTATCGTATTTATTCAGTTTATAAGCGCCGGATCCGATAATATTTTCAGGAGCCAGGTTCTGGTACTCTTCCAGATTGCCTTTTGTGTATTCAAACTGATCATCGGGCATGATCATGACCGTGCCGATTGTGGTGGCAGCATCAATATCAGGCACTTCACAAGTGAAGGTAACCGTCAATTTATCATCAGAAACCTGGATACCGGTTACTTCTTCGGCATCCCCATTCTGATACTCGTCCCAGCCCTGGATGAAGTTAAAGTTTCCATCATTGTAACCGCCGATGTATTCTGGGTCAGCCATCAAAGTGAAGGAGTACTTCACATCGTCGCCATCCAGAGTGGATCCATCGGAGAATTTCTGATCCGGTTTCAGCTTGTAAGTAATCGTCATACCGTCTTCAGAAACTTCGGGTAAAGATTCGGCCAGGATTGGCTTGATTTCGCTGTTGGCGTCATAACCAACCATGGACTGGTAAACCAGGTTTACAACCCATTGGTCATAGGCTGTACTGGAATACATGGGGTTAAAAATTCCTGAAAGTTCCTGGGTTGTTCCAACTTTCAGAATTTCGTTGCTCGAAGCAGATGAGCCGCTTCCGCCAGAGCATCCAACCATAGATAGCGTCATGGCAAAAGCCGCAGCTCCCGCAACATATTTGCGTGAGTTCATTTTTCTTTCCTCCTCATAAAAAAGAAACTACGTCTTGCAACCCATTTTAGCGGAGCACTTTTCTGATTTCAACGACAATTTGGGAAGAGTATCGAACAAAACCTTGTACAAAATCACCTCACCAAGACGATTTCAAAATTTTTTTCGCATCAGAGAAATGAGTTTGAACTATCCAAACAAGATTAAATATGGATGAAATCCAGATTCTTTCCTGTGTGAATTGCCGGATCATTGTTTCGAATCCAGCAAGACTAAAGCCGTTTCCAGTCTTTTTTCTTAAAATGAACTCATTTTGAAGAACATTCTTGATCGACCCCCTTATTATCGATTCTGCTGGCTGCCATCCGTTCTGGCTTGCTCAAAAACGCCTGAGCCATGATCTTTTTCATATTCTTTGCAAAATGTAAGAACTTTCATTTTATTCATAAATTCATCATTTAATCCTGTTTCTTACAGATCCAGCAAACGTCCATGCCGTTTTGTTTCTTTCCCATTTCAGTCTTTTAAACATTTGTTTTCAATCTTATTATGTTTATTTTCATCTTTTATTTCCATTGGCGTTTCAAAGCAGTATACGAAACGGGAAAGCACAAATCATTCCGCATTTTGTCAAGTTCAAGCGCTTAGCCGAATGCAATTCATACGGCTTCATGTTAAGCAGCGCGGACCATTTTAGCCTGAACAATTCATATAAATCTAAAAATGGTCGGAAACACCTTTATGAAACGTGCTTCCGACCATTGTGATTTTCACCTGACAGGTGAATGTCAAATGTCTTTAATTCCTGTACAATGTCATTACCAGAAAACAAAGAAAGGACACGACAATGACAAACACCTTAAATAACAGTATGACTTTTTTGGTTTCAGAAAGCAAGATTTCATTTGATGGAGGTGATCTCTCCTCCGATACAGGAGCTATGCCTCTTCTCGATTTTATTGAAGCGAATTCACTTCTTATGCCTTATTCCAATCTTCCTTATTCTGACGAACGGAAGACCTGTCTTGGTAAAAACTCGAATTTCTCACTGCTTAAGCAGCAGGCAATCAAGTATCTTCTTGGTTATTCCACTCAGGCCGACCAGGCCGTTTTGGAAAAGGATCCTATCATTTCCCGATATCTAAAAGGGATTTCT
>JADGIS010000270.1 GCA_015233825.1 Erysipelotrichaceae bacterium RD49
TGTGCAAATCAAATTGACAGATGAGCAAATCGAGACAATTAACATGTCCGAGTGTGACGAATTAGGGCAATGGAACTATGTTATTTATCCCAATAAATAATCAAGTTATTTAGTGACTATTCCTAAAGATTGCTTGTTTTCGTATCTGATCGATGTGCTATTTGCGTTTCATCATCTCGGCATAGACTTCATTTTTAGAAAAATCACTGCCTTCACACGCTGCTGCGGCCGCTTGTTTGGGTTTGAGCCCCTCACTTGCAAGCTGCATGGCTTTTTGGGTGACTTCTTCCAAGGTCACCGTGCTTTTTTCCGTATTGCCCTCTACGACCAGCACCATTTCGCCTTTCAGCCCTTCACAAACCGCTAAAATCTCACTGACCGTTCCGCGCAAATACTCTTCATGCAGCTTGGTCAGCTCGCGCGCCAAGCAGATTTTGCGATCACCCAATTCTTCCAGAATATCTTCCAGCGTTTCCTGGATGCGGTGGGGTGCTTCATAAAAAATCAAGGTCCAAGGAAAAGCTTTTAAGCTTTGAAGTTCCTTTTTGCGCTTTGAGGGTTTTGAATCCAGAAAGCCATAATACAAATAATGCTGGGTCGAAAGGCCAGAAGCCACCAGGGCATCCAAAGCCGCATTCGGACCGGAAATGGAAATGACTGGATAGTCCTCTTTGATCACTTCCTGCACCAGCATGGCTCCCGGATCCGAAATCAAGGGGTAGCCGGCATCGGAAATGATCGCCACTTTCTTGCCTTGGTCCAGCAGCTGAATGATGCCAGGAACACTGGAAGCAGCGTTGAATTCATGATGGCTGATCAAAGGCTTGGAAATGCCAAGCGACTTGAGCAGCTGGCCGGAATTGCGCGTATCTTCACAGGCAATCACATCCACGCCATTGAGAACAGCCAAGGTGCGCTCGGAGACCTCAAAACGGTTGCCAATCGGCGTCGGGACTAAATATAAAGCTGGAGCCTCCTCATTCTGGAAGCTTTTCTGTCGGTTCATGCAACGCATCCTTTCTATCCGGGAACAGTTCCTCGAAGCCAACAAACAAGGTTTCCTCGCGGTTTTCCAGTTTGGCTTGCTTTTGCAGAACATTCATGCCGGTAATGCGATAGGTATTGCCATTGTAATCAATCTGCGAATTGAGCTTGGGCAGGTTTTTCCGCAGATGGGTATATTCATCGTTTTCAAAGCGCAAGCAGCATTTGAGCTTGCCGCACTGGCCCGAAAGCTTGGAGATATTGAGCGCAAGCAGCTGGTTTTTGGCCATATTGATCGAGACCGTATCAAAGTCCGACATAAACCGGCTGCAGCAGCATTCCATGCCGCAGATGCCAATGCCGCCAACTAACTTGGCTTTATTTCTTGGCCCAACCTGCCGCAGTTCAATGCGTCCTTGCAGCTGGCCGGCCAGTTCCTTGAGCAGACCGCGAAAATCCACCCGGTCATCGCTGACATAGGTAAACATGATCTTGGCCCTGTCTAAGGTATATTCACAGGAAATCAGGTGCATATCCAAAGCCAGTTTGGCAATGGCTGCCTGGCAGATTTCCATAGCCTCCTGGGCTTTCTCTTCATTTTCGGCTTTCCGCTTTAAATCTTTATCCGTCGCCCGGCGCAGAATCGGCTTGATATCGCCTTTGATTTTAGATTCGTCATAGGGCAATGAGGGCACATAGACCGTTCCAATCTCCTGGCCGCGAACCGTTTCGACTACCACGGGCTCATTCGTTTTGTATTCATCAAAAGCCCCGAATGAATAGGCTTTTTTTGATCCATCAAACTGGATGTAAACCATATAGGGAAATGGTTTGGATTTTACGGGCGGCTTTTTTTGCGGCTGCTGAGGTTTACTCATCCATTAATTTCCTCCTTGGATCTGCCAGGACCAAAGGCAAAGCCTTTGAAGGCAGAAATCCTCTATTTGTGAACTACTCGGTCATTGAATGGCCGAGCATCTAAAGAAAAGCAGAAACTCGTACCATGAAAACCGCTATATTGGAAAGACAAACCGTTTAATCCGATATGGAAATCAACAGTATTGTTCTCCT
>JADGIS010000271.1 GCA_015233825.1 Erysipelotrichaceae bacterium RD49
CTGTAACTAAAGAGAACGTGCTCAAAGTTCTTCACGCGCAACATTATAGTAAAAGCAGAAGGTTACGTCATCAGGCTCCCAATTTTCATCATTAGGGGTCGCGGCGAGTGGTGCTATTTCTTTTCTTCCAGATAACCAAATCAATTTGATTTATGCCCAGAATTCCGCCAGTAAGAAATCCCGGATATTCCAATGGTGACAGCCATTTCTTGAAAAATCCAGTTCATCCATCGAAACAACCATCTTGGGAAAGTTGTCCTGAATTTCATCGAACACTCCAAATTCCCGTTCGATCGTCTGTTCGGAAGCCAGAAGATAAGAAACCTGAATATACAGTTTTTCGCCACCTTTGGTTCCAACAAAATCGACTTCTTTAGTTCCGACTTTACCAATCCGGACCTCATAACCGCGGCGTTTCAACTCCAGAAAAACCAGATTTTCCAGAACCAGCTGAATATCCCGCTGATTGCTTTCAAGTACCGCTTGTCTAATTCCATGGTCTGCCAGATAATATTTCTCCATCGTTTTCAAAGCCTTTTTTCCTTGCAAGTCATCTCTTGGAACCTTGTAGATCAAAAATGCTTCACAGCAATACTCAAGATAATTCAAAACCGAGGTGGAGGAAACAGACCGGTTTTCGTTTTTTAAGAACTTAGAGATGGAGGCAGCTGTTATAGTGTTTCCAGCATTGGCCATCACAAACCCTAAAATTCGATTGAGAAGATCCGCATCCCGGATGTTATTTCTCCTGATAATATCGCGTAATTGGACAGAGTTATAGATTTCCTGCAAGTATTGGCGGCAGGGATCCTTACGGTACTGAAGATTAGAGAGGTAGGGCATTCCGCCGAAATGAAGATACTGGCTGAAACATTCTTTTTCGTTACTTTCGGGATTAATCGTCTGGTACAACTCCATAAATTCCCGAAACGAAAATGGATAAACGGTAATTTCAATATATCGTCCTGTTAGATAAGTAGCTAACTCTCCGGATAAGAGTCTTGCATTTGAACCAGTAATATAAATATCACAGTCCAGTTCTACTCGAAACGAATTAATACAGCGTTCCCAGCCCTGAACTTCTTGAATTTCATCAAAAAACAGATAAACCTTTTTTCCGATTTTTGAGGCTCTGTCTTTAATCTCTTTATGCAGCTGCAGAAAATTCAGCAGATGGTAATTGGATAAATCTTCAAAATTCAGATAAATCATCTGATCTGGATTTACTCCTCTTTCAATCAGTTCCTGCTGAATCTGTAAGAGCAAGACCGATTTGCCAGATCGCCGAATTCCGGTCAGTACTTTGACAAGGTCCGAATCCATGAATGGCCGAATTTGTTGGAGATACGAAGTTCTTAGAATCATATTCCATCCTCCTTCCAAATCTGCTTCTTTGAATCCATTGTAATGGATAAAATTGAAAATTTCTTATCAAAATCCATTACGACGGATTTTGATATCGGTTTTGAAAGTTTTTTCAGTACAATGGACTTTCGATCCGAATTTCAAAAATCTTCCAGTACGATGGATAAACTTTTGGAGTTTTCGAAAAAAGAATCAAGGCCTTCCTTCTGTCTGAAGTTTGTACTTGAAAAACGATGGATAAAGAACAGATAAGTTGATGTGTTTTTAAAATTGAAATTGATTCTTGAATTTATCCAGAACGTTGCCATAAGAGCAGTTTGGCGTGTTTACGTTCTATGAACAGGTGACTTACTCGAACAAGTAAAGTCTTTCATCAAACGTCTACATTTTCAGTTTTATGCTCATTTTTCATTTACTATTTCGAGCGTTAAAACGAGCATTATCGCCTATGAAAGCTAATTTACAAAGAACTAATCCCCGTGTAATAATTTTGTCTAAAATTCTCTCTGTGTATAACTTTTTGTCTTAGATTTTTGAAATTTTTGGGGTCTCTGAAAAAATTGGTGGGATTGGGTTGGTGGCTGAATTTGATATGTCAAAAAAGAAATATGGAAAACAAAAAAGATCTCCCGTAGGATGGAAGAGTCTTACCAGAGACGAACAATCCATA
>JADGIS010000272.1 GCA_015233825.1 Erysipelotrichaceae bacterium RD49
TTCAATTACAACAAACACTTTCTAACTGAAAATTGGACGAGCAATTAAAATATCATCTATTTTGTCCTTGATTCTAGAACAAAACACCTGAAAATAGACTTGTGAAAAAATCTATGAATTATTCAGGGTTTATTTTTCGGGCACAGACAGCGGCCGGCCTGACCGCTCTTTATATATTAAAGTTGTAACGAATCTCAGTCAGCCAAGCGTTGAATATGTGGTTTCTACTTGGATGCAGAAGAAAATATCAGGGGGCATATCGAATGAAATATACAGGAAACCTAAGGATTAATTACGATCCTGAAAATGATGTCCTATATATTCGGTTGTCAGACTCGAAAAATGTATACGGTGATAAAGACCCAACTAATATTGGTGGTCTTCCGTGATCTGGATACTGATTTGTTTATGGGAGTAACTATCATGGACTATATGCAAATGTATAAAAAGCACGATGATAGATTGAATGCTATTCCTAGCATGATAAATCTTCCTGCTATCAACCAGAAATTAGGGCTTCATATTTAGAAATATGATCTTCTTAGATAGAACGATATTATTAAAAATTATTGTTCTCTCAATGTAGGCTGCGAAAAACTCAGGAGTAATTGCTCCTGAGTTTTCAATTAGTAGAACCATAACCAAAAGATCCCAAGGCAAGCCGGACTGAAAATAAATTAGTCTCAAATATGCCGCCAGCATATCCCTCCTATAGAAAGAGTCATTTTAAAAAGCTGCGGCATAGGAATGATTCTTCGAAATGGGCTTGTTGGATGATAAAGTAGAGAATAGGCTTCAAACCAGAGGTTCAAGCTACCCGTAGTTTCTAACAGAGTTCAAAATATCGGCTCGTATCCATCAGATAAATAAGCCACTCAAACCAGACAAAAATCTTTCCTAAATCAATCAAAACGAAGAAAAGATCGAAAAGGACTCTTTCCTCCATCCGGCAAACCTTGGTCTTGAAGGGATAGAACTGCCCCGATAGACTGAAACCATGAAAAACAAAACGAAAACCCCTATTCTCTTTGATCTCGATGGAACCCTTTGGGATACCCGCCAGAAAATTACCGACAGCTGGAACGACAGCTTTGAAAAAGCCGGCTATCCCCGCAATGTAACCGTCGAAAACCTTTCCCCGCTGCTTGGCAAGACCATGGATGAATTCAGAAAGTTCTATTTCCCCAACCTTTCCAAAGAAGAAGGTGAAGCTATCATGGAAAAAGCCGAAACGCAAGAAGTGGTTGATCTGGTCACTGGCTGCGCATCCTGCATTTATCCAAACGTCATTGAAACCGTCAAGGAACTGGCCAAAGACCACTACGTTGGCATCGTATCGAATTGCCAGCTTGGCTATGTGGAAGATTTCTTGGCCAATGCCCATTTGGAAGATGTCATTGATGGCCACCTTTGTTTTGGCGAAACCTTAACCCCAAAAGGCCAGACGATCCGTACTTTAATGGCCAAAGACAACCTGGAAAAAGCGGTGTACATTGGTGACACCAATGGTGACCGCCAGGCTGCAATCGATGCCGACATTCCTTTCATCTGGGCAAGCTATGGCTTTGGCAAAGACATCGAGCCCGAAGGCTTAGCTAGCCTTTCAGAATTAGTGACTATGGACAAATACAAAGATCTGTTAGACTGATTCATTGCAAGCCAATGCTGGCATTTAGAGTGATCCACCAGATCCAGAAGAGATCCATCAAAAACGGACAGCAGCACAAGCATGATCTTGATTCGTGGCCATCGGCTGAAAAAACAAGCGGCTAGAATGAAAGAGGGCAGGATGGCCAGGAAAAATGCTCTGTAGCATTCCCAGCCGCAATCGACTAGCGAGAAATGGATCGCGCAATCGGACCACCGAAGCAGAGTATCCAGTTCTCATTCAAAACAAACATCTCAACCAATCGAGTAGAGAGAACATGAGTTAGTATCATGCCTCCCTCTCACAGCACCGTACGTACGGATCCGTATACGGCGCCTCAGATAAAACAACAATTTGCTATTTACGTTCATTTGTTTCTCTAAA
>JADGIS010000273.1 GCA_015233825.1 Erysipelotrichaceae bacterium RD49
ATTTTTGTCTGATTTCAAAAATGTATGTTCTTTATAAAATAAGTTTTCGAAATAGCTTAAAACCTTCAGGATCTAAGGGAAAATCGAAGATTCGATTATTCAAAATGTCATTGAGACGAAACACTAGGTGAATTCTCATCTTTACCTCGGCCAGCAATCTATTTGCGGCCTACAGCTTTCGCTTCCAGATGGCTGAAATTGGCAAGACAGTTCTGGTTCCGGCAGACGAATATGAGCAGCGGCTGCTGGCCGCCCAAATTGGCCCAGATGATTTTACAATCGTAATTACGATGGCTGCCAGAGCGCAAAACGCCTCGTTTTTGCTTCGCTATTTAAAACAACGGCCGTATCCTTGGCTTTTGATCAGTTCTTCTGCACTGACTAAAGAAAAAACGGGTGCCTCTTTCCAGCTGCTTGTGCCAAGTGCGGAAGATCATGCCGCCAGGATTTCCTCCTTTTCAACCCGCGCTTCCTTAAACTGGCTGCTGGATGTCTTGTTTGCGGCCTGCTATCAGCTGGATTACCAGCAAAACAGGCTCCACAAAGAGCGGGTTTACGACATTATCAGCGAGCGTTCTCTTGCTTGAGTAGAGAATAAGACCAAAAATGAGGATCCAGAGTAGAGCAGCTGAGAAAGAGTCAGCCATTATGGTCATTCATATGGCAATTTTTGAGCTTGTCAAAACACGATGGATATGAGATAAATCCTGCACATCAAAGAATCTGCAGAAAAGATCTGCTTAGAAAAAGGAAATCATGTCTTCTGTTTTGATTAAAACCAGCGGCTATCTAATCATCATTGCTCTTGGATACCTGCTTCGAAGTTTAAGCGTATTCAGTAAGCAGGAGGCCAAACTGCTTGGAAACTTAATCGTCAAAGTTACACTGCCAGCTGCCTTGATCCGCAACGCCGCTTCCATTGTAATTGGGCCTGAACTGCCCCTTCTTTTTTGCATTGGCGTAATGGCCAGCTGTATTACCTTATATGCCGGCTACATATTGGCAGGACGAAAACGCGAGCCGCGTACTTCGGCTTTCATGCTTACGGTCAGCACATTCAATCTTGGTGCGTTTTTAATGCCGTTTGTCGAGCTGTTCTTTCCGGGAACAGGCGTTGGCTATCTGTGCATGTTTGATACCGGCAATGCCATCATGGGGCTTGGCATTTCCTATGCGCTTGCCAAAGTCGCTTCCGGTCCGAATGAGCCCTTGACGTTTAATCGGATTGCCAAAACCCTGCTCAAATCCGTGCCGTTTATGACCTATGTGGTTTTGTTTGGACTAGCCGCCTGCTCGATTCCTATTCCCCAGATCGTATTGGATTATGCAGAAACCATTGGCAGCGCGAATGCTTTCTTAACGATGTTTATGATCGGCTTAATGATTGATTTTCATTTACCTAAAAAGGAAGTCAAAGAAATCATGATGGTCTGCATCACCCGATTTGCACTGGTAATCGTCATGAGCGTCATCATTTGGTTGATTCCTGGCATGAGTCCATTGATGAAGCTGATAGCCATCCTTTGTTTGTTTTCTCCAGTTGCTTCGGCAGCCACTCCTTATTCTATTGAATGCGGCTACCAAGGCGATTTGGTTGGGATGGTCAGTACCATTACGATGGTTTTGAGTGTCCTCAGCATTCTGGTCATCGTATCCTTCTTGCAGACAATGGGCCTTTTATAAGCTGCCCATTCAAGAAAAAACATGAAAAAGACTGTAGTCTTTAAAACGACCAGCCTGGAATGATTGCCAGACTGGTCGTTTTTGTATCTGGAAGCATTTTTGATGAAGACGAAAAAACGAAGTAAGCACTTGATTCAATCTGAAAAAGATACTTTTGCTTGTGATTTAAATAGAACTTTCCCAGTCGATTACACTATACGTATAGTATCCTAATAAGCTTATAAATCATCATAATCGATGATTCGTAGGCTTTTATTTTATCGTTTTTAAGAATATACGGCGAATCGATACTGCGAGCAGCTGAATAACCGGATTGCTCTGCTCTCAAAACAGTTACTTTTTGAAC
>JADGIS010000274.1 GCA_015233825.1 Erysipelotrichaceae bacterium RD49
GTTTCTGAATGAATAGACATAGCGAACCTCCTTTTGGGAGAAATTCTAACATGTCATAAAAAGAAAGCTTCAGAACTCAGATGTTATCTTGTGTTAAACAATCAGTTAGATTAGGGACTATTCCTTATCAAAAGATAAAACTATTACTCTATCCAGCGTAAGAACAGGTTGTTACTTGTAAAAAAATGGCTGTGGTATTCACTGCTAAAAAGAAAAGACCCCACTATAAATCTCATGAGGTGAATCATTATGAAAAAACTGCTAACGGGTTTTATGACGGCGTTGCTTTCTTTAGGATTGGTTTCTCCAATTTATGGCTTAGAAATTCCCGACTACCAAGAAGCAAGCGTTACCCTTAATACTGATAAAATGCTTTCTGTTAAGTTTACAGAAAAGGAATTTATTGACTCTTTGACCGACCAAGGGTTTGAAGTGCACAAAGTTCAACTGTCGACAGCAGAAAATGCTGCTTATAAAAAACGTTTTTCTGGAGGTAAATCTGTTCCTCAGAAAGCAGTGCAAGCGACAAGATTTGTTATTCAAATTCCTGTACGAAGTGTACCTGCAGCCCCTAGAGGAACAGGAACAGTCCCGAATGCGTACCATACCATCTTTACTGACTATGTTACTGTACAAGGATTTAGATATTTCGTAAATATCATTGAAGGTAGTATTGAATTAGTGGGTGCATCGCAATATGCTTTTACAAAATATGCCCAAACTTGGAGCTTGATCAATGGTGATCAAGGAGTTACTTTTACTACTACCGGCCAATTTAGTTATAGTTACTCAGCTGGTCTTTCAGCTTCCGTTGGTTGGGTTGGAGTCAGCGGATCCACAGGCTATTATTATTACTACCCGTCTGTGTGTGAAACATCAACTTATAATTGGCCACTTGTTGGTTAAATGTTAGCCAATTACAACTTTTCAGAAACTACAGATAAACTCCTGTTAAGAACTTTATAACCTGGAGATTTCTATATGAAAAAGTTAAGACTTATTCTTTTGGCTTTAGTGGCTTCTATTGTTGCAGGGGGATGCGTTTCCGCTAAAACTACGATTTCTGCAGACAATCTGACTGAATTGATTCACAAGCCCGCTATCTCAATCCTCTTAGATTCGAAAACACCTGTCTGTGGCGCAAAGGACGATTTTTCTCAGGTACAAGGCAAAAAAGTAAGGGTAATTATCAATCAACCACTCACAGAAACAACTTCATTGATCTTTCGTTCTGAACTCGAACACGGGAATGGGAAATGGCTATGCAAGAGCGTGGTATACGAGATTGTTCAACCGACAGAAAAGAGCGATAATTTGAACTGGGAAGGTTTAGCTACACATATCTGGGAAGGGATTTTACTTGAAGAAAACAAACAGTTGAGTATAACTATTTCCTTTGAACAGACCGAAACAAAAGAGTATCTGATCTCAAAGTTTTATACTATCGATCTTGAAAAACTATTCTCATGCGAAAATCCGCTGACCGAACAACTTCTTGGCCAACAGTTCAATATGAATGTCTACCAGATGAATCCCTACGTCAGTCCAAACTATTCCTATGTCGAGAATCAAGTTGTAGAAGATTAGAGCTTTCCTCAATGGCTTGCGCTGAAATCTAAATATTGAAGAGACTTTGATCTCTGCAAGCCTATAAGTACCATGAATCCCAGCTATTATTCTCCCAGCCAGGAATTCATTATCTGATTAAGCACTCGAATTCTACTTTATCTACAGTAGAATTCGAGTGATTTTTATTACTTGTGATTGTCTTATATGGCAAAGTCTGTAAATTTAAATGATCTCACTTTGTAAGGTTGATTGTAGAAGCTGCTGATTCTTTTAGGACGTGGAGCGGGAATCCTCGGCCATTCAATGACCGAGATGAAAGCGACTGGTGCATAAAGATGTATTACTGGATGTTATATCTTTTTTATTTTATTTAAGCATATTTAATCATATTTATGATATACTATA
>JADGIS010000275.1 GCA_015233825.1 Erysipelotrichaceae bacterium RD49
GGACTGGTTCCACTTCTTCCAATAAGAATGAAATGAAACAACGACGAAATCAGAAGCATGGTAAAAAACATGGCCATGACAAGTCGTAGAAAATAACTGTAACCACAGTTATGTCGAAGCTGGTGTTGGTTTTTGAAAGATCCGCTTATGTAAATTCAAGTCCCGGATGTTCCTTCAAAAGAGTGAACATCCGGGACTTTTTGTATATGAAGAGAAAGTAAGCTTAGTTTAGTGGGGGCGGTGTTTTTGTAAAGTGTTTTTGAGCATCTTCTCAACGTTTGCTTTGGTTTTCTGGATGATGGTCTGTGCTGCCTTAGAAGGGATACCGATCGAAGAAGCGGCTTGTTGAAGATCAACTGGGCCTGGATTTTTACCGTTTCCGTGAATGGTTGTGGCGTGCTCACCTCCAAATGAACTGCTCCATGTTAAATCGTAAGCAGGAGATAATCTCCAACGTCCATCTTTGTATAAGAAAGAGAAATTCTTGGCGTGATCGTCACGGTTGTGGCTGAAAACATTAAAGCAAGCAAGACGAAACATTCGGATTACTTCTTCCATGTCATTTGTCAGCAGCCAAGTAAGTTTAAGCAATATTTCGTAGTCAAGGTTAGGAATTCGATAATTGGTCTCTAGTAATGCACCTGCTGAAACCATATGGATTTTTTCTTGATTGCTTCGGTCAAAACGCACACAGCCAAAATATCCAGGGCTTGTCTTTGAGGGGAATAGTCGAAATTCAGGAACTTCAATTTGGCAGGATTTTGCACAAGTAAAGTAATCAAATTCTTCTTGGCCGATCCATGTTGAATCATAGTGAGTGCGAAATTTGATGATCCATTCCTCTCCATCGACAAACGTATTGATTTTTGGTCTAGCGCCGCCGGACGACCCTCCAAGACCATAAAGGGCGTCAAGATCTTTAGAGGGTTGATCGTCCAGGATTTTTTCACATTCCTTCGCAAGTTCATCAAAATCGATAGTATGGAAGCTTTCCTTTAATGCTTGCGAAGGACGATATTCCAATAATCCTTTCCCGTTTTTGCCAATTAGACTTAATCGGGCTAAAGTGCTTAAAGAATAAGGATCAATTCCCTTAGACCGAAGAAGTCTGTCAGTCAATAAAGCACCCCATCCATCAGGTAAACTATCGGAAAAGACGCCAAATAAGCCATCAAAAGGTTCGTAGGATTTCGGAATGAAAACGCCAGATTTTAATGGCAGGGAAAACGGGCTGATGGAGAATCCAGATTGAAGCCATTCTGGGCTGTATTCAAAAGCAATGCGATGGTCTGGAAGTTCAGCCAATGTTCCAACCTTTCTGCTATTCGCATAGACGTCTAAGCTGAGCGGGGCTTTAAGTGTTGGATTTGGCAAGTGCGATCACCTCTTCAATGGATTCGAAATGTTGTCGAGCAAACAACTGGTCAAAACTTTCGGCATCCTCCAGTGCGCCAGCGATTTTCAACAAAGATGTCAGAGAAATTTCATTGGTTCTTTCGAATCGTTTGATGGATCCAAGACTCACACCGGAGCGAGCAGCGAGCTTTTGCTGTGAAAAGTGCTTTTCTTTTCGTCTGGCAACCATCCGTTCTTTAATTTCTTCCTGGATCTGAGGAAGAGTTCGATATTGGTTCAAGTCAATCATAGCTAATATATTAGCCTAAAAGCCGTGATTATGGCAAAAATAGCTAATATATTATCCTTGTCTTATCCGAATATATCCTCAGAACTGCATCTACCCTCTGTACATGACAAAAAAATAAATAAATTCACAAAATGGCTTGACCCAATCTTATTCGGATGATATAGTAGATGAGCGTTAAGGGAGCGGCCGCCAAGGCCGAACACTTCACGCCAATCATCTTTAGATATCGGTGAAACAATCGCTTGTGAAATGAATCAAAATATTTCACAAAAGTTGTTGACATCGGGTTCTACAGGTGATAAGATAAACAAGCCTTGTGAGTGATACA
>JADGIS010000276.1 GCA_015233825.1 Erysipelotrichaceae bacterium RD49
ATCTGTAACTAAAGAGAACGTGCTCAAAGTTCTTCACGCGCAACATTATAGTAAAAGCAGAAGGTTACGTCATCAGGCTCCCAATTTTCATCATTAGGGGTCGCGGCCAGTGGTGCTATTTCTTTTGGGGGATTCACCATGTTGGTCCATCTTTTATTTTCACTTTTAACGATTATTTGTACAAATTATTTTTTGTAAACAAGCGCCTATCTTTTACTCCATCCTCCATTATTAGGGTCGTTCAGTTTTCAAGGAAGCAGGACCGAATTATAATACCGAATTATAATTAGGAAACTATTACAGATGGAGGACTCTTATGAACGAAACACTAATGCAGTACTTCGAATGGTATCTTCCTCAGGACAATTCCTTATGGAAACAAGTAAGCAAGGATGCACAGCATTTGGAAAATTTAGGGATTACTGCCATTTGGCTGCCACCCGCATACAAAGGTCAGGCTGGACAAGCAGATGTCGGATATGGAGTATACGACCACTATGATCTTGGCGAATTTTTAGCTAAAGGCAGTGTGGAAACCAAATATGGATCGAAAGACGAATACTTAAAGTGTGTTCAAGATTTGCAGCAGCACGGTATTCGGGTTCTTGGCGATATCGTTCTCAATCATATGATGGGCTCAGAAGAAGCAGAAAATATACAAGCAGTCAAAATCGATGAAAACGATCGCAATAAAAATGAAGGCGATTATTATGGTGTACGGGTTTGGACCCATTACACTTTTCCCCAGCGCGAGGGAAAATACTCCGACTTCTCTTGGAATTGGAAAGATTTTACCGGTACCGACTATGACCAGAATAACGACCAGAGTCATATCCTAAAATTTGAAGGCAAGGAATGGTCACCCAACGTATCAAAGGAACGAGGAAATTTTGACTATATCATGGGTGACGACATTGACTTTTCCGTTCCTGAAGTTGTCGACGAGCTCTATCACTGGGGGATATGGTATACCGAGATCAGCGGCGTGGATGGCTTCCGGCTGGATGCAGTCAAAAGTATTGATGCCCGCTTCTTTTCAGGCTGGCTGAAGAAAATGAAAGAATATGGTCACCATCCGGATTTCGCAGTTGGTGAATTCTGGAGCGGCGATCCACAGATCCTTCTTCAATATCTCAAGGATTCAGGCCACTGCATGAAGCTGTTCGATGTTGCTTTACATTATCGTCTCCAGCAATACTCAAATCATCCTGAAAATGCTGACTTACGGGAAGTTTTCAAAGGCAGTCTGGTTGAACTGGAACCGGAATATGCCTGTGTATTTTCCGATAATCACGATACCCAGCCAGGACAAGCTCTATATTCCTGGGTAGAAGACTGGTTCAAGCCAATCAGCTATGCACTTCTTTTATTGCGTGACTGCCGATATCCCTGTGTATTCTATGGAGATCTTTATGGGATCAACCATGACAATATAGCACCAGTCCCCAATCTTGATAAAATGATCTGGATTCGCAAAAATCTTCTTTCTGGCGCCGTAATCGATTTCAATGACGATGATAAACAGAAAACATGCTGGATGGCCCCGGGAGATCATCCAGTTATCGTGATTGCCTCTATTGGTGATTGGAAGTCTGCTACCGTTCAAGACCTTTCATTAGCAGGCCATGTCTTCACTGACATCAACTACCCTGAGCATGAAATTTGGGTTGATGAAAATGGGCGAGCCGACTTTACATGCCCTGAGCGAAATGTCTCTGTCTATATTCTGAAAGAAGACTACCAAGCACTTTCATCTTCTCTCTACTAAAGCTCCAAGATGGCTTAGAACCTTCATGAAAGAGTTTCTTTAAATCAAAAAACCTCTGAAGAATATCGGATTTCTCCTTTATTCTTCAGAGGTTTTCACTTTTTGTCTGGCAACGTCCTATTTTCGCTTTAACACTATTTTCGGCGTTCAATGGCTTAACTTCCGTGTTCGAGATGGGAACGGGTGTGACCCATT
>JADGIS010000277.1 GCA_015233825.1 Erysipelotrichaceae bacterium RD49
ACTGACTTTCAAAACAGAATGACTCGCTCCGTCTTTTTACTTTGAAAACAACCCCTCCGCTAACAAGGCAATTCTTTGTCTGCCAGCCCTGGTTGTAGATTGGATAAGGAGAAAGATTTTTAACACTCAATATCTATTCACTGTTTTCATCCCGGCATGTGGCTGCCAAGCCATGAAGTTTCTATTGAAAAAGTTGATTCTAATAAACTTTTTCCGATTCTGGAAAACGCTTGTAGATCGTCATATCAGATTGCGGGCATTTCGGTTTTTTATTGGCTTAATCTAGTTTTTAATACTAGGTAAATTGATTTTTAAGTCTATATCTCTTATTCTGTATACGAATAGGTAATTGTAGAATTAGGTCATCATTTTCAAATTTCATTTCAATATGGTTTACCTTATGGATTGTGCGAGTGAAAGTTGAAGTCTTTTCTTTCAATTGCCGCCTGAACCAAACTGTTCAAAAGGAGAAATTTTGATGCTGCATATTGTCAGTGACACCTCTACATTAATCACGCCCGCTCAAGCTAAAGAACAAGGGTTTTACTCTGTTCCACTCGAAGTCACAATCGGAAATACAAGCTATGCCGATTATGAAGACATCACTCCCACTCAGCTCGTCGAGCAAATCCGTCATGGAGCGATTCCTTCTTCCTCGCAGCCCGCTCCCTCGCGCAAGCTGGATCTCTACAATGAGCTGCTCAAAAATCCCGAAGATGAAGTTCTCGACATCAGCATTGGCAATGGTCTTTCGGGCACCTACACTTCTGCCTGCATGATGAAAGATCTTTGCGATGATCCAAACCGGGTCCATGTCTATAACTCCAAAACCCTTTGCGGACCGCAGAAAGCAATGGTCCAAGCAGCCGTCAAAATGCGCGATGCCGGAGCCAGCCTGGACGAAATTACCGATCATTTAGATGAAATGATCAAAACGCATCATTCTTCGATATTCGTCCGTGATTTTGACTTTCTCCAGCGTGGCGGCCGGGTCAATGCCGCTTCGGCAATCGCCGGCAAAGCCCTCAAACTCGTTCCCGTTGCCGTTCTCAACGAAAGCGGGGAATCCTTATCGATCGTCGGGACTACCCGTACCGTCTGCAAAGCTTTCGCCAAGATGAAAGAAGAAATCGAAAAGAAACTCGACCTTGGCACCGGCAAAGGTTACACCCTCTATCTCAGCCATGGGGATGATGAAGCCATCGCCGATAAAGGTGCTGCCTGGTTTGAAAAAGTCTGGCCTGAGGCCCGCATTGAAATCAATGAACTCTGCCCGATGTTTATCGTGCACGGCGGACCTGGCTGCCTGTCGGTCCAGGTCATTAAAACAGAAATGTAAAATTCCAATCACAGAACTAAAGAGCAAGATTATAATTACAAATCTTGCTCTATTCTTTGTTAAGAAATTCACATAAGAAAAATTGTAGTCAATAACCAAACAAAGAGAACCGCACTCAACAAAATCGGTCCTATTGTCTCAATATTCAAATGGTTAAGTTTGAAAACCCAATTTTTTTAGAAATATGATACAACCAACAGTTTTTCTAGTCTTATCAAGACTGTTTTTATCCTGTCTCTTATACACATCTGACGCTGCCGACGAATAG